>NZ_JASJCS010000010.1 GCF_030065885.1 Ilumatobacter sp. | reverse complement strand
GTCGAGACCGGCAAGCCGCTCGCCGACATGCGCGAGTACGTCGGCACGATGCGCACTGCGGCCGAGCAGATGGGCGGGTTGCCGCCGGTCGACCTCGCGACGTTGCGCGACAAGATGGTCGGCCTCGCGGTCGAGATCGGCGACGGTGCGGTGTGGGCGAACGCGTCGCGCAGCCGCATGGCGCACTCGCTCTCGCTGGTTCCGGACGACCGCCTCACCGACGGCTTCCAGGTCGGCAACATGATCCCGACCGTCGTCGACGACGACCTCGCCGCCGCCCGCGCCCGCAACCGCAAGACGCTGCAGGGCTACGTCGCGCTCCCGAACTACCGCAACTACTGGATCGATGCCGGCTACGCCGACGAGATGGCCGCCGTGCAGGCTGCCCTCGACGCGCGTGATGCCGACGGCGTGCTGGCGGCCATGTCCGACGAGTGGCTCGACGACTGCACCCTGTCGGGCCCGGTCGACCGGGTCCGCGACGGCGTCGAGGCGTGGTTCGACGCCGGCGTCACCAACCCCATCCTGGTCCCCTCCTCGACGAGCGGCGGCCAAGCGAAGGCGATGACGGAACTGTTCGCCACGTTCGGCTGAGCCGTCGCCGCCGCGTTCGACGAGCGACGCGACAGCGCTACAGCGTCACCCGCAGCCCCGCGTCGCCGGCGGGGTAGAAGGCCTGGAAGCCGTGCCGTCGCTGCAGGTCCTCGTCGGCCCAGGGGAGCGACTCGTCGCTCGCATAGTTGAAGTGGAACTCGGTGCCGTCGTCGTAGACGTTCAGGACGCGCGCCAGCGCCTCCGGGTCGGGGTGATGGTGCTTCGTCCCGTTGGTCGACAGCAGGTAGCGCCGACAGTCGAGCAGTTCGAGCAGCTCGTACGAGTTGTTGCGGGCACTGCCGTGGTGCGCCATCTTGAGCGCGTCGACCGGCAGCCGGCCGTCGAGGCCGCGCTGCTCGATGAGCCGGCGCACCGCAGCCGCGAGTTGCGGCGCGTGCGCATCGCCCGCGAACAGCACGGCGCGACCGCCGAACTCGGCCAGGAACGAGATGCTGCTGCCGTTCGGCTCGCTGTCGTCCGGATCGAACGGCACGTCGCCGAGCTCCTCCACGACGATCGGGCCCTCGTGGCCACCGCCCAGGACGTCGGGGCCGTGATGCCGGTCCTGACCGAGCAGCTCGAGCGCACGTTCGTAGTCGCCGGGTTCGATGCGCTTGTCGGGGTCGGCGTCGCCCAGATCTTCTTCCCAGCGGTCGCGCATCTCGCTCAGTTTCGGCCACGTCGGACCCAGCAGCGTCAGCGTCATGCCACCCTCGAGCTCGATCGTCGGCAGGTCGCCGCCGTCCTCGATGACGACCGCGTGCCCACCGAACGCATCGTTCCACGGGAACTCGCGATCTCGGAGGACGGCACCGAAGAACTCACCCTGTCGGGCGCCGAGCACGCCGGGCATTTTACCTTCGTAGTCCCGGTGCAGGTGGTTCATGTGGCGCCAGCCGTTGAACCACACGTCGCCGACCCGGTCGGGTCCGAACCGTGCGTCCTGCAGCAGCGGGACTGCGCCCGCGATGTGATCGGCGTCGACGTGGGTCAGGACGAACAGCTCGAAGCCGATGTCGGGCCCGGCACCGAGGCGGTCGGCAACCGCCCGGTAGGCCGTCTTGCGGCCGCAGTCGACCAGGATGCGCCGAACCGGATCGGCGCCGTACTCGATCCAGAGCGCGTCGCCCTCGTTGGCGGGGAGCATGTCGATCTCGAACATGGCTGCCTCTCTCGTTGCCGTCGTCGTCGGTTCTCGTCGTTGGCTGTCCTGGTCGTGTTCGGCGAGCGCCGTCAACCTCGCGTGGAGGTGGGCCGCACCCTCGAGCACCGTGGTGGGAAGCTGCCACTTCGAGTCGGCGCCCCACCAGGTGCCGTACCGATCGAGCTGCGCCAGCGTCGACGGGATCGCATAGTCGAGGCCGAGCTCTCTCGATCCTGTGGCGAGCGCCTCGACGTGCTGCTCGGCCTCGGCGAGCGCATCGTCCCGACCGACGAGGGGTGCGAGCAGGGACAGTTCCATGAGCGACCCGCGCGCCCAGATCGCATCCTCGGCGATCCTCGTCGCCTCCTCGTCCCCCTCGTCGGTCGGTTCGGTCGAGGCGGCACGTTCGACCGCGTCGGCGGCAGCCGCCCTCGCCGTGATCCAGTCGTCGGCGCGCTCGTCGAGCGAGCCGCGCACGACCGCTTCGAGGACCAGCCACTGCACCCACGTCCAGTGGTGATCGCGGGAGGTCTTCGCCGCCCGCTCGTACGCGTCGGCGGCCTCCATGAGTGCGTCGCGGCTGCGCTCGCGCCACCCGTCGGCGTCGGAGCCGGTCAGCACGCGGCTGAGCTTCCATGCGGCTTCCGCTTCTCGCTTGAGCGAGCTCGCCTGGAGTCCTCGGCGCTCCTCCTGCTGCGCCTTCGTCAGCGACTCGGTTCGCGCCATCCTCTCGAGCCGCTCGCGCACCGACGCGAAGCGCTCACCGATGTCCTCGGCCTCGTGCCGCTGCGCATCGCTGAGCCCCGGCCCGGCATCGGTCAGCTCGGTCACGATCTCCTTCACGCGCCTGTCGGCGTGCTTCGACGCCGCTTCGAGACGGGCGAGCTCGACCTCGAACTTCCTGTCGGCGAGTTGGGCGTCGCTCTCGGTGTCGACGTGGACGTAGCCGACCAACGCGACGCGGTCGTAGAACGTCTCCTGCTGTTGCTCGCGGAGCGCTCGCCGGCAGTCGGCGATGGCTTCTCTCGGATCGCCTCCCTCGATGACCGTCTCGAGGAACGTCGTGATCAGCTGGTCGGAACCGGTCTTGGTCAGTGCCAGCTGTGACGCCACCACGACCGGGATGCCCGCCCGGTGGAGGTGGTGGGCGAGCGTGCCACCCGCCTCGATCGACTCGACCTCGCCGCTGTGGCAGGTCGCGATCGCGAAGCTCGCCGGCCGGGGCACGCCGGGGAGGAACATGTCGCTGAGCGACGCGGGCGAGCAGCGGTCGATCGTCCCGTCATCGGCTTCGAGCGCCAGGAACGTCGAGGGCTGGGGCTCCCGTTCGAGCCGGACGAACGCGTGGGGATCGGCCTTCGTCCCGCCGATGCCGTGGGCGAGCAGGTGCACATGCGTGAATCCGTGGTCCGGTGGGGCGAGCTGCTCGGCGATCCGCTCTTGCGTTGCATTCTCGACCTCGACGGCCGCGCCGCCCTCGAAGCCACCCCAGTCGCTCAGCACCTCGGCCAGCAGTCCGCGATGGCGCTCGTGGGGCACCTCCATCCGCTTGCTCGACTCCTGCCGCTGCTTCGGCTCGGCCCACGCGAACAGGACCTTCGGCTTGTTGCTCCGGACGACGGCGGGGGGAGGCCAGGGCTGGCGGATGCGACGTGTGATCACCGCATTGGTCGCGGCGTCCTCCTCCAGGATCTCGAACGGGAGCTGCGCCAGTTCGAGCGCGCGGGTCACGATCTCGACCTGGTAGGTGCTGCCGTCGTGGTCGGGTGGCGGCCCGATCGGCAGGAACTCCTCGAGGAAGGGTCGGAGGTCGGTGATGAACTGCTCGGCCACCTCCCGTACGCGATCGAGGTCACCGCTCCGGAATCGCTCGTAGTCCAGCGTGGCCATGCCCTGCAGCAGCTGCGATTGGCCGAGCGGGAACCGGACCTCCTCGGTCGGGCCGGTGGTGCCGTTGGTCCGGATGTAGTGGTCGGAGGTGCGGATCACGCCGGTCGACTCCCCGAACCGCTGGAACTCGACCGTCACGGACTGCATCGCGACGCCTCCTCTGCCTGCCCCCAAGCGTCGGGTCCGCCAGTGCAACGAAGGAGAACCGGCGCCTCGGCCGATGGTTTCGCTGTCAGTGTACGCACACCACGAGGTGGGCTTCGACCGATATCGCGCTCACGGCCCCGGAGGCCCCGGTGCGCCAGGCCGGCGCTCGGTGGTCGGTGGCCACAGGCGTCTGTGCGTCGAGGTTTCGCGGTTGTTCACCATCCCGGCCGGCCGTGGCTCCGAACCGGTCGCAACACACTCGACCAGAGGAGACACCATGAACATCAACCGCGACACGCGTGCTCGACGGGCACGGACGGCGGCGCTGACCGCCGCTGCGATCCTGATCGGCGTCACGATCCCGGCGACGGCGATGGCCGATCCGCTCGACGAGGAGCTGCTCGCTCCGACGCGGATCGTCCAGTTCGGCGAGCCGTCCGGCGACGGAGGGCCGGACGGCCCGAACGACGATCCGGGCGCGGACGAGCAACTGGACGAGCAGCCGGGCGGCGACGGCGACGGCGTCGACGACGGTGCCGGCTTCGGTGGCCTCGGTGACGAGAACGCCACCGTGTTCACCGTCGACCCCGACCGACCGGACGAGGACATCGTCGACACGACCGAGATCACGACGGTCGACGTCGCGATCCTCGTCTGGCCGGGGTTCTACGCCGGACCGATCCCGATGGCGTTCTCCTGCAACGGCGAACCGGCCGCGGTGTCGGGCGACAACGCCGGCGAGGTGATCATCGGCACCGACGGCGCCGACAACCTGACCGGGACCCCCGGCGACGACGTGATCATCGGTCTCGGTGGATCGGACCTGATCGACGGCGGCGCCGGCAACGACGTGATCTGTGCCGGCGGTGGAGGCGACGAGGTCCACGGCGGCCCGGGCGACGACACGATCTTCGGCGAGGCCGGCATCGACACGCTGTTCGGCGGCGACGGCGTGGACACGGTGCACGGCGGCCTCGACGGCGACACCCTCTGGGGTGGGGGCGGCGTCGACACGTTGCACGGCGACGCCGGCGTCGACACGATCAGCGGCGGCGACGCCGACGACAAGCTGTTCGGCGGCGGCGACGACGACTTCCTCCATGGCAACGCCGGGCAGGACGAGATGACGGGCGGCTGCGGTCGTGACGTGTTCAACGTGCGCGGTGACGGCGACGAGATCAAGGACTACTGGGGAATCAACGGTCCGCACTTCGACAACATCACGCCCGACGCTGTGGGCACGACCGTGCTGTTCGGCTCGATCCACAACTGCTAGCACGTCGCGAGTTGCGTCTGACACAACTCGCGACGTGGAGTGTCGTGGGTCAGGCGATCGCTAGCCCCCGCCCAGCCGGTCGGCCGGTTGCGGCGGGGGCCACGCCGCGGGCGTCACGCTGCGACCGGCCACCGGCGTGTCGAGCATCAGGCGCTTGATCTCGGGGAGGGCCGGGCACGACGCATCGAGCGTCTCGCTCAGCGACAGGTGCTTGCCGGCATCGGCGAACCGTCCGAGCCGATGCTCTGCCAGAGCGGTGAACGCGAGCACGTAGGCCCTCTGCCGTCGCGAGATGCGGCCCGCAGCGGCGAGCTTCAGGAGCGGCAGACCCTCGTCGGCCCGGCCGAGCAGCACGAGCGTCGATCCGCGGGTGCTGGCACAGGCCGGTTCGGTCAGGCGTTCGGCGAAGGCCCGCTCGGAGTACCGGTCGGCGTGGGCTACCAGGCCCGGATCGAACGTCATCACCGCAGCCCACGCGATGTTGTTGGCGAGCATCGGGTCGGCGCCCGCATCGGATGCCACGGCCACGGGCACGAGCTGGTCGAAGGCTTCCCGCCACTGACCGGCCATCAGGAGGAGGGTGCCGAGCAGCGTCGCGGACCTGTCATCGCCCGGATCGGCGGCCGCCTCGACCCTGGCGAGCTCGATCGCCTCGTCCATGTCGCCGCCATGCAGCGTCTGCACCAGGCGCGCCCGGCCCGGAGTCAGACGCATCTGCTCGAGGTCGTGGCGCCACTGGTCGGGCGACGTCAGCACACTGAGCAGTTGGGCACCGTCGGTCGCCATGCCCGAGACCGGGCCGACGTCGATCCGCCGCGGCCACAGGTTGAAGGCGATGTCGACGCACGCCACCAGGACGATCGCCCACTTGGCGTGATGGCCCCACGCCGAACCCGGATCCCACGGCAGCGTCGCTGCGATCACGACCGACTCCACCGTGATCCCGGCCGCGAGCATCGCCACGTCGCGCCATCGCCGACCGGTCGCGTTGGCGATCGTCACCCCGCCGACGAGCGTGCCCCGCAGCTCCAGACGCACCGAACCGAGGTGCATCGAGGCGAGCCGGCGGCCATGCCCGATCGTCACGCCGAACACCTGCCACCCGACCAGCCGGCCGACGATCGCGTGCGCCGACTCGTGGAGCGACGTGAGGACGACGGCGGCGGGGACGAGCACGATCACGAACCGGATCGGGCCCGAGACGATCTCGCCCAGGTCGCCCGACGACGTCCCGCCGTTGACCAGCAGTCCCGCGAGGACGCCGATCAGCACCAGCAGCACCGTCGCCAGCCACGTGCGTGAGCGAGCGGCGATCATGTCGGTTCATCGGCGGGCGGCGACCACGACCTGAGCGGGTCGGCGCCGCGACGGCTCATCCGTCGAAGTCCTCGTCGCGCAACACGATCGGGTGGCCGTGCGGGGTGCGGTGAGCCGCCCGGCGCCACGCTTCCCGGGTTCGTTCCTGGTCGTCCTCCGACGCGGCTCCCGACTCGGCGACCAGGCGCTCGAGGGCGGCGAGCCAGTGGTGGTAGTACGTCTCGCCGGTGTCGGGGTCGCCGGCGTCCTTGGCGTGCTCGATCTCGCTCGTCAGCGCTGCCGCCCACTGCGGCCACGTGAACAAGCCCTGCTCGTGCAGCCGCACCGCCATCGCGAAGGCGTGGGCCTCCCACGGCTTGCGGAAGACCAGCTCGCCGTCCTCGGCCGGCTGGCCGGGGAGCAATCCGGTCGCCTCGTCGCTCACGACACGGGCTCCAGGTACGGCTCCCACGCGTCGACGGAGACCCGCTGGCCGGGTGTTGCGTCCTCCCAGCACTCGCGCGCGTCGAACACCACGTTGTACAGCCACTGCGGCTGCTCGCCGAGGTCGTGGGCGTTCGTGTCGGGGAACACGTGGACGCCGTGGACGCGCGCGATCGTGCCGACCCGCCCGGCCACGTAGCTGGGCAGCCGTGTGTGGTGATCGACGGTGCCGGAACGGGTGCGCACGCGATCGCCGACTGCGAACCGGGCCGGGCCCGATGGCTCGCGTTCGACCGGGCCACCTCTGGCCAACGCCGCCGCGACCCGATCGGCCGCCAGGACGCCGCGCACCTCGGCGGGCGCGTGGATCGCGTGGCCGGCGGCGAGCTCGTCCTCGGTCACCAGGCCCCGGTCGACGAGCAGCCGTTCGAGGCTCGCGGTCCAGATCTCGAAGTACGTCAGGTCGGCGTAGTCGGGCAGCGTCTCGCGGTAGCGGCGGCTCATGTCGATGTTCCACCGCCCCGAGGCACCAGCCGCCAAGGTCAGCGCCAACGCCTTCGCCTCCCAGCCGTGATGGAACACGATGCCCTCGGGTTCGCTCTCGATCGGACCGCGATCGGTCGCGCCGCCGAGGTCGGCGTGGCTGACGTAGCTCACGCCGGAGTGGCCATCTCGTCGTCGACGGCGTCGGGCTCGAGCGGCAGGCCGACGCCGATCATCGAATCGCGGGTCACGAGCCCGGCGAGCTGCTCCTCGCTCCACCCCTCGGTGCCGCGCGGACGCTGCGGGATCACCAGGTACCGGATCTCGGCCGTCGAGTCCCACACGCGCACGTCGACGTCGTCGGGCAGCGACACCCCGAACTCCGACAGCACACCGCGCGGATCGCGCACCGCCCGTGAGCGGTACGGCGCGCTCTTGTACCAGGTCGGCGGCAGGCCGAGGACGGGCCACGGGTAGCAGCTGCACAGCGTGCACACGACCATGTTGTGGGTTGCGTCGGTCTGCTCGACCGCGACCATGTGCTCACCCTGACGGCCCGTGTAGCCGAGCGATGCGATCGCGGCCGTGGCGTCCCGGCGAAGCCAGTTTCGGAAGTCGTCGTCGACCCACGCCCGCGCGACGACCCGGGCACCGTTTCGCGGGCCGATGCGCGTCTGGTAGGCGTCGATCAGCTCGTCGAGGGCAGCCGGATCGATGTACCCCTTCTCGGTGAGCAACGTCTCGAGCGCACGGACCCGGACGTCCATCGGGTCGAGCTCTCCGTGTTCGTGATCGTGATCGTCGTCGTGATCGAGCCCATGCCCCACGACTGGGAGCGTAGAGCAGCCCGTCGCGAGGTGTGCCAGGGAGCCCAGCCGACAGGCGCGGCGACCCAATCGTTGCGGTGCACGGAGTCGCCTGCGAAGCAAGGCGACGAGAAAACCGTTCACCGCGCAAGGTGTACCTATCCGCTGAAGCCCCAGGCACATCTCGCGACGTATGGTCGCAGCACTCGACGAACGAGGAGGATGCGATGGGACTGCTGGACGAGCTCGGGTACACGGTCAAGCCGGCGAACGCCGTGCAACGGGTCACGCAGCGCATCGCGTCGAGCCGCCCCGGCGCCTGGACGTTCCAACGCACCCTGTACCCGATGGACAAGGCGCTGTTCCGCATCTCGAAGGGCCGCACGACCGTTCCCGGTCTCCTGGCCGGCCTGCCGGTGATCATGCTCACCACGACGGGCGCCAAGAGCGGCAGGTCACGCACGATGCCACTGCTCGGCATCCCCCTCGACGGAGCGCTCGCCGTCATCGGCTCCAACTACGGCCAGCAGCACACGCCCGGCTGGGTGTACAACCTCGAAGCCGACCCGGCGGCCAGCGTGGGGTATCGAGACCGGACGGTTGCGGTCGTCGCCCGGCGCGCGAGCGACGAGGGTGCCGACCGGGCGTTCGACCTGGCCGCCGACGTCTACCCCGGCTATGCCAAGTACCGCGAGCGCGCCGACCACCGCGTGATCCGCGTGTTCGTTCTCGAACCGGCCGACTGACGGCCTCAGGCCGGCGCCGGCGCCGAACCCTGCGCCGGCGTCCGAGTCGCGGTCAAGGTGCAGGCCGATACCGTCGCGGTCGTGGCCGAGGTCGACTCTCCCGCGGCGGCGGTGCTCCGGCTGCTGGCCTCCCTGCCCGGGCGGCGAGAGGATGCCGTCGCGGTCGTCAATGGGCTGTTCGGCGACACGCTGGAGGATCGAGGGTCACGCTTCGCGACGCCGATGACGATCCGGATCGGTGACGTCGTGCTCCCGCTCGAACGCATCGCACTCGCCGACAGGTTGGCCGACGCGGCCGTGGCCGTGAGCGGTCGGATCTGCGTGTTCGTCCACGGCCTGATGTCGACCGAGTCGATCTGGCGCTTCCCCGGCGATCGCTCGACGACGTACG
Organism: Ilumatobacter sp.; assembly: GCF_030065885.1. Taxonomy (GTDB): domain Bacteria; phylum Actinomycetota; class Acidimicrobiia; order Acidimicrobiales; family Ilumatobacteraceae; genus Ilumatobacter. The sequence goes on along the minus strand of NZ_JASJCS010000010.1, from coordinate 95,560 downwards.
GCACGCTCCTCGCCGCCGACCACGACGTGACGGTGCTCTCGCTGCGCTACAACACCGGCAGGCACGTCTCGACCAACGGGCGTGAGCTCGCCCAGCTGCTCAAGGACCTCGTGCGCGCCTGGCCGGTGCCCGTGCGCGAGATCAACCTGGTCGGCCACAGCATGGGCGGCCTCGTGATCCGCTCGGCCTGCCACTACGGACGCACGATCTGGCCGGCTGGCCGGCGGCTCCCGCTCGGGCGTCGTTGGACGAGCAAGGTGCGCCGGGTCGTGCTGATCGGAGTGCCGAACACCGGCGCCGGCCTCGAGGTGTTCGTCAACTCGGCCAGCGCCGCGATGTGGGGGCTCCCCGTTCCCGCTGCCCGACTCGTCGGGCTCGGACTCGACCGACGCAGTGCCGGCATCAAGGACCTGCGGTTCGGCGCCATCGTCGACGACGACTGGCTCGAACACGACCCCGGCTCCCGAGATCGACCGCATCCGCACCGCGCGCTCCGCCTCCGGCGCGCCCATCAGCTCGTGATCGCCGGGTCGCTCACCTCCGACCCCGAGCATCCCGTGGCGCGCACGTTGGGCGACGCGTTGGTCACGACCCCGAGCGCGGTCGGAGCCAGTGGCGACGGTCAGCTGTTCAGCGGAGCCACCAGCCGCATGTTCCCGACCGTGTCGCACATCGCGCTCGCCCATCACCCCGACGTCTACGCGGCGATCACCACCTGGTGGTGAGCCGCGCCGCCGGGCGCCCCCCGATCGTGTCCCGGGAGCGATGCCGCCCGGAGACCACGCGATCCGGAGCGTCACCCGTCGTCGTCTTCGAACCAGCGGCGCTCGACGGCCTTGGCGGCAACCTCGTCGCCGGCGGCCCGGTGGGCCTCGATCAACGCGTCGACGTGCGCCTTGTTCCAGGGTTCGGCCTCGATGAGGACTCCCAGCGCCGCGATCCGCCCGCTGTCCTCGACGCCGGCACCGGCTGCGACGTCGGCGACGACACGTTCGGCGGCGTCGACGCGAAGGCGTTCGACCTCACGCCGGAGCTCGTCGACCCAGTCGGCGTCGGGGAGCTCGCTCGACAACCCGGGCGCCACCAGTGCGAAGACATCGTGCGCCGTGCCGTCGGCCGACCGCGCGCCCGCCACATCGCTGGTGGCGTCGACGATCACGCGATCGCCATCGACCGTGACGAACCGGCTCGGTTCACCCTTGTGGCGGTTCGGCTCGAGCACCCGTCTGATCTCGCTGAGCGCCGTGCGGAGCAAGGTGCGGCCCTTCTCGGGCTCGCGACCAGGCCACACCGATTCGATCACCTGCTCGCGCCGGGCACCTCGTCCCCCGGCCAAGCCGAGCCAGAGCAGGACCTCGAGCGCCTTCTTGGACTTCCACGCCGACGGCGCGATCACGGAGCCGTCGACCTCGACGAGCGGCTCACCCAGCAGCCCGATGACGAGCCCGGTGGGCGGCGCGGTGCCGCCGGCCAGCAGCCCCGCCACCGTCTCGAGCGGCGCGTAGCCGGCCTCGCGGTACTGGTGCAGACGCCTCGCATCCCGCTCGATCCGCTCGGTGTCGCCGGAGCCGGCCGACAGCGCGCACGACAGCAGCGCCGCCTGTACCCGCGCATGGTGATCCTGCCGCCCCACCTGTCGCTGGAGCACGTCGACGACCGCTGCCGCCTCCTCCGCACGGTCGAGGCGCACGAGCGCCCACCCGTGCACCGGCGCAGCCGCCGCCAGATCGAGACCACCCACCTCGAGTGCCGTCCGGTACGCCTCGGCGGCGTCGACGGCCGCGTCCTCGAGCCGGCCGTCGAGCACCGCCGCTGCGGCGAGTAACGACCGACCGGGTGCCGCAGTCGCCGCGGGCTCGACGTCGGCGAGCTCGAGACATCGCCGCCCGGCCTCTGCGGCCGCGGCGAGGTCGTCGCGCAACAGCGCGAGCTGACCGGCGATCCAGGTCGGCCACACCCCGTCGCCGGCCTGGTCGAGCGCGGCCGACGCGCCGTCGAGGTCGCCGGCCCACCACCTGACCATGGCGAGCTGGGTCTGGATCGCTGCGGCACTCGCCGCAGCGTCGGACAACCTGGCCGCGGCCTCCAGCGCGTCGGCGGCATCGGGCAACTCGCCGCGTCCCGCATGCACCGACCCGAGGGCGAGGAGCGCCTCCCGGCGCTGCCCGGTCTCGACGGCGCGTTCGACGCGTTCGCGTGCCTGCACGATCGCAGCGTCGAGGTTGACGGTCGCCCGGCCCGCCGACAGCGCCGGCGGGAAGCGCCGCCGGACCTCGGCAGGCATCACGTACAGCCACCTCATCGCATGGTCGGTGCCGACGGCGGAGAGGTGGTCGGCGAGCACGTCGGCGGCCGCCTCGGCGTCGTGGCCGGCGAGGTGGAGCTCGATGGCGGTCGCCGGGTCGCTGTCGGCCAACGCCCGCGCCGCAGCGGTCTGGATCGCCGACACGTCGTCGTCGCCGAGCGATGACGCCAGCTCGTCGGCGACCGACGGATGCAGTCGCCAGAACCCGTCGGCGTCCGACGCCAGGCTGGTCAAGGCCCCGAGCTGTGCCAGCGCCTCGCGGGATCCGAGTCCGAGCTCGGCGGCCAGATCTGCGGTGAGGTACGGCAGCACGGCGAGGCCCTGCAGCAGCCCGTGGTGGCTCGCGAGCCGTGCGTCGGCGAGGAGTGCCGTCACGAGGTCGCCCGCCGCCTCGACGTCGGCCGGGTCGGCGACGACACCCTCGGCGACCATCGACAGCGCTGCCGCCCAACCGCCCGTCGACTCGGTCCAGTCGCCCGAGCGACCGAGGACCTGCCCGTGCAGCTCGAACAGCCGCCGTGCCTCGTCGTCGTCGAACGCGAGGGCCTCGCGATCCAGCACGATCGGCGCCACGGCGGACAACCGGCCGAGCAGCGCCGCCGGGCGCGATCGGCCCGAGATCACGACGGTGGCCTCGTCGGGCAGCAACGACACGACCTCCGCCAGCAACTGGTCGCAGCGGCCGCCCTCGGCCTCGTGATAGTCATCGACCGCGAGCACCGACGGCTCGGCCTCGAGCAGCTCGAGCAACGTCCCCGCAAGCACGAGCACGTCGGTGGCCAGGCCGACGTCGTCGTCCACGGCGACGCCGGCGGACTGCAAGGCCATCGCCACCAGGTCCGCAGCATCGTCGTACCCCGGCGCGAGACGGCACCAGATTGTCCGCCGCCCGGACCGATCGCAGAGCTGCCCGGCCAGGACCGACTTGCCGTTCCCCGCCGGGGCGGCGAGCACGACGACCGGCGCAGCGTCGCATGCAGCCAGCAGCCGCTCGCGCCGGATCTCGCGGCCGAACCGCGGCCGGCGCGCCAGCACCATCGGGACGCCCGTCATCCCCCCGAATCTACGGGCAGCCCGCACTACGCTCCCGGTCCATGGCAGGGCCGGACCTCGCGGGCCGGCGGCTCGGCGGGTTCGAGCTCGTCGAGCCTCTCGGAACGGGTGCGTTCGCGACCGTGTGGAGGGCCCGCCAGCTCCGCCTCGGCCGCGATGTCGCGGTCAAGGTGCTCGACCCCGTCGTGGCGCGCAACCCCGACGCCGCGCGCCGATTCGAGCGCGAGGGCCGATCCGCCGCGTCGCTCGACCACCCCCACATCGTCACCGTCTACGAGGCAGGGGAGGAGGACGATCTCGTCTACCTCGCGATGCGGCTGGTCGAGGGTGAGACGCTCGAGGACCTGCTCGATCGCGAGAGCCCGCTGACCGTTCGGCGAACCGCCGACCTGCTCGGTCCCGTGGCCGATGCGATCGACCACGCCCATTCCCGTGGGCTCACCCACCGCGACATCAAGCCCTCGAACATCCTCCTCGGCGAAGCGCGGGTCTGGCTGGCCGACTTCGGGATCGCCGCGACGGCGCAGGAGATGGGCCGGTACACGACGGGTGCACTGGGCACCGTCGAGTACATGGCGCCCGAGCAGGCCGCGGCGGGGGACATCGACCACCGCGCCGACCTGTACTCGCTCGGCTGTGTGGTGTTCCACTGCCTGACCGGCGGCCCGCCGTTCACCGGCGACGAGGTCATGCCGGTGCTCATGGCCCACGTCAACGACGACATCCCTCGCGTCGACCACGAGGGGCTGGCGGCGTTCTTCGACACAGCGCTCGCCAAGGATCCCGACGACCGATTCGCCAGTGCGTCCGATCTGATCGACGGCCTCCGCGATCGGGGCGGTGTCGCGCCCGTGACGGTGGTGCCGCCCGATGCCGGGGGTCGTACGTCGTCGCTCACGCGACCGGCCGTGCTCGTACCGCTCGTGCTCGCCCTCGTGGCGGTGGTCGTGCTCGCCGTCGTGCTGAGCCGCGGCGGCGACGACGAGTCCGAGGCGACGACGACCACGGTGCCCGCCTCGGGCGACACCTCGTCGGCGGCCGCGGTCGATGGCGCAACAACGGCGAACACCGCACCGGTGCCGACGACCCCGACGACCCCCGACGCCGGCACCGAGACCGACGCCACGGCGAGCACGGCGGACCCGACCACGACGACGGTCACCGACGACGACGGACCGCTGCCGATACCGGGCGGACTCGCCGTCGTCGCGACCAACGACCCGCTCGCGAGCCTGAACCCGCACACCGACTTCAACACCGCGGGCTTCCTGTCGGGCTTCGTCTACCCGACGCTCGTCAACGTCGAGGGCGACTTCTCGCTCACCCCCAACCTCGCCGCCGAGCTCCCGGAGCTGGTCACCGCCGACCCGCTCACGATCCGCTGGACGCTGCGCGACGACGCGGCCTGGAACGACGGCAGCCCGATCACGAGCGCCGACGTCGAGGCCACGTACGAGTACCTGGTGAGCGGCACCGAGAACCTGATCGGCACCTACTTCTACGACCAGATCGAGGCGTTCACCGTCGTGAGCGACACCGAGTTCACGGTGACCTTCGCCGAACCGATCGGTGCGTGGCGGGTGCTCTTCAGCACCACGCACCCCGTCATCCAGCAGGCCGCGTACCAGGCGCACGTCGACGCCGGCCGTCCGCTGACCGAGTTCTTGCAGACCGAGGCGCCGTTCGCCGGCGGTCCCTACGAGGTCGTCGGGTTCGAACCCGAGCGGCGGATCTCGATCCGTCGGAGCGACACGTGGTGGGGGGAGCCCGTCAACCTCGAGCGCGTCACGTTCCGCACCTACGCCTCGATCGACGACCAGATCGATGCCGTCCGGACCGGCGACGTCGATCTCACCTACGTGCGCCTGCCCGCCGCCGGGCAGGTGGTCGAGGCCCGTTCGATCGACGGCGTGACGGTCGAGACCGGCGCCTCGGACAACCAGTTCGAGCTGGCCTTCAACACGAGGCGGGCGCCGTTCGACGACGTCGGCGTCCGGCAGGCGATCGCTCACGCCATCGACCGCGATGCGCTCACCGCAGTGCTGGTGCAGCCGGTGACCGGCTCGGCGGAAGTGCCGCTCAACAGCCTGCTGCACTACCCACGGCAACCCCAGTACACCGAACCGTTCGGCCGGTACGGCGATCTCGATGAAGCGGCTCGGCTGCTCGACGAGGCCGGTTGGATCGAGGGCGACGACGGCATCCGGACCAAGGACGGCGAGCCGCTCGTCGTCTCGATCATGTACCGCGGCACCACGGTCGACCTCATCAACGCCGAGGGCCAGGCCCAGACGATCCGCGATCAGCTCCGGCGGGTGGGTGTGGTGGTCCAACTCGAAGCGTTGGGGCTCGACGACTACAGCGCGCGTCGGACGGCGGGCGACTTCGACGCCCGTCTCGACTTCACCGTGATCAACGTCGACCCGTCGGGGTCCGTGCTGTTGCGCTTCGGCGGCGGCCACTGCCCGCCCACCGTCACCGGCTGCGACGGCGACCCGATCGGATTCAACTACGGGGGCTACGCCAATGCCGAGGTCGACGCCTTGATCGCGCAGGCCGAGACCACCGCCGACGAGTCGGCGCGCACCGCACTGTTCCAACAGATCGATGCCCTGCTCGCCGCGGACGTGCCCACGCTCCCGCTGTACGAGGGCCCGGCGTTCGTCGCCCACGTGTCCGACCTGTCTGGTGTCGAGCTCCTCTCGCCTCGCGGCGGCCCGCTGTCGAGCTACGGCGAGTGGGCCTACGTCGCCGAGCTCGACTGAACCGGCGGCGTAGCGCACCTGCGGTTGCTTTCACGGTCGGTTCACGCCGCGCCTCGACCATGTCCTCATGAACGAGGAGCAGATCACCAGGTTCACCGGGCTCGGGGGCAGCGTCGTCGCTGTCGTCATCGCCGTCGTCGTGGGTGCGCTCGTCGGTGCCGGTGCCCGTATCGCCGTGCACGATGCCGAGCCGGACGGCGGCGTGACGGTGACAGCCGCAGCCGGACCACCAGGCCCGGACCGCGCACCCGACCCTGCGACGAACCGAGAGCCGACGAGGACGACCGTTCCGACCCCGACGACGGCCGCGTCGACCACCACCTCGACCTCCACGGTGCCGCCGACGACCTCGACCGTCCCTGCGGCCACGCCGTCGACCGGACCTGAACCCGCCAGCCAGCCCGCCGACTCCGACGCCGACGGAGCGACGGACGTCCTGACTCCGGGATCGGTTCCGTCGATCGGCGACGGTCGCCCACGCCCGGCCGAACGCGACCACCGGTCCGATGTCACCGAGTGGCTCGCCGCGTTCGATCGCGCGCACCGCGCCGGCGATCTCGCGTTCCTCCTCGACACCCTGCACCCCGTCGTCCCGGCGACGTTCGGTGACGCTGCCTGCGACGAGTACGTCACATCGACGATGGGCTCGGTCACCGACATCGAGGTGCTGGCGGTCGGCGAGCCGGCCGCCTACGAGTTCCCCGAGCGGAGCGGCACGGCGCGGGCGTCGGTGCTGGTCACGGCACGTTGGACGCAGACACCGACCGGCGAGTCGGCGGTGGTCGAGTTCCATCTCGTACCGACCACCGACGGCTACGCGTGGCTCACGCGGTGCGGCGTCGACCTGCCGGCGTCGACCTAACACCGCATCCACCAACGTGTTCCCTGGTCGCCGGCCCACCGCACCGCTGGCATCGTTCAGACTTCCTCGAAGGTGCGCACGGCGAGGCCGCCGGCACCTCCTCCGTCGCCGCGCCTCGCCAGCGGCCCGTCGGCCTCGGCGCTCAACAGCGCACACGTGCCGGACACGGCACTCGGCGCACAGCGCTTGCCCACCAGAAGGCTGGACCCCACGCGGGCCCGGCCTCGGGCGCGTCTGCGTTTCACGCCGCGTTCACGGCCGCATCGGAGGGTGGGCCCACGTCGATCGATACGGCATCGACCCGATCAAGGAGACCGCTCCGATGAGCACCACCACGAACACCAGCACCACCACGAACACCACCACCGACGACACGACCGCCACCGGGAGCGTCCACCGCGCGATCGCCCGGTACGTGTCGTTCTGCCTGCTGACGGTCACGCTGATCGTCTCGCTCGGCGTCCAGCCGGCCGCAGCGCTGCAGCAGACGACACCGACACCGTTCGTCGACGTCCTGGTCGACCCCGTCGAGGCGGGCGGCATCGTCGACGTGTACGGCGACGGCTTCGTGCCCGGTGAGATCGTCGAGATCGACTTCGGCGGGTGGACGATCGCGTCGGCGGCCGCCGACGCGTTCGGCACGTTCCTGACGTTCGGCACCGTCGACTCCCTGATGCCGGCCGGGGCGCACCCCCTCGATGCCAACGGCGACCTCGGTTCGTGGGCGACCACCGACCTGACGGTCATCGATCCGATCGGCCAACCGGTTCCGCAGGCGCAGTCACCCGTGCGGTATCCCTATGTCGGAACGCTGCAGCTGACGGTCGATCCGGGTGGTCCCGTCGACGTGCTGGGCGGCGACTTCCTGCCCGGTGAGATCGTCACCGTGGAGTTCGGTGGCGTGGTGCTCGACGTCGTGACCGCCGACCAGTGGGGCAAGTTCTTCGTCGCCGGCTGGGTCGACCCGCTGATGTCCGCCGGCTTCCACCCGCTCGACGCCTGGGGCGACCTCGGCAGCTCGGCGTACATCGACGTCGAGGTGTCCGCGCCGATGACCAACCCCGTGATCGACAGCTGGGGCCCGGCGACGCAGGGCACCGATGCGGTGATCGACGGGGCCGGCTTCGCCCCCTACGAGACCGTGTGGGTCGAGTTCGGTGGCCTGTCGACGCCGATCACCGCCGACGAGTGGGGCATGTTCATCGTCAACGTGTACGTGCCGGCCGACATGCCGGTGGGCGCCCACCCGCTCGACGCCTGGGGTGACACCGGCACCTTCGCCTCGCTCGACCAGGTCGTCGATCCGGCCGTGGTGTCCCAGCCGGTCACGCCACCGGCTGCTCCGACGGCCCAGCCCCAGCAGCCGCCGACCTCGCAGCCCCAGGCGCCGCAGCCGCCTCCGACGCCCGGGCCGCAGGCGCAGCCCCAGCAGCAGCCCCAGCAGGAGTCGCAGCAGCCGCAGAGCCCCGCATCGAAGTCGTCCGAGCGTCCGGCGACGAAGGAGACGAACGTCGCCAGCGAGTCGTCGACCAAGGCGGACGGTGCAGTGTCGGCTGCCACCGAATCCGTGACGCCGCCCTCGGACGAAGGTGCGACGTCGGACGACGCGGCGACGAACACCACCGTCCAGCAGGAGCCGGAGACCGACGATCTCGACGACGTCCAGGCCGACGACGCCACGGGAGCCGATGACACGACGGACGACTCGGCAGACGAGCCCGTCGTGACCCGCACGGTCATCGAGAACGACGGTGGTGTCTCGCTGCTCGGCGCCGGCGTCGCCGGTGTCGCCCTGGCAGGTGCCACCGCTGGCGCCGCCGCCATGATCGCCCGTCGTCGCCGCGACTGATCACCCCTCCAACTGCGAAGCCGCACCGGCACGTCCGGTGCGGCTTCGTCGCGTCCACGCAGCCGGCCGACGGTTTCACGCCCGATTCACGCCCGGCTCGTTGGATGGCGACCACCAGCGAACCAGACGGGTCGCAGCAACCAAGGAGAGCACCATGAGCAACCTCACCCAACTCGAGAACACCGCTCGGCGTCGCGCCGAGCAGGCCGAGCGCACGGCCGGTCGCCATCGGCAACGCGTCGACCACTGGCAGGACCGGGTCGACCGGTTGCCGCGGCGCAGCGCGGCGCGTCGACGTGCGCAGCGTCGGCTTCGTCACAACGAACGACTCCGCGATCGAGCCCTGCGGCGGGCAGCCCGACAGCGGGCGCGCGAGGCCGACTTCCGGGCCCGGAGGGCGCTCGAGCCCCCGCGGCCGCCCCGGCCACCACGCGGCAAGTTCTCGCCGAAGGGCCCGCTCGGCAAGGGCATCGCGTACACGTTGATCGCCGGCGGCTTCGCGACCGGCATCGCGATCGGCGGGAGCGACGGCTTCAATCCCTTCGACGACGACTCGCAGGTCATCATCGAGACCGCTGCGCCGGCCGGCCCGGGTGCGGCCGCCGGCGATGACGGCGACAGGGGCGACGGAGCCGCCGCCGCGGTGGGCGACGAGGCCGGCCAGGGGTTCGTCGAGACGTCTGGCGGCACGGACGGGTCGCCCGCGGGCGACGGAGGCGTGCCGACCGGCGCGGCCGACACCGGCGACGAGTCCGACGAGGTCGACGAGGTCGACGAGGAGAACTCGCCGGCCGAGACCGAGTCGCAGCGCGAGACCGAGTCGCAGCGCGAGGCCGAGTCGCAGCGCGAGACCGAGGAGTCCTCGGGTTCGACCGGGTCCACGGGGTCGACCCAGTCGTCGGGCTCGTCGGGCTCGTCGGACTCGACCGGCTCGACGGGTTCGACGGCCCCGACCGGGTCGACGGGTTCAACCGAGTCGCCGTCGGGTTCGACCGGCTCGGATGAGACGAAGGAGTCCGTCGTCGTCGGCGACCCGATCGACGACTGCCTCGTCTATCTCGAGCAGCACCCTGAACTGCTGGACGTCGATCCGACCCTCGTCGACCTGTGTCTCGCCGATCCCGAGGCGGCGTTCGCCCTGATCGCCGACATCGAGTCGGCAATCGCAGCGTTCGACCAGGCCGTCGACGACTGCCTCATGTACCTCGAGATGTACCCCGAGCTGCTCGACATCGACGCCTCGCTGGTCGACTGGTGCCTGGAGGATCCCGATGGTGCGTCCGTCGTCATCGATGCGCTGATCAGTGAGATCGAGGCCGCCACGGCTGCCTTCGACGACGCAGTCGATGCGTGCCTGGCCCTCCTCGAGGAGCACCCGATCCTGCTCGACGTCGACGCCTCGCTGGTCGACTGGTGTCTCGAGGACCCCGTGGGCGCCCTCGACGAGATCGAGTACCTGCTGGTCGAGATCGAGCGTCTCAAGGCCGAATTCCACGCGGCCATGGACGACTGCTTCATGTACCTCGAGATGTACCCCGAGCTGCTCGAGATCGACGAGACGCTCGAGGAGCTGTGCTCGATCGATCCGTTCACCGGCCAGTCCGTGATCGGCGGCCTCCTCGCTGAGCTCGGCGTGTTCTGAGAGTTCCCCGGCGGGAACCCACGTGCCCCGGAGGACGCTCCGGGGCACGTGCGCGCCCGCCGGCCGCACCGGCCCTCAGTCGTCGCGCCGACGTTCAGTCGTTGCGCCGGCCCTCAGTCGTTGCGCCGACGTTCAGTCGTCGGCGAGCTTGTCGACGGCGTCCTTGGCCTTCTCGGCTGCGTCCTCGATCTTGTCGGCGCCGACCTTGTCGCCCAGCTTGTCCTCGGCGACATCGGCGGCCTTGTCGATGCCGTCCTCGATCTTGTCCTTGTTCTTGCCGGCGAGGTCCTTGGCCTTGTCGAACAGTCCCATGGTTCGTCCTCCGTGAGGTTGATGTGCGGGTCGGCGCGGGACACCGGCCCTCGTGGCGACCGAGGCTACGGACGCGGCGCCGACGCTCAAACGCTCGTCGCCGACGAGCCGGCGTGCACACCGCCGGTATGGCTTCGTCGACGCATCGGGTTCCCCCTCCAGCGCCGCTGCGGCCGCGCACCACGGCGCGGCCGGCCCTGGCAGGGTGGTGCGCATGCAGAGCGACGAGGAGGGAGCATGACCACACGGTGCACGAGGTTGCTCGCCGCCGCGCTGATCGTGGTCGTCGCTGCGTGCAGCGATGCAGCCGACGACGGCGCGTCCTCGCCCGGGGAGACCACGGCCGGGTCCACGGTGGCCGACGACGGCGCTGTCACCTCGACGACCACGGCCCCCGACGACGGCGTCGTCGAGCCCGCCACGTCCGCCGGCGACGACTACGAGGCCTACGCCAGCGTGATCGCCCTGTCGCTGTTCGAGTTCGAGCGCGAGACGTTCGACCTGCCGGGTGTCGGCGGCGGCTCGAGCCTCGCCGACGCGGGCCTCTTCTTCGACGGCCTCGGCACGGCCCTGACCAACTCCGCCGACCGGATCCGATCGGTCGACGTGCCCGAGCCCGCGGCTGCGGCACACGCCGAGCTCGTCGACCGGATCGACGACTTCGCGGGCCTCAACGCCGAGATCGCGGTCGAGATCGGCGGCTTCAGCGACCCGAGCGAGATCGACACGATGGCGAGCGACCCCCGCTTCGGCGTCGACAGCTTCAACGGCACCCGCGGCGCCATGCTCGATGCCTGCGATGCGCTGCAGGCGATCGTGCAGGCCAACAGCGCAGAGGCCGACGTGCGCTGCCGATCGCTCGAACCGGTCATCTGACACCCTCGCGCCACCAGCGGGCCCAGCACGGCCGGTCACGAACGCACGAAGTAGCGTCGCGTCGATGGGGATCGAGTTCGAACAACTGACCGCGGCGGTGGGGGCGATGGTCCACGGCGTCGACCTGGCCGACGTCACCGACAACGACATCGACGAGATCAGGAAGGGCTGGATGGACCACAAGGTCCTCTTCTTCCGCGATCAGCACATCACCGTCGAGCAGCACATCGCGTTCGGTCGCCGCTTCGGCGAGCTCGAGGTGCATCCGTTCGCACATGGGCGGGACGACCATCCCGAGATCGTTCGCATCGAGTCGAACGCCGAGCGGCAGTACGCAGCGAATCGCTGGCACAGCGACGTCACCTGGCGCCAGGAACCGTCGCTCGGGTCGATCCTGCGCGGCGTCGTGATCCCACCGGCCGGTGGCGACACCTGCTTCAGCAACGCCGCGCTCGCCTATGAACGGCTCAGCGACGAGTGGAAGGAACGCATCGACGGCCTCGTCGCCGTGCACGACTTCACGCGCACCTTCGGCAACCGTCTCACCCCCGACGAGCTCGCCGAGAAGCAGCAGCAGTACCCGCCGGCACACCATCCGGTCGTGCGGACCCACCCGGAGACCGGCGCCAAGACGATCTACACGAACCGCTCGTTCGTCTCGCACATCGAGGGCATGACCCGTGAGGAGTCGATGCCGATCATCGACCACCTCGAGCGGGCGATCATGGACCCCTCGGTGCAGTGCCGATTCAGATGGGAGGTCGACTCCTTCGCGATGTGGGACAACCGCGCCGTCCAGCACTTCGCCACGAACGACTTCTGGCCCGAGCGGCGCGTCGTCGAGCGCGTGACCGTGATCGGCGACAAGCCCTACTGATCGTTCGCCTCGATACCCGCCCGGTGGCGGGATCAGCCAGTTCTGCGGATCAGCGTCACGCCGTCGCCGACCGGCAGCATGACGGCCTCGACGCCGGCCCGCGACGCGACCATGTCGTTGAACGCTCGCAGTGCGACGGTGGCCTCACTCTCGTCGCTCGCTTCGACGACGCCGCCGCTCCAGAGCACGTTGTCGACGGCGATCACGCCGCGCTCGCTCATCCGGGGGAGGAGCTGGTCGAGGTAGCCGGCGTAGCCGGTCTTGTCGGCATCGACGAAGGCCATGTCGATGCGAAGGTCGCCGGGCAGGGTGGCGAGGCCCTCGCCTGCCGGCCCGATCCGGACGTCGATGCGATCGTCGACGCCCGCTGCTGCCCACGCCTCGCGTGCTGTCGCGAGGTAGCGGTCGGTGATGTCGAAGCAGATGAGCTGCCCGTCGTCGGGCAGTGCCCGAGCCATCCAGAGCGCCGACATGCCGGTGAACGTCCCGACCTCGACGATCGTGCGGGCCCCGGTGATCGCGACCAGCATCGCCAGGAAGCGACCCTGGTCGATGCCGATGTTCATGGACGCCAGCTCGCCGAAGCGTTCGACCGTCGTCGCCGCCAGCCGCTCGCTGATCTCGTCGGTCGGCGGGTTCGCGTGCGCGAGGACGTAGTCGTACAGCTCTTCGTTCATCTCGATCCAGCGCATGCCCTCAGACGTAGCACGCGCGCCCGGGCGACGTCGGCGCGGCCGCCGACTCGGCACGGACCGAGCTCAGCGTCGCCAGGGTGGGAGCTCGATGCCGGTCTCGTCGATCGGCGCGAAGAAGCCGGTGTACAGGTACCAGTTCGGGTCGACGTCCTGCGGGTAGTCGAGATGGACGGAGAAGTCGACGTTCCAGTCGCTCGGCACGCCGTCCTTGACCCGGCTGGGGCCGAGACCGGCCTCCGCCCAGCCCATGATCGTCGTCGAGTCGGACCCGGTGTAGACCTGCTCGCCGAGCTGGTGGCTGCCGGCGATCGCGACCTGGAGCTCGATCGGGCCGCCGGCCCACCAGTCCGAGGTGTCGTCGTAGTAGTGGTGCTCGGGGAACGGGAAGCCGGGCGGCGGCGTCGGCGGCTTGCGCCCGAACTCGAACGGACCGAACGTGCCGCTCACCGAGCCGGTGATCGCGTAGCCCTCCCAGCAGGCCTCGGCCCCCGGGCAGGCGAGCTCGAGGTCGATCCTGCCGGCGAGCGTGCCCGCGTCGAGGTCGTAGACCACCTCGAAGTCGGGCGCGGTCGTGCAGGCCGTCAAGAGCAGCAGCGGCGCATCGGTCTGCTGCTTGCGGTACTCCAGGCATTGGCCGCGGCTGTTGCCGAGGATCAGGTCCGGCGTGGCGGGTGTCACCACGTGGATCTCGCCGCCGCGCACTCGATCGTCGCCGACCGGCCCGGTCGACGCCACCGATGTCGCCGTGGTGTCGTTGCCGTCGCCGGCGGTCGTCGGTGTCGGTGTCGTCGGCGTCGTCGGGGCAGTCATGTCGAGCTGGGCCGCGGCCGCCAGCACCGCCCGCACGATCGCCGGGTCGCACGTCTTCAGTTCGGCGGTCAGGAGCAGCGCCGCCGCGGCGCCGTCCTCGGCTGCGACACCCGACAGATGGGCCCGCAGCTGGGCGGCGGACGCCCGGAAGCAATCGGCGAGCGCGCCCAGCTCCGATCCCTTGGTGTCGATCAGGAACTGCCGTACCCGGTCACGCATCGCGTCGCGGGTCAACCCGTGCGCTCGCCCGCCCGGCCCGCTCAGCGCATCGGCGATGGCGGCGTAGTACGCGTACCGCCCCGGTATCCGCACCTCGCCGAGACCGCCGAACAGGCTGGTCGACGCCGGCCGCACCTCCTGCTCCAGCTGCAGGCCGAGCCGGTCCCATGCCAGCTCGACCTGCTGCTGTGCTTCTGCCAGCCCGCCATCGATCTCGTCGGCGACCTGATCCCCGGCCGCCTCCAGTTGCTGCAGCCGCTGCCCCAGGGCGCCGACCGCGTTCGCCAGATCACGTCCCGGTTGCCCGCCGATCGTCGCCATCAGCGCGGCGAACTGGTCGAGCCGGGCGCGGTGCGTCGCGAGGTCGAGCAGTGCCGACGGCCTGCCCTCGGCGACCGCGGCCCGTGTCGCGGTGAGGACGTCGCGCAGCTCGCCGAGGTTCCCGTGGAGCACCTGAGCGGTCTCCCGCACCGCCGGGATCGCCAGCAGCAGCGACGGCAGCTGCTGGTTGAGCGTGTTCCGGAACGTGTTGCGAGCGCCGCGCTTGTCGTCCTCGAGCAGCTGGAGCGCCGCTTCCTTCTCGACCTCGAGCGAGGCGACCATCCTCACGTACGTGCCCAGTTGGGAACCCGTGTGCGCCAGGTCGCGGTCGCGGAGCGCGGCACGCGCCGTGTCGATCAAACCGTCGTAGTACGCACGGATCTCGTCCTGCACCTCGGCCGCGTTGCGGTAGACGCGTTGACGCTGGAACATCCCGCCGACCACGTTCGCGAAGGCGAGCACCTGCTGGGGCCCCGCCGCGTGGACGGTCGGCGGCGGCGATGTCGAAGCGACCACGCCCGAGGTCGCCACCGCGACGAACACGACGGCGGCCGCCAGACGCCTCATGGCGTCACCGCCTCGACGAGGTCGGCGTGCATGCCCGTGGGGTCGGGCACGAGCGGGAAGCTCTCGGCCGTGACGATCACGTCGTCGCTGAACGTCACCAGGAGCTGCCCGCCGACGAGTGCCGTGCCGTCGCCGTCGACCACCTCGGAGAGGTCGAGCTCCTGCAACTCGATGCCGGCGAGCTGCTCGCCGACGTCGGCGGCGCTCATGCCCTGGACGAAGTCCGAGGGATCGACGTGATGGGGGAACCAGCTGCCGTCGGGGAGCGGTTCGAGGTCGGCGGTCAGCGCGATCGCACCGTCCACGAAGTCGATCCGCGTCTCGAGCTCGAGGTAGTCCCACGTCTCGTGGCGAACGACGACGCCGGTGACCGGCACGAACGCGACCCGGAACGCGTCGGGTCCGCCGAGCACGCGTCGCACGTCGTCGCGCTGATCGTCGACGTCGGAGGCCAGCGCCTCGTCGAGCGACGGCACGTCCACGGCCGGCGCGCGGTCGAGCACACCGTCGGCTCTATCGTCGACCACACCGCCGCCGTCGCCGCCGTTCGAACCGCCACACGCCGAGGTCCCGACTGCGAGCACGGCGACGAGACCGACCAGTCGCATGCCCGGCCTCACACCTCGACCATGACACTGTGATTTCGCCACGAACAGAGCCGGAAGGCCCTGTCCGCATCGTTCACGGGTGCGGTCGACAGGGCGGCCCGTTCGAGTTCGTGGCGACGTGCCCGCTCGGCGATCATCGGGTGCATGAGCCGCGTGCAGCGCCTCGTCTCGCGGTTCGTCAGCGAGCGCACCATGGAGCGCATCGAGCTCGACTCGCGTTCGTGGGTGATGGACTGCGAGTGCGGCGCGACGACGTCGATCTGGGAGATGGGCGGCGTGCGGTACAAGGCGTCGTCGGCGGGCAAGCGCCATCGCGGCCGGTGCGCTTCGTGCGGGCGGCGCGTCGTCGGGCGCGTGCGCCGGATCGACTTGCCGCGCTGACCGGCCCGGCGCGGCGCTCGCTCGTCGTGCTCGGCGGCGAGCCTCAGCCTCCGAGCGCCGCGAACTCCTTCTCGATGCCCTCGGCGACGCGGTCGAGGTCGGGGAGCACGTCGCGGTCGCTGGTGACGCCGAAGAACAGCTGGCCCTGGTAGGAGACGACCGCGATCGTGAGGCCTTCGTCGTCGATCACCTCGACGTACGGATACGTCCGTCGTACCTCGGCGCCCCGCAGGTAGAGCGGCACCGGCGGGCCGGGGATGTTGGTGATCACGACGTTCATCGGGATCTGCCGGCTGACGAGCCGGGTCAGCGGCACTGCGAGCGGTGTGATCCCGTCGGCCAGGCGGATGATCGTGTCGGCGCCGTCGACCAGCCCCGACCCCTTCAGCTCGCGGGTTGCGGCATGGACGCGCTCGAGCCGTCGGACCGGGTCGGCCTCGTCGACCGGCAACTCGACGACGATCAGCGACACCTTGTTGCCGAGCGTGTCGCCGTGCTCGTCCTCGCCACGGGTCGAGACCGGCACCATCGCCTTGAGGACGCGTCCGTCGGTCTCGGCGTCGTGGTCGCGGAGGAACGTGCGGAGCGCACCGCTGCACGCGGCCAGCACGACATCGTTGATCGTCACGCCGTACCGTTCCTTCACGTCCAGCGCGAGCTCGAAGGACACGTCGGCGTGCACCCACCGACGGTGCGGCGAGACCGGCACGTTCCAGGGTGCACGATCCGGCTTGGCCGCGAAGCTGACGAGGGTGCGGGCGACGTTGGCGGTCGCCTCCACGAAGGGGCGCGGATCTCGCAGCGCGCGTACAGCCGAGCCGGTGAGGCGCATCGGCCGGCTCAGCTGATCCGCGACGGTGTCGGCGAGCAGCCGTTGTGGCGACGGCGCCGGGCGAGGGGTCCACGCCGGAGGCTCGTCGTCGGCCGCCGGCGCCGGTTCGAGGTCGACGAGGGCGAGCGCCAGATCGACGTTGGCGATGCCGTCGCCGAGCGAGTGATGGGTCTTGATGACGAGGCCGACGTCGTCACCGTCGAGTCCGTCGACGAACCACATCTCCCACAGCGGGCGGGCCCGGTCGAGCGGCAGCGACTGCAGCCGGCTCATCAGCGCCGAGAGCTGGGCGTCGTCCCCGGGACGGGGGAGCGACGTCAGCCGGACGTGGAAGTCGATGTCGAACGCGTCGTCGTCGATCCACACCGGTCGCCCCTGACCGTAGCGCACCTCCATCACGCGCTGACGCAGGCGCGGCACGCGATGGATCCGCCGGTCGACGTGGTCGCGCAGCTCGTCGAACCGCACGCGTCCGTCACCGTCGCGCAGCGGACCGCCCTCGAGCACCGAGAGCGAACCGACGTGTTGCGGTTCGTGGGGTGTTTCGATCCGAAGGAACGTCGCATCGGTCGCCGTCAATCGCTCGTAGTGCAACGCTCACCCCTCCTGGCCCGCGTCGGGCCGTCGGCTACATGAAGGCGCATCGGTGCGGGCGGCGCCAGATGCAAAGGTCCCGGCGGTCGGGCGTCGGCCACGGGGGAGACGCGGGCCGCCGGCCTTGACGACGGTTGCATCCGAGGGCATAATCTGAATCTTCCTTCACATTCACGTTTATCGGAGGGATCCGCCCATGCGACCAACCGCACGCCTCGCCATCCGTCTCACCGTGACCGTTGCACTCGCGGCGTCGGTCTCGGCCATCGGCGGGTCGCCGCCCGTCGTGGCGGCCAAACCGACCGCCGCCGTCGCGGTCGGCGACAGCTTCATCAGCGGCGAGGGTGCCGGTGCCTACGACAGCGTCGTCGACATCAACGGCGTCCGCCAGGGCTTCCAGGACTTCTCGGCGCCGAACTCGAACGCGTTCTTCTGTCACCGGTCGACGCGTGCGCAGATCGAGGTCGCGCAGCTCGGGGGCATCGCCGAGCGGTTCAACATCGCGTGCTCGGGCGCGATCGCCGCCGACATCGCGGCGCCGTCGATCAACCGCGACCGTGGCCGGTTCGTCGCCGCCCAACTCGACCAGCTGCGCGAGATCGCTCGCACGCACGACATCGACCTCGTCGTCGTCAACCTCGGCGCGAACAACGTGGGCTTCGGCGACGTCGCGGCGAAGTGCATCGGCAAGTTCCTCACCGATGCGTTCACCGGCTGGTGGGAAGCGTGGGTCAACATCTGGAGTCCGCACGCGACGACGACCGGGGCCTGCGGCCGGGGTGACTTCCCGAGCAGCTCCGACTTCGCCCGTGCCGAGGCCGACGTGCTGGCTGCGAACCGGTTGCTCCTGCAGACGCTCGACGAGATCGATGCCGACGGCGACCACCGCGTCGTGTTCCAGGACTACGTCAACCCGCTGCCTGAGGACTTCCACCGGTCGTTCCACGACGAGGACGGCCGTCGCGACAGCCGTGACAAGTTCCGGGCGCTCGCTCGTGAGCGCTACGCGGGCGGCTGCCCGGTGCACCGGGGGACCCTGCCGCACGCACACGACATGTCCGAGGCGCTCGGCACCCTCACCGGCAACGTCCACGACCGGCTACTGCGCGAGTTCCCGAATGCCGACCTCGTGTATCTCAACGTCCAGCGCGCATTCGACGGCGCGCGGTTGTGCGAGACGGCGGCGAGTCCGACCGGTGCGCTCGAAGCGCCGACGCGAGCGATCACGACTCGCGACGGGCGAGTGCAACACACGCTCGACGGCAACAAGACCGACGTGAAGAACCTCTTCGAGAACTGCAACCGGCACTTCCAGCGCTGCCAGGAGTCGTGGCATCCGAACGCCGCCGGTCACGCCGTGCTCGGCCGTTGCCTCGCCGCGGCCTGGACGGCGAGCGCACCGCTCGTCGACTGCTCGCGCCGCTCGGACGGACGGACCATCACCACCGAGAAGTTCCCGTCGGTCGACGTCCGGCTCAGCGGGCGCGTCGAGGAAGGGCTGGGTCGTGACGGTCTGCCGATCTACCACGTGTCGGCGAGCTACCACACCGTCCTGAGCGATGCGCCCGGGCTGTCGGTGCGCTCGGTGTCGGTGTCGGCGTCGTCGACGAACGCCGGCAATCGCGGCACGCGCTCGACGATGTCCGGTGTCTTCGCCTACAACGTTCGGTGCAGCGCCACCACGATCAACCTGCGGGTCACCGCCCGGGTCACGCTGACCGACGGCACCGTCGCGTCCGACAGCTCGACGTTCGGTCGCGCCCTCGGGGGGTGCGGCAGTGGGGGCGTGCCGATCAGGTGATCCCGATCCGGTAAGCAAGTGGGTGTGAAGACCGCACCGCAGCAGGATCGCTCCCGCGCCACCGTCGAGCGGCTCCTCGCCGCGGCCAACGACGAGTTCGCACTGCACGGTGTCGCCGGGGCCACCACGACCGCGATCGCGGAGCGTGCCGGCGTGTCGGTCGGATCGCTGTACCGGTTCTTCGGCGACAAGGAAGCCGTGGCGGCAGCGCTCGCCGATCGGTACCTCGAGGACGCAGCTGCAGCGTTCGGACCGATCATCTCGGCGATCCGGCGGCAGGCTGACATCGTGGGGGCGGCACGCGAGCTGGTGCGGGCGGCAGCCGAGCTGCAGACCGTTCACGCCGGCTACTACCGCATCACCGAGGACGTCCGGCCTGACGCCGCCGGTTCACCGGCGAGCGGCGTCCGGACGGCCGTCGTCGGTGCGTTCGCCGAGGTGTTCGATCACCTCGGCCTCGGCCCGTCGCCGGCCGTTCGGCGGCGGATCGTCACCTTGCTGACCGAGACGGTTCGTCACGAGCTGGCGCTGAGCGCCGGCGCCGAGGACCGCGCCGAGCGGCTCACCGAGCTCGAGGAGCTCGCCGTCGGATACCTCGTGCAACGGCTGGACCTCGGCGGCGAACCCCGAATCTCTGACGGCGTCGACCTCGGCGACGAGCCTGCGCAGGGGTGACCAGGGCGTCGTCAGGGCACCGCGACGGCGCCGGTCGCCCGACGCTCGTCCCGGACGTCAGCCGCTGACGGCGGCGGCGAACGCCTCGGGGTCGTTGCCGAGGCGCGGCGCCTCGAACACGCTCGACGAACCGTCGCTGAACGTCATCTCGAAGCGGTACGTCGCCTTCTGCTTCTCGAGCTCGACCACCGACAGCACGTCGGCCGGCAGCGTCTGCTTCAGGCCCTTCGGCTTGCCGCCGAACTGGCTGTAGCCGAACACGAGCAATCGGCTCTGGGTGAGCCCGAGCACCGTCGGCTCGTTCGGGAAGTCGGCTGCGGTGCCCGCGTCGGCGACGACGACGTCGCCGCCGGCGCCCTTCTTGGCGGCGATCGCCTTGCCGACGATGCCACCGGCGCCCTGCGCGACCGCCTGACCCATGGTGCCGGCCGGTTGCAGGAACACGCCCGCGACGATCTCCTCGCCCGGGTGCAGTTCACCCTTGGCCGCCTTCGTGATCTTCTTGTTCCAGTTCGCCATGCAACGATCATCGGCGCCGGTGAGCTGGGACTTCAGCGATTGGTTGCGTCGTCGAGCGACTGCAGCCACTCGACGACGGCGACGTGGCCGTTGTGTTGGGCCTCCTGCAGCGCCGTGCGGCCCGCCGGATTCACATCCGCGAGATCGCCGCCGCGGGCGTGGAGATCCTGCGCGATGGCGAGATGGCCGGCTCGGCAGGCGAACTGGAAGGCACGGTCGACGATCATCTTCGACGACGGCCGCTCGGTCCAGTGGGGCAGCGTGCCGACATCGGTCCGCAGGTTGCCGTGGGCATCGAAGTAGCCGGCGATCTCGTCGTCACGCCCGAGCGCCGCCACGCCGGGCAGGTAGTCGGCCGCGCCGCGCTCGTGCAGGAGCTGCGCAGCCTCGTACTTCTCGAAGATCACGGCCTCCTCGTAGGCGGTGCAGCCGTCGAAGATCCCACCGGGAGCGTCGATCTCGGCGCCGACGTCGAGCAGTGTCTCCACCGCCGCCACGTCGCCGTTGCTGGCCGCCCAGTGGAGCGGCGTCTCGGCGACGTTCGGGTTGTCAGGATGCGGCATCGGCGCGTTCGGGTCGGCGCCCGCGGCGACCAGCGCCCGGATCATCTCGGCGATGTTCGGGCGGTGCCCCGGCCAGTCGTTGGCGAGGTGCAGCATCGACCTGGGGTTGCCGGGCAGCTGCTCGAGCGCCAGCGTCGGGTCGCGATCGAGCAGCTCGCGCAGTCGGTCGATGTCGCCGAGCACGATCGCTCGTGCGAGTTCCTGGACATCGCCCGCTCGATCGGTCATGCGCCGACCGTACCCCGTCCCGGTTCACCGTGATCGTGGGCCGCATCGCACAGGAGAGGCGACCACGCACGTCAGCCGGTACCGTGCTCGCCATGTCCCGGCCGACGACCACCGCGGCGCTCCGGCGCTGGAACGTCGGTGTCGGGGTCGCCCACCTGCTGCAAGCAATCGTGCTGCTCGTCCTCAGCAACGACTTCGCGATCCCCGTCGAGGCGCGGGTGCAGGACGGGCCGCCCGGCACGCCACTGACGATCGACAAGGTGTTCTTCGACCTCCGGTTCTCGGTGGCGATCGCCGTCTTCCTCCTGTTCGCTGCCGTCGACCACCTGGCGATGGCAGCCCCTCGCGTCGTCGGGTGGTACGAGTCCAACCTCGCGAAGAGCATCAACCCGGCTCGATGGGCCGAGTACTCGGTCAGCGCGTCGATCATGATCGTGCTCATCGCGATGCTGCCCGGCGTCACGAACCTCTATGCGTTGATCGGCCTGTTCTCGGTCAACGCGGCGATGATCCTGTTCGGTTGGCTGATGGAGCGCGTCAACCGACCCGGGGAGCCCGTGACGTGGTGGCCGTTCGTGTTCGGATGCGTCGTCGGCGTCGTGCCGTGGGTCGCGATCACCATCGCGCTGATCACGTCGCAGCAGGAGGGCGATGGCGTCCCCGGCTTCGTCTACGGCATCTTCGTGTCGCTGTTCGTGCTGTTCAACTGCTTCGCGCTCAACCAGTGGCTGCAGTACCGCGGGAAGGGCCGATTCGCCGACTACCTCTACGGCGAGAAGGTGTACCTCGTGCTCAGCCTCGTCGCCAAGAGCGCGCTCGCCTGGCAGGTGTACGCCGGCACGCTGGCCGACTGACCGGCCATGGTGGTCCCGGGCATCGTCACCGATCTCAAGGACCGGGTGGTCGCGGCCACGACCGGCCTGTTCTCGCACGGGCCACAACCGCTGGAGGACACGCTGAGCTACGCCCCGGACCCCGGCCTACTGGGTCCGGACTCGGTGTCGTGGCGCGTCATCGGTGATGCGACCGCCTTCGTCGGCGGCATCAGGGCGCTGCTCGTGCAGACCGCCCACCCCGAGGTGGTCGCCGGCGTCGAGCAGCACTCGCGGTACCGCGACGACCCCCTGGGCCGGCTGACGCGCACCTCCTTCTACGTCACCGAGACGACGTACGGCGCGATGCCCGAGGTCGAACGCGCCGTCGCCATGGTGCGCCAGGCCCATCGCTCGGTGCGCGGCCGCTCCGAGCGCGACCGCCCCTACAGCGCCGGCCAGCCCGAGATGGCGGCTTGGGTCCACAACGTGCTCACCGACTCCTTCCTCGTCGCGTACCAGCGCTACGGACCGACCGCGTTGACCCCCGACGAGGCGGACCGGTTCGTCGCCGAACAGACCCGGATCGGCGCATTGCTCGATGCCGACCCGCTGCCCGACACCGCGGCCGACCTAGCGGCATGGGTGGCCGACCACCCGGCGCTCGAGCGCACCGAGGCCATGCGCAACTCGATCGAGTTCCTGCGCGACCCGCCGCTCTCGCTGCCCGTGAAGGTCGGGTACCGGGCGCTCCTCGGCGCCGCAGTCGCCACGCTGCCCGACCGGATCGCCGACATCATCGGCCTCGAACCGTCGGCGACCGGCGAGCGGGTGGGCGCCGCATCGGTGTCGAGCCTCCGTTGGGCGCTGGGGTCGTCGCCGTCGTGGCACGTCTCGCTCGTCAGGTGCGGGGCTCCGGTCCCCGACGGCCTGTTCCGCCAGCCGCTGCCGACGGATCGGTAGACCGATCGACGCACCGACCGGCGAGGACCGCACCACCGGTGGCTCGGGTACGTTCCGATCCGTGCGCGATCGCCGGTCACTCCCGATCCTCGCGACCGGGGTCCTCCTGCTCGGCGCATGCACGGGCGACGCCGACCGGCTGCAGGTCGTCGAGACCACGCCGACCACTGCGCCGCAGCGCAGTCGGGCGCCGTCGACCACCCCGTCCCCGACGGACTCGGCGCCTGATCGCCAGGTCGACCTCGCCGACCCCTCGTCACTGCCCGAGCTGCTGAGCGAGGCGCTGCTCTTCGCCTCGGTCGACGAGTTCGCCGGCGCCTTCACCGCCGCGAACGAGGAGATCGCCGAGCTCGACTCCCAGCGACTGGCCCTCGACGCCGGTGACCTGGTGATCGCACCGCTCGCGGGCGGCGGTGACGGGTTCGTCGCGGCCGACCTCTTCGAGGCGGGCTTCCTCGGGGGCACGATCGACCCCGACGGCTCGGTCTCGTCGGTGCTGGCGGTGTTCGACCCCGACGACGACACGGTCGGCGCCGTCCTGGTCAGCCTCCTCGTCGCCACGCAGGGCACGCCCGGCGAGTTCGATCTCGCCACGTTCAACTCGACGTACGCACCGCTCGCACTGCGCGCCGACGAACGCGGCGGTGAACAGGCCTCCTTGGCGGGCGCACCCGAGAGCGGCTACTCGCTCGTCGTCACGGTGATCGAGGGCGAGGCGGCGGCCGGGAACCTGGTCGAGGTGGCGATCGTGCCACTCGGCATCCCCGCCGAAGCCGAGGTCGCCGTGCAGTTCCTCCGTCCCGAGCTCCTTGCGATCCTCCCGTCGTGACACGTCCTCGGTACGGTCGTCGCGGAGGAGGTCGGCGATGACGCAACTGACGTACTCGGCGGAGGAACTGCTGCGCGAGCACCCCGGTCTCGAGCCGCACCTGATCGGCGACACCCGGGTGCACGGCGGCATGCTGCCCGACGGCACGTACCAGCCGCCGCGGGCGCTCGTGCGCGAACGGGCGCTCGACGCGTGGACCGACGCCCTGCGGGCCCGGGGCCGTGCGCCGTTCCCCGCCGACGCAAGCCTGCTCGACGGCGTGCGGGCCGTGAACCCCGACCAGCACCGGGTGCTGTTGCGCAACGGTCTCGGCCGCTGGTTCTGGAACCAGCTCACCGTCACCGGCAAGATCGAGGCGCGCGGTCGGCTGCTCGCCGACGCCAGCTTCCCCGACCTGCAGCCGGTGATCGTCGAGGACGTCTCCGAGATGGCGGTCGGTCACCTCGGCCGTGGCCTGCTGCTCGCGCACGGCATCGACGAGGGCGGCCAGCCCGAGCTCGGCATCGGTGGGCACGACGTGATGTGGTTCCTCGCTCGCGACCTCGCGTTCGGTGACGACACCCACCCCGACGTCGAGCCGCCCGAGAACATCGCCCGGCCCGAGGCCGGTACCCGGTTCATGCCCGAGCTCCCCGAGGGGATCGAGGGCCTCCTGTCGCTGCTCGCCAACCTGCTCATCATCGAGTTCCGCGCCGAACTCGGATTCGCCGAGGCGCAGGCGGTCCTCCGGACGCCGGGCCTGTTCGCCGGGGGCGACGACCGTGCCGCGCTGGCCGCCGAGGTGATCGAGCGGATCCGTACCGACGAGGCCATCCACGTCAGATCGCTGTGCCTCTACCTCGGCGAGATCGAGTCGGTCACGTTCCGCACCCTCGACGGTGGCACCGTCGCCGGCCGCGAGCTGATCGGCCGGTTCTGGGACGGGTTGGTGCAGTGGGCCACCGTCGACCAGCCGAAGCTCAACGCCGAGCGGGTGCGGCGTGAGGTCGCCGAGTACATCGCGACGCATCCCGATGCCGCCCGGGTGCAGGCCGAGTTCGACGCCGCCGCCTGAGCTGCGGCGTCACCGGGTGACGCTGGTCGGATCGTGGTTCAGCGGGTGACCCCGTCGGCGCGAGCGGCGTCGGCCACCGCGGTCGCCACCCGCGCCGACACCGACTTGTCGAACACCGACGGCATGATGAACGTCTCGCACAACTCGTCGTCGGTGACCGACTCTGCGATCGCGTCGGCGGCTGCGAGCTTCATCCCCTCGGTGATCGTCGTCGCCCGCGCGTCGAGCGCGCCGCGGAAGATGCCGGGGAACGCGAGCACGTTGTTGATCTGGTTCGGATAGTCACTGCGGCCGGTGCCCATCACGCGCACCAGGCCGTCGACCAGCTCGGGGCGGATCTCGGGGTCGGGGTTGGCCATCGCGAAGACGATCGGATCGTCGTTCATCGCGCGGACGTCGTCGACCGTGAGCACGTCGGGGGCGCTGACGCCGATGAAGACGTCGGCGCCCGCCATCACGTCGCTCAGCGCGCCCTGCTTGCCGTCGGGATTCGTGTTCTCGGCGAACCACTGCTTCCAGCGGTTCAGGCCGTCGCGGCCGTCGTAGACCGCACCCCGGCTGTCGACGCCGACGATCTCGGTGGCGCCCGCCCCGAGCAGGATCTTGCCGATCGCGACACCTGCGGCGCCGACCCCCGACATCACGATCGACAGATCCGCCATGCGCTTGCCGGTGATCCGCAGCGCGTTCTCCAAGGCCGCGAGCGCGACGACCGCCGTGCCGTGCTGGTCGTCGTGGAAGACCGGGATGTCGAGCCGCTCCTTGAGCGCCTCCTCCACCTGGAACGCCCCGGGGGCTGCGATGTCTTCGAGGTTGACGCCGCCGAACGTCGGCGCGAGCCGGACGACCGTTTCGACGATCTCCTCGGGCGACGACACGTCGAGGCAGATGGGGAACGCGTCGACGCCGCCGAACTCCTTGAACAGCAGCGCCTTGCCCTCCATCACCGGCATCGCCCCCTTCGGCCCGATGTCGCCGAGCCCGAGCACGGCCGATCCGTCCGACACGATGGCGACGGTGTTCTTGCGGATCGTGTACTTGTCGGCCTGAGCCGGGTCGTCGGCGATCGCCGTGCAGACCCGAGCGACGCCCGGGGTGTACGCCATCGACAGGTCGTCCTGATCGCCGACCGGGCAGAGCGGGAGCACCTCGATCTTGCCGCCGTCGTGCATGCGGAACGTGCGGTCGTACCACCCCTCCAGCGTTACGCCGTCGGTCGCCTGGACCGCCTCGACGATCTCTGCCTGGTGCTCGACGCTGCAGCAGTTGACCACGATGTCGCGCTCGAGCTCGGTGCCCTTCGCGACGAAGCCCTCGATCGCGAAGATGTTGCCCCCGGCCTCGCCGATGGTCGTGGCGAGCCGGCCCAGCACCCCGGGCACGTTGTCGAGCGTGACGTCGAGCGTGATCGAGTACTGCGTGGCGGGGGGACGCGACATGCCGTGAAGCTAGTGGAGGTCGTTCGAGCGCCGGCACTCGCGTTCGTGCGCTCGTCGGCCACCGGCTGAGGCATCGCTGCGTGCCGGCAGGTGCCAGACTCGGCTGGTCCGTCGGACGAGGAGGATCGATGACCGAGCTGCGAGCACACGCCCTGCGATGCCTGACCGAGGATCGGATCATGGCGGTGCTGCGACAGATCCCGCGCGAGCAGCTGGTGCCGCTCGCCGACCAACTCGTCGCCGCGGGCGTCCGGTCGCTGGAAGTCACCCACGACTACGAGCGCGCCACCGACGACGTCGCGTTGCTCGTCGAGCGGTTCGGTGCCGACGCGTCGGTCGGCGTCGGCACGACGTGGACGGTTGCGCAGGCCGAGTCGGCCGCCGCGGCCGGAGCCACGTTCTGCGTGCTCCCGGGGATCGACGAGCCGACGGCGCGGCGCAGCGCCGAGCTCGGCATGCTGACCTTGCCGGGCGTGCAGAGTCCGGCCGAGATCCAGCGGGCGATCACCTCCGGCGCCGACGTCTTGAAGTTCTTCCCGGCCGACCCGCCCGGGCCGGCCTGGCTCGCGCAGGTCGCGCCGGCCTACGCACAGCGACCGTTCATGGCCACCGGCGGGGTGACGGTCGACAACATGTGGGCGTTCTTCGACGCAGGTGCGATCGCGGTCGGCATGGGCGACTCGCTGTTCGGATCGGCCGCCGCGCCCGACGGTGACCTGATCGCCGAGGCGGTGAGGATCGCCCGCCGGGGCTGACGCTCAGGCCACCACCTCAGGCGACGTGGAGGTCGGATCGCCAGTCGGCCGGCTTCGGGAAGATGTGCCGTGATGCCGGCGGCGGTCGGAACGGGCGCCAGTCCTCGGCCGGGCGCGCGAGCCGATCGCTGATCGCGTAGATCGCCGCCGGGTTGAACCCGAGGCCGGAGTGGCTGCCTCGAACCTCGATGTTCTCCGAGTTCGGCCCGACCGATTCGAGGCACTGCCACCATCGCACCACACCGTCGGTGCGGGTGTAGATCGACGTGGCCGGCACCTCGAGCGCCCCGGCCTCGGGCCCGGGCAGGTGGAACTCGGCTGTCGGGAGGTGGGCCCGCCGAAGGCGGTCGTAGATGTCCGACACCGCGCTCCGGTCGTCCGGCGTGATCCGGAACGGGCTGCCCAGCGTGATGACCTGACGGACCTGCTCGGGCCATCGCCGTGCGAGCCGGCGGGCGTAGATGCCGCCCAGGCTCCAGCCGATGAGGCTGACCGGACGCTGGTGACGTTCGTGGAGCGTGCGCAGCCGCTCGATCAGCCCGTCGACGATCTCGGGTGTCGGCCCGAGGTTGCGACCGAGACGCCAGCCGTGGACCCAGTAGCCCTGGCTCTGCAGGATCGATCGGAGCGGCGCCGTCGACGGATCGCCGGCGAGGAAGCCGGGGAGGATCAACACCGGGTGCCGATCGCCACGTCCGATGATGCGCAGCCAGGGCGCTGCCGCCACCACCGCGCCGAGCTCGAACACCGCCCGGGACTCCAACACGCGAAGCCACGGCGCCGGTGCAGCCGAACGGTCGCTCCCCATCCGCCCAGGGTAGGCCGGGGAAGCCTCCCAGAGGGTGGTCCGGAGCGCCTGCGATACGGCCGTGGCGGCCGCGTGGTTCGCATCGCCCGCGGCGCGCTCCGACGCCGCGATCCGTTGGTCGCCTCGGTCGGCGGGCTCGCGGTCACCATCACGACCTCGATCGTCCTCGCCTTCGACGCGATGCGTGACCCGACGCCGTGGGCGAGCGTCACGCGACGGTTCGGCGCCGCGAGGTCGCGCATCGACCGGGCTGCGCCCGCTACGAGCTCGTGATCCTGCCGCGGAGCGCGGTGCTCGCCAACCCGAAGCTGACGACCATGAGTGCGAGCGTCGCACCGAGGCCCTTGGCGAGCGCATCCCACTCCCAGCCCTCGGTGATGAGGCTTCGCAGGCCGTCGAGCACGTAGGTGACGGGGTTGTACGTCGCCACCGTCGAGAGCCAGCCGGTCAGGGCGTCCTGCGGCAGGAACGTCGTCGTCAGGAACGCGAACGGGAAGAACAGGATGAAGCTCGAATTGACGGCCGCGGGGTTGCCCGTCTTCAGGGCGATCGCGTAGGGGAAGCCGGCGAATGCCAGCCCCCACGCGGCGCCGTAGAGGATGAAGACCACCATGCCGATCAGCCCGGTCTCGAAGCTGACGCCGAGCACGAGGCCGAGCACGAGCACGGGGACCGCGAGGAGGATGACCGACACGAAGTCGGCCGCCATGAGGCCGAGCAGCAGCGTCGGACGGCGGATCGGCGTGAGCAGCAGCCGGTCGAAGTAGCCGCCCTGGATGTCGGTCACGAGGGCGCTGGCGCGTGACACACCGGTGACGGCGAAGATGATCGACACCGGGAGCTGGAAGGCCTTGAAGTCGGGCACCACACCGGTCTGCTGGGCGAAGTCCTGCAGCGCGCCGGTGTTGACGACGAAGAAGAACACCGGGACGATCAGCGCCGGCACGAAGAACTCGGGCTCGCGGAACACGCCGCGGATCGCGCGTCTCGCGACGGTGGCGAGGTCGTGGCCGATCGACGATCGTCGGGCCAGTGGGTCGCTCGTGCCGGGTATGTGTGTGCCGGCGGTGGTGGCAGTCATGATGCGGCCTCCTCGTCGATGGCGTCCGTGGCCGATTGGTCGACCTCGAGGTGCGACCCGGTGACCGACAGGAACACGTCGTCCAGCGTCGGCGTGCGCAACGTCAGCGACGTGACCGGCACCCTGCACCCGTTGAGCGCGACTGCGACGCCGGCGATGACCGATGCGCCGTCGGCTGTCGCCAGCGAGAGCTCGTTGCCGTGCACCTCGACGCCGCTCACGCCGTCGACCGCCTCGAGCGCTGCGACGGCCGCAGATGGTTCACCGTCGACCTCGGCGACGATCAGGTCGGTGCCGATCGAACGCTTCAGCTCGGTCGGCGTGCCCTCGGCCTGGAGCTTGCCGTGGTCGATGATGCCGACGCGGTCGGCGAGCTCGTCGGCCTCCTCGAGGTACTGGGTGGTCAGGAAGATCGTCATGCCGTACTCCCGGTTGAGGCGCCGCACCTCGGTCCAGACCGCGTTGCGGCTCGTCGGGTCGAGTCCGGTCGTCGGCTCGTCGAGGAAGAGGATCTCGGGCCGGTGGATCAGCGACATCGCCAGGTCGAGGCGTCGCTTCATGCCACCGGAGTACGAATCGACACGGTCGTCGATCGCCGTGCCGATGTCGACCAGGTCGATCACGTCGTCCATGCGCGACGCGATGTCGGCGGGCCGCAACCCGTAGAGGCGGCCCTGCATGTCGAGCAGCTCGCGGCCCGTCTGCTTGCCGTCGATCGACGCGTCCTGCAGGGCGACGCCGATCCGGAGCCGGACCTCGCCGGGGTGCGCGACCACGTCGAAGCCGGCGACGTTGGCGTTGCCAGAGGTCGGAGCGAGCAGCGTGCAGAGCATCTTCACGGTGGTCGACTTGCCGGCGCCGTTCGGCCCGAGGAACCCGTAGACCTCGCCCGGATGCACCGCCAGGTCGACGCCGGCGACCGCCTCGTTGCTGCCGAAGTTCCGTCGGAGCGCGAGCGCTTCGATCGCTGTCATGGTCTCTTCATCGTCCGTCGAGCGTTGACTCCGAGCATCCCGACATGCTGCCGGGCAGAATCGTGAGCCGCTACTCCGACGGCGTGATCCGGCTCGCAGATGATCATCTCGCCGCTCAGGCGCGTTGCGTCAGCGAGGTGGGCCGAGCCCGGAGGGCTCGCAGCGTCGAAGCGGTGCGGAGGCGGCGAGCTCGGGCAGGCGAGCCGATCCTGCTGTGCCGGTCGGCGAAGCCCGATCATGAGGCTCCGGTTCGGCCGATCGGCGGAGACCCTCAGCGAACGAAGTCGTCGAGCAGTGCCGCCAGCTCGGGGCCCCGGTCCTCCTGGAGGAAGTGCCCGCCGCCCTCGATCGTGATGTGTGGTTGTCCCTGCGCACCGGGCACCTTGGCGAGGAACGGTGCGTCTCCACCCTTGGTGACCGGGTCGCTGTCGCTGAAGCACAGCAGGAACGGCCGCTCGAATCGTTCGAGCACCCGCCATGCCGCCACGTTGTCCGGCGTCGCCGGATCATCGGGGCTGGTCGGGACGAGCGACGGGAAGATGCGAGCGCCGGCCTTCGAGACCTCGTCGTGGAACGGTGCGTCGTACGCGGCGATCACCTCGGGCGTCAGATCGGTGACCGTCGCCCGGTTGATGATCTCGCCGACCGGGAACACCGGCGTCTCCTGGCTGAACCTCTGCCACTGGAGGAACGCCTCGCTGGCCGGGCCGTGGCCGGTGGGGAGACCGGTGTTGCCGATCGCGACCCGGGCGAAGCGATCTGGGTCGGCGGCGACCAGCCGGAGCCCGACCAGTCCGCCCCAGTCCTGCCCGAAGAAGGTCACGTCACGCAGGTCGAGGTGTCCGAACACCAGCGAGCTCATCCAGGCGACGTGGCGGGCGTAGGTGTAGTCGGACTGCTCGGTCGGCTTGTCGCTGCGTCCGAAGCCGACCAGGTCGGGCGCCACGACTCGGTGGCCGGCGTCGACGAGCGGCGGGATCATGTGCCGGTACAGGTAGCTCCAGGACGGCTCCCCGTGCATCAGCAGCACCGGCGCGGCGTCGGCCGGGCCCTCGTCGACGTAGTGCACGCGGAGCGTGCCGCCGTCCTCGTCGGGGATCTCTGCGTAATGCGGCTCGAAGGGGTAGCCGGGCAGGTCGGCGAACCGCTCGTCGGGGGTCCGGGTGGTGTGCATCGGGTCATCTTGAACCACGTGGCCCGCCCACGACGAGGCGGCCCCGGCGGGTGCGATCGCTTCGTCCTGCCAACATGACGTGATGGCCGAACACATCGAAGTCCAGGTCACGTGTGACGACGGCGCCGAGGCCGATCGGATCGCCGATCACCTCGTCGAGCAGCGACTGGCCGCCTGCGTCCAGCAGGTACCGATCCGGAGCACGTACCGCTGGCAGGGTGCCGTCGAGCGCGACGACGAGGTCCTGCTGCTCGTCAAGACGAGACGTGCGCTCGTCGATCAGGTCGAGGCCGTGGTGGCCGACCTGCACTCGTACGACCTGCCGGCCGTGACCGCGGTCGACATCGTCGGTGGCAGCGCCGAGTACCTCGCCTGGATCGACGCCGAGACGAGCTGATCCCTGAACGCGACGCCTACCTGGTCGGTCGACCCACTCGTTGCCTCCGGGGGAGGTCCTCGACGTGTCGAGCAGGTCGCGCCGGTCGGCAGCTCGGAGATCGGCAGCCTGTCGGGGGGACGACGACCTCCGCTCCGAGCGCTGACAGGCCGTGCCTACGCGGCGCCGACGTGGATCGAGCCGTTGTCGGTCTCGGCGATGATCCGGCGCTCGGCATCGTCCTGGTCGACGACGTCGACGTCGATGCCGCCGTTGTCGGTGATCGCCTCGACGTCGTACGCCTCGTCGGGCACCATGATCTCGATCGCGCCGTTGTCGCTCACGGCGTCCACGAAGTCCGGCACGTCGTCGAACCGCAGCTCGACGCGCCCGTTGTCGGTCTCGGCCCGGGCGTCGTCGCTCGCGAGATGGAGCCCGGTGACGGCGCCGTTGTTGCTGGTGAGGGCGACGTCGCCGGCGACGCCGTCCACCAGGATGCGTCCGTTGTCGGTGTCGACCGAGACGTCGAGGTCGGCCGGCACCGTCAACTCGAATGCCACCTGGCAGCTCTCGAACCACCCGCTGTCGCAGACGCCGCGGACGACGAGCTCGTCGGTGCCGACGTCGATCTCCGAGCTGGCGTCACCCGGGTCCGACTCGCGGAACACCGAGCGCACGACGATCTCCTCGACGTCGGCTGCGGTCACCTCGATCGCGCCGTTGCCGGTCGAGACGTCGAGCCGCGTGAGATCGGCGATCGGAATCGTGTCGGTTTCGACGCGCCGCTTCGTGTCGCCGTCGCCGAGGTCGACGCTGAGGGAGCAGCCCGACACCAGGAGCGCGGCACCGATCAGAGCGGGGAGGACAGGGAGTGATGCCATGACTCCATCGTGACGAACCGGGCCCCGGGTTGCGATGGGGCACCCGGGCGTGTCGATGGTGGGGACAACCCCACCCGCTTCGTGCGACGATGCCGGCATGACGGTCGACAGCTCGCAGATGGCCGCAGCGCTCGGTCTCACGCCGCATCCCGAGGGTGGCTACTACGTCGAGACGTGGCGAGGACCGGCGACGGGCGACGGTCGGTCGACCGGTACGGCGATCTACTACCTGCTCGAGGAACGATCCCACTGGCACCGCGTCGACGCCGACGAGCTGTGGCTGTTCCACGCCGGCGCACCCCTCACGCTCTCGATCGCTGCCGACGGCGCAACACCGAACGATGTCGAGCTCGGTCCGGACATCGACGCCGGCCAGCGCCCGCAGGCGCTGGTTCCCGCACGGTCGTGGCAATCGGCGGTGAGTGCAGGGCCGTGGACGCTGGTGTCGTGCGTCGTGGTGCCCGGCTTCGACTTCGACGGCTTCGAGCTGGCCCCGCCGGGATGGTCACCGTCGGAATGGTCACCGCCGGCCGGCTGACCCGGCACAATGGCCGGCGTGTTGGGCCGGATCTCGAGAGTGCGCCACGCCGTCGTCGGCGCCGCGATCGGTGGCACCACACTGCTCGCCGGCACCGGGGTGATCGGTGAAGGGGATCGGCCGGAACGGTTCGAGACCTGGCACGTGGTCATCGCCCCGACCGGCGACGACGGGCTGCGCCTGACCGAGACGTTCGACCAGGACTTCGGGAACGAGCGCCGCCGAGGGCACCTCGGGCGCATTCCGAACGACCTCGGCGCGCCGATCGACGTCGTCGCCTCGTCACCGGACGCCCCCGACGATCTGAGGGTGACCGACCTCGGCCTCGAGACGGAGATCAGGATCGGCGACCCCGACGTGACGATCACCGGGCAGCACCGCTATCGCCTGGCGTACACGCTGCCCGCCGCGCAGCTCGGGTCGGGGGTGCTCACGCTCGACGTGCTCGACCCCGAGCCGATCGAGACTGACTACGTCGAGATCGTCGTGGTGGGTTTCGAGCTTGACGACCCGCGCTGCTTCGTCGGCGCGTTCGATTCGATCGACGAATGCGTCCTCGCTGCGGACGGCGACCTCCACCGGGCCGTCTTCGAACCGCTGCCGGCGGGCGCGGGCATCACGATCGAGGCCGACATCGTCGCCGTGACCGACCCCGAGGCGATCGACCCGGCAGCGATCGAACCGCCGCCGATTCCCGAGCGCAGGTCGTCGAATCGGGGGTTGACCGCGCTCGGCGTCGGCGGCGTCGGCCTCGCCGGCGCGTTCGGGGTGCACCGCTGGGCGCGACGCCGTGGCCGCAACGAGGTGTTCGCCGGTGGCGCGGCCGACGCGGCGTACGGTTCGCTGCCGCCACCCGGCGGCGACGGTGCCGGCGAACCGCCACCACCGGTTGCGCTCGTCGCCGACGACGACCTGGGCGATCTCGCCACGATCGAGTTCGTGCCTCCCAAGGGGCTCGAGCCGTGGGAGGCATCGGTGCTGCTCACCGAGCGGATCGGCGACGACACGGTCGAGGCCTGGCTGTCGGGACTCGCGGGGCGTGACGCCGTCGAGTTCGACGAACAAGGTGACGACCTCGTCATCCGCAGTGGTCCCGAGCGACGCGAGCTCGACGAGGTCGACGCCGCGCTCCTCGATCAGATCTTCGCGATCGAGAGTCCGTTCGTCACCGGTACCTACGACGAGCAGTTCGCGAAGGTGTGGCGTGCGATCTCCGCGCGCCAGAAGCAGCGGATCGCAACGAGCGGTTGGTGGAAGCGCTTGCCGCCCGGCAGCGGCATCGCCGGCGGATCGGGCGGGGCGCCGGTCCGCCTGCTCCTGTTCATCTGCTTCGGCCTGTTCGTGTGGGGCTCGGGTGCGACGGCCCTGTTCGGGGCGTTCGGCTCCTGGCCGCTGGCCCTCGCCTTCGGTCTCGCCGTGCCGGCTGCGGTCGCCTACTTCATGTACCGGGCACTCCTCCCGGTGCGGTCGGCACAGGGTTCGGCGCTCGCGCTGCGCGCCGAGTCCTTCCGCCGGTTCCTCCACGCGAGCGAGGGACGCCACGTCGAGTGGGCGTGGTCGCAGGGAGTGCTCCGCGAGTACAGCGGCTGGGCCGTCGCCCTCGGGGAGGCCGATGCGTGGTCCGATGCCCTCGACGGCGCCAACGTGCCGGCGCCCGCTCGGGCTGCCGCCGGGCCGATCATCGTGCACCGCCGCGCGCCGTCGATGCGCTCGACTCGCACGGCGCCCGGCTCGTCGGGCGGAGGTGGTCGCAGCGGCGGCTTCGGCGGTGGTGGCAGCCGCGGCGGCCGGGTCGGTGGTGGCGGCGGCGGGCGCAGCCGCGGCTCGTGGTGATCCGGGCGGGGCGGCCCGATGGAGCTCTCGGCCGGCGGTGGGAGCGGTGCCGCGTCCGATGACGTGATCCACGGGTCCGGGGCGAGGCCGTGTCCTCGGGAGGCAGTGGGGGTGACATTGGGCCCTGGTCGCCCCTGCCCCGCCTGGCCGACCATGGTGACATGGATGCCATCAAGCATTGGGATGTGCGTCTCGAGCTGCGTGAGGACGAGGACCACTGCGAGGTCGTCGCCCACCTCGACGCGGGTGACCGTTCCCTCTCGGGGGTCGGCCGGTCCCGGCGGAACCCCGCCGATCCGTCCGTCCCTCGCGTCGGCGAGGAACTGGCCACCGCGCGTGCGCTGCACGATCTCGCGCACCATCTGAGCAATGACGCCTGGCAGATGATCGAGGAGTTCGCGCACACAC
The DNA here is from genome assembly GCF_030065885.1 of Ilumatobacter sp. Classification (GTDB taxonomy): domain Bacteria; phylum Actinomycetota; class Acidimicrobiia; order Acidimicrobiales; family Ilumatobacteraceae; genus Ilumatobacter. The sequence goes on along the minus strand of NZ_JASJCS010000010.1, from coordinate 60,281 downwards.
CGACGTGATCGCGGTCGTCCTCGAGCTCGCCTGACTCGGCGGCGTCCGCCCGCCGCCGGGTCAGCGCGCTCGGAACCGGCCGGGCTCGACCTCGTCGGCGTCGCCCTGCACGAGCATGCGCTGGACGTGCATCGCCGCGCATCGCCGCTCGACGCTCTCGGCGAAGACGTGTTGGACGTGCGGCCGGTACACGAACCGGTGCTCGACCATGTCGTCGATCGAGCGCGGCTCGGCCAGGAACTCGAGCATCGCCGCGTGGCGGCGCGGGATCACCGCGTGGAACGCGTCGATCAGCGCCACGAACTCGTCCCGCCCCTCGATCACGCCCTTGTGGTGGTAGGTGACGTAGAAGTCGGCCTCCTCCTCGCGGACCTGCACGAGCGAGCGCTCGAAGTCGTCGAGGTCGCTCCACACGTCCCCGTAGTACGGCCCGAAGCCGGTCAGATCGATGTCGGACAGGAAGAACACGCCGCCCGAGATCCGGAAGCCGCTGTGGCCGCGCGTGTGACCGGGCAGGTGCACGGCCTCGACCTGCACCCTGCCGAGGTCCCAGACGTGCCCGTCGACGAAGCCCTCCGCGTCGGGGCGCGGGGCATAGTGGAACTCCTCGACGATCTGGTCGGCGAAGTCCTCGCGCGCCGCACCGGTGAGGCCGTAGACCTCCATCAACCCGTCGAGGCTGCGTGCGCCGGGGAGGTCCTCGTCGTGGATGTGGAGCCGCGCGTCGGCGAACAGGCCGTTGCCGGCCATGTGGTCCTCGTGGCTGTGGGAGATGATCACCGCGTCGACCGGGACGGGCGCGCCACCGTTCGCGACGACGGTCACCGACGGGTCGATGATCACCGACTCGCCGTCGCCGCGCACGACCAGCGAGTTGCCCGACGGGTACTTGCCCGCGTCGGCGCCGACGAGCACGCTCACGTCGGAGGTCAGCCGGCGCTGCGTCTCGCCCCAGTCGGCCACGGGAGTCATGGCCGAGAGTATGGCGCCCCGACACCCCGGCGGCCGCGTCGTGGGGCCGGCGTCCGTCAGGCGGGGCGGCGCTCGAGGTTGATGCTCGCGGAGTTGATGCAGTAGCGCTGGCCGGTCGGCTGCGGGCCGTCCGGGAAGACGTGACCGAGGTGGGCGCCACAGTTCGCGCAGCGGACCTCGGTTCGCCGCATGCCGTGCGAGCGGTCCTCGATGTATTCGATCTTGTCGCTGTCGAGCGACTCGTAGAAGCTGGGCCACCCGCAGTGGGCGTCGAACTTGGTGTCGGAGTCGAACAGCTCGGTGTCGCAGACGATGCAGTGGTACGTGCCGGGGTCGGTCGTGTCCCAGTACTCGCCGGTGAACGGCCGTTCGGTACCCGCCTCCTGCGTGACGTGGAACTGCATCGGGGTGAGCTTCAGCTTGAGCTCCTCGGCGGATGGCACGTTCGTGTCGCTCATGTGACCAGCCTGCCGCATCGGGCGCGGGCGCGCACCCCCGGAGCGTCGAGTTCGCGGATCGTTCAGCGAGTCCTCGTTTCCCGACGGCGCGCCGTTGCGCCCACACTGCCGGTGTGCCGACCACACGATCGCCGGAGCCCCGGCCCACACCGTCGTCTACGATGTCCGACCATTCGGACGTCGCTGGCGGAGCAACCGTGTACTCGCTGATCGACCACCCGCGAGACCGCCATGTCGCGGCTGGTCTCGACGCGCCCGCACCGTTGGCGGTCGGCATCGTCGGTGCCGTCGCCGCTGCCATGGTCGCACTCGCCGCCCGCTCGCCCATGGGCGTGGCGATCGGTGCCGTCGTCGTCTTCGCGACCCTCGCCGCGGTGGCCGACGCGCGAACCGCTCGGCTGCCGGATCGGCTCGTCGCGCTCACCGCGCTCCCCGCCGCGCTGCTCGCACTCGGGCTTGTCGTCGACGGCGGGTCGGCAGCGCCCCTGGCGGCAGGCTTCGCAGGCGCAGCTGCGGCAGCCGGCCCGTTGCTCGCGATGCACCTCGTGTCGCCCAACGCGATCGGGTTCGGCGACGTCAAATTCGCCGCCGCCCTCGGCCTCGCCCTGGGGCTCGTCGACTGGCGGCTGGCGATGGTCGCGCTCTGTGTGGCAGCGGGGTCGACCGCCGCCGCCGGTCTGGTGACGCATCGCCGAGAGCTCCCGCTCGGGCCCGGGCTGCTGGTCGGGAGCGCTGCGGTGCTCGTCGTCGCAGCGGCCTCCGGAGCACTGCGATGAGCGATCGTCAGGAGGCGGTCGCAGTCGCGGACGCCGAGCGGGGGCGCGAGCCGCGTGGCTTCCGTCCCGCCTCGCGCCGGCGCGCCCGGATCGCGGCCGGCGCAGTGCTGGCAGCGGTGGCGATCGGCGGCAACGTGCTCGTGTACTCGTCGCTCGACGACAAGACCGAGGTCGTCCAGGTCGTTCGCAACGTCCGCGCCGGTGACCTCGTCACCAGCGAGGACCTGCGGATCGTCGAGGTCGAGCTCGACGACACGGTGCCAGCGGTCGAGGCCTCGCAGATCGGCCTCGTCGTCAACCAGTACGCGCGAACGTTCATCACGTCGGGCACGCTCATCGCCCCCCAACTCGTCCAGCCGACGCCGCTCGTGTCGTCCGGCGCGAGCGTCGTCGCCGTCGAGGTCCGGGCGGGCCGGATGCCGTCGGGTCTCAGCGAGCGGTCGCGCGTGATGCTCGTGGTCGAGGGCGAGGGCACCGGCGCCGACGCCTTCATCACGACCGGTCGCGTCGTGGCTCGCACCGACAGCGCCGACAGCACCACCGGCTCCTCGTCGGTGTCGGTCGAGGTCGCCGAGTCCGATGCAGCCGTCGTCGCCGCCGGGAACGACGTCAGGATCGTGCTGCTCGACCCCGGCGTCGACGGGGCGCTCGAACAGGACGGCGGCGGCTGATGGGCATCGTCGCCGTCTGCGGCGACGCCACCACCACGACATCGGTGGCGCTGGCGTCGGCATGGCCGTTGACCGAGGACGCGATCCTCGTCGAGGCCGACCCGTCCGGCGGTGACATGGCCGCCTGGTTCGACATGCGCGTCGCTCCCTCGCTGTCGACCGTGGTCACGCGGGTCCTCGATGGGGCGTGGCCCGAGATCGAGCGTCACACGCGGCTCGCCGACGCCGGGCTCCGGCTGATCCCCGCCCCCGCTCGCGCTCGCGAGGCCGCGCAGGCGGTGAGCGAGTCGGGCCGCTCCCTGGTCGCGACGCTCGCTGCGCTGCGGTCACCCGTGACGATCGCCGACACCGGCTCGGTGCAGCCGTCGCCGGTCGCCCACCCGTTCGTCGCGTCGGCGGCCGTGACGGTCGTGGTCCACCGCCAGGCGCCGCAATCGTCGCGGGCTGCCGCCGTGCGGCTCCAACGGCTCGCCGACCAACTCGACGGCTTCGAGGCGGCGCGCGGCGCCACCGTGGTGGCGGTCATCGGCGCGACACCCTTCGACCTGGGCGAGATCGAGTCGTTCCTGGCCGAGTCGGTCGGGTCGACGCCGCTGGTCGGCCTGCCGGTCGACGACCTCGCGGCCGGGGTGTTCGGCGGCCGCACCGGTGTGTCCGAGCGGCGCCTGGCGCGGCTCCCACTCGTCCGGGCGGCGCGAGACCTCGCCGCCGTGGTCGAACGAACCCTCGCCGACCAGGCGGGCGGTCTGTGGAGGGCGGCGCGATGACCGCGGTCGACGAGAGCTCGGCGCTCGTCCGCTACGTGACCGGTCGCGTCGCGACCCGTCTCGTCGAGGCGATCGAGCTCGACGAGGCCGACCGCCAGGACGGCCATGCCACGTCCGAGACGCCGCTCGCGGCGGATCCGCGCCGGCAGCAGCTGCTCGTCGGTTCGTGGCTGAGCGACGAGATCGCGGTCGTCAACCAGGACCGGATGCATCGCGGGGACCCGCCGCTGTCCGAGATGGCCGATCGCGAGATCAGGTCACGGGTCGTCGCCGAGCTCACCGGCACCGGCCCGCTCGAACGCTTCATGACCGACCCGACGGTCGAGGAGATCGACGTCAACTCGCACCTCTCGACGTGGGTGACCTACAGCGACGGCCGCAAGGTCGACGTCGGCGCGCTGTGGGAGTCGTCGGCCGATCTGACCGCCTACCAGAAGCGCCTTGCCCGCCGTATGAGCGGCACCGGTGAGGGGCGCCTCGACACGCAGTCCCCGATGTTGACGTTCCAGTCCGACGACGGCTCGCGGGTCGTGATGGTCCTGGGCGGCCGGTCCGAACACGGCATCTCGACGCATCCGCGGATCGCCATCCGGCGGTTCGTGCTCCGCCACGAGGGCCTCGACGGGCTCGCCGATCGTGGGCTCTTCCCCGTCGACCTGGTCCCGCGGCTGCGGGCGATGATCCGTTGCGGGTTCACCGTGTTGGTCAGCGGCCCGCCCGGGGCGGGCAAGACGACGTTGCTGACCGAGCTGCTGGGCGAGGTCTCACCGCGCGAGCGCATCATCACCGTCGAGAAGAACCTGCTCGAGCTGCGCCTCGAGGAGGATCCTCGGCATCCCGACGCACCGGCGTTGTTCACGCGGCACTCGAACGCCGAGGGCGAGGGCGAGATCACGACCCGCCAGCTCGTCGAGTTGACGCGCCGTCTCAACCCCGACCGCGTCGTCGTCGGCGAGCTCGTCGAGGACGAGGCGCTCGACATGCTCGACGTCGCCTCGATGTGCAAGCGCGGCTCGCTCGCCACGATCCACGCGCACACGTCCGACGTCGTCGTCCAGCGCCTCGCCTACTACGTGTCGAAGTCCGACACGAGCCTGCCCGAGTTCGCCGTGTGGAGCCTGATCGCTCAGACCGTCGACTTCATCGTCCACATCGACCTGGTCCGCAACGAGGAGTACGAAGGGGCCGCGACGCGACGGGTGACGTCGATCATCGAGATCGGTGGCCTGGGCGAGCGCGGTGGCCTCGCCAGCACCGAGGTGTGGGGGATCGGCGAGCACGGCGACCTGGTGCAGCTCGCCCCGCTGTCGGCGCGCCATCTGCAGCGCCTGCGCATCGCCGGCTACGACCCGCAGCTGTTCGCGCCGTCGGGAGCCCGCTGATGGTCGGCGTCGTCATCCTGCTCACGTTGCTGTTCGTGGCCGGCATCACCGTGGCGGTGTCGCCACCGACCGACGAGCCGGGCGTCGAGATCAGCACCGACACCGTGCGCCAGATCGGTCTGCGCTTCGTCGGCGCCAGTGCGGTCGGCGTGCTCGTGTTCTTCATGTCGAGCTGGCTCCTGCCGTCGATCATCGTGGGCGTCGGCGCCTTCTGGTTGATCGGGGGCTGGCAGCGGCGACAGCGCTCGACCGACGTCGAGATCGCCCGCCTCGACGCACTCGCATCGTGGATCGAGAACGTGCGCGACGTGCTGATGGCGGGCGAGCAGCCGGTCGGCGCGATCAACTCGACCGTGGGTGCCTGCCCGCCGCTCATCCGGTCGCACGTGCGCCGCCTCGCCGCCGGCCTCGGCAGGCAGGATCCCGACATCGTGTTCCGCCGGTTCGCGGACGACCTCGACGATCCGCTGGCCGACCTGGTCGCGGCGGGGCTGTCGATCGCGATCCGCCGCGGAGCCCGCACCGTGCCCGTGCTGACCGCGCTCGCCGAGCAGACGCGCGAACAGGTCGATCGTCGGCGTCTCGTCGAGGCCGAGCGCGCACCCACGAGGCGCGAGGTCCAGGCGTTGACTGCGATCATGGCCACGCTGGTCATCGGGCTGCTGGTCTTCGGCCGCAGCGAGTACCTCGACGCCTATGACGAGCCGACCGGTCAGGTGTTCCTCGGCGCCTGCCTCGCCGGATACGCGGCACTGATCGTGCGCGTGCAGCGCCTCGCAGCGTTCCCGCGGCCGGCGCGGTTCCTCACCGGCACGCCACGGCGTCAACCGGGTGGTGTGCTGTGAGCGGCCTCAATGCGTTGCTCGTGTTCACGGCCGTGGGTGTGGCCGGTCTGCTCCTCGCCGCCAGCGGGGTGCTCCAGCCGGCACCGTCGCTGCGTCGTGTGCTCGGCCACCTCCAGCGCGGCGGCACCGTGTCGAGCGCTCCGTCGCCGCCGGCGAGCCGGTTGGTCGCACCGCTCGTCCGGACGATCCGTGCCCAACCCCGCCTCCTGCCGACCGACGCCGAGCTCCGGTTGGTCGGGCGTTCGACCGAGCAGCACGTCGTGTGGCTCGTGCTGGCCACGGTCGCCGGGCTGGTCGCCCCGACCGTTCTCCTCGCCTTCCTCCAGGCCGCCGATCTGGTGGGGCTGGGCTGGTTCGTCCCCGTGCTGGGTGGACTCGTCTTCGCCGTCGTCGGGCCGTTGATCGTGCACACCGCCACGGTCGAGCGTGCCGCCGCCATCCGCAGCGATCTGCGCTACCAGGTGTCGGCCTACCTCGACGTCGTCACGATGCTGCTCGCCGGCAACACGGGCTACGAAGGTGCGCTCGAACAGGCGGCGCACGCCGGTGACGGCCGGCTGTTCGCCGAGCTGCGCCGCCGGATGCGCGAGTCGGGCGCCCGCGGCTCGAGCCTCACCGACGCGCTCGGGAACGCCGGGCTCGAGCTCGGCCTCGACGAGCTCGAGCAGATCTCGGCGACGGCTGCGCTCAGCGCCGCGGAGGGTGCACCGGTGGCGCGTACGCTGGCGGCCAAGTGCGCCACGCTCCGCACCGCCTTGGCGACCGAGCAAGAATCCGAAGCACGCCTCCGCACCAGCCGGCTGACGACGCCGATCGTCGGCATGGCACTGATCTTCATGGGCCTCGTCATCTATCCAGCACTCAGCTTCTCCTAGGAGGAACCCACCATGCACGACCTCTCCGTACTCGGACCGGCCGTCACGCACCAGCTGTACGGCGTTGCCGTGCGGGCGGTCGGGCGCCGCGCGGCGACCGACGACCGGGACCGGGGCGCGGTGTCGCTCGAGCAGGTGTTGTGGTTCGTCGCGGCCGGAGTCAGCGTCGCCGTGATCGCCGCGATCCTGTGGAACAACATTCGCGACGAGGCGAACACACCGATCGACACGCCGACGGCGCCGACTCCCTGATCCGTGTCCGACTCGGTCACGAACCGCGACGTCGGCTCGACGTCGTTGACCACCGTGCTCCTCACGCCGGTGTTCATCGTGATCGCCTTCGCCGCGTTCCAGGCGGCGATGTGGAGCCACGCCCGGACCGAGGCTCGCTTCATCGCGCGTGACACGGCTGCCCAGGTCGCCCGGGGCGGGGTGCCGACCGATGCCGCCGAGGCGGCCGCCGAGCAGGTGTTGCGCGCCGACACCGACATCGGTGCGCCGGACATCCGAATCGAGACCGATCCGGGCGGCACCTTCGTCACCGTCACGGTCACCGGGCGGGCACCGGGCATCATCCGTGGCACGTCGACCGATCTGACCGTCGTCGAAGCCGTCCCGATCGAGGCGTTCCGCCCGTGAGCCGGCTCGCCGCAGTCCCGCCGGCCGGCAGTTCGCTGACGACGCGCGACCGGGGCGCCACCGAGGCGCTGGGTCTGGTACTGATCGCGCCGGTCGCGATCGGGCTGGCGTTGCTCGTCGTGTCGCTGGGACGCGGCGTCGACGCCCGCGCCCAGGTGCGCACGGCCGCCGAGGCCGCTGCGCAGGCAGCGGCGCTCGAGCGCACGCCCGCCGCTGCGAGAGCTGCGGCAGACCGGGTCGCCGGCGCGATGCTCGTCGATGCCGACTCGTGCTCGGCACCCGTCGTCGTGGTCGACGCCGCGTCGTTCCGGCCGGGTGGCGAGGTCGGGGTCACGGTGACGTGCACGATCTCGAACCGCGGCATCGAGGTCGTGCGAGCCGAACCGGAGGGTTCGTCGGCGACGGCGTACGCGACGATCGATCCGTTCCGCGCGGCTGCGTCAGGTCCCTGATGGCGGTGCAGGCGCACGACCGGTGGGCCGATCGTGACCGGGGTGGCGATCGGCGGTTGCGGTCCGACCGGGGTTCGGCCATGGTCGCATCACTCGTGTTGCTGTTCGCCTTCACTGCCGGCGCGGTGGTCTGGCTGGCCCGCGACGTCGACCGCACGATCTCCAACCGGTCGATCGCAGCGTCGGTCGCCTTCCAGGCCGCACGCTCCGGGGCACAACAGGTCGAGGTCGGTTCGTTGCGAGGGGGTGCCGACGACGAGATCACCATCGACGAGGATCGGGCCCGCGCCGAGGTCCAGCGCGTGGCGACGCGGTTGTTGGGCGAGTACGGCGTGACCGGGACGGCCAGCGCACGGATCGGCGGCGCCGATCCGCTCCTGGTGACCGTCACCGTCGTCATCACCGACCCCGTCGGCGACGTGACCGGGGTCGGCTCGGCGCGCCCGGAGACAGGACCGTGAGCGCTTTCCCGTTCCTGCCACTCGTCCCCCACAGTGGAGGTGTTGCCACGATGTGGCCCGAGGAGACGACACCATGACACGAACAGCAGGTTCGAGGGCGGCGGCGTTCGTCCGCTCGGTCGCGCTCCTCGGCCTGTTGGCGATCGGCGTGCCGGTCGCACTGATGTTCGCGGCCGACGAGCGGTTCGGCGGCCGAGCGCCCCTGCACGGGGTCGCGAGCCCGGCCGAGTGGGAGCTCGACACGATCCGATCGGCGCTGACCGACCGGCTGACCGATGAGACCGTCGCCGACGTCGTGATCCGCCTGTCGCTGCTGGTCGCGTGGGCGGCGGTCATCGTGCTGGTGCTCACCGTCATCGCCGAGGCGGTCCACATGGTGCGCCACGACGGACTGCCGATGCCCGACGTTCGCGGCCTCGGTCTGTCCCAGCGAACCGCGCGGGTGATCGCGTCGGGGCTGCTCGTGATCGTCCCGATGTTCGCGACGCCGAGCCGTGCGATCGCGCGCGACACGCTGGTTCCCGAGCAACGTCCCGAGACGACCTCGGTGCTCGAGGCGCCCGATCGGTCCGACGCGGTGGGCGGCTTGGCCGAACACGCCGTCGCCGCGTCGCTGCCGCAGCACTCCGAGAGGTCGCTCGACGAACCGGTCGCCGAGACGACACCGCCGTCCGATCGGTACGTCGTCAAGCCGGGCGACTCGATCTTCGGCATCGCCGAGCGCGTGGTCGGCCCCGACCACGCGACCGTCGCCGCCTACGCCGAGCGGCTGCTCGACGCCAACCTCGGGCGGCCGATGCCAGACGGGCAGCACTTCACCAACGCCGCCTACATCGAGGTCGGCTGGGTGCTCGAGCTCCCACCGCAGCCGCCGGCCGCCGCTGCGAGCACGGTGACCGGGGCGCCGGGCGCGACGGCCGCCGGCGCGGTGGTCCACGTCGTCGAGGAGGGCGAGACCCTGTGGTCGATCGCCGATGACGAGCTCGGCGATCCCGAGCGGTGGCCCGAGATCTACGAGGCGAACCGGGGCCGCTCGTTCGACGACGGGCGATCGCTCGACGACCCCGACCTCATCCAGCCGGGCTGGCGGCTCGACGTCCCGGGCGACGAGGTGCCGATCGAGTCGGTCGCCACGCTGGCCCCCGGCGACGCCCGCGCGGAGAACGTCTGGATCCCGAAGCACGACCTCGCCGACGTCGCCGAAGTCGGTGCCGGCGATGACGGCCCGGCGGTGGTCCAGGATGCGAGCGCTCCCGCGACGCCTGCGAGCGACCGGCATCCGGCGACGGCCGAGACACCGGCAGCCGAGACCGCGTTGGCCGAGACACCGGTGACCGACACGCCGGCACGGACCGACGTCGGCGCCCCGCCTGCCGCCGATCTGACCGGCGCCGACCAGCCGGCCGACGCGTCACCCACCGCCGTAGCGGATGTCAGTGCGGCGACCGGAGGCGGTGGGGCTCAGGGCCGGCGCGAAGGTTCCGCGACGCCATCGGCAGCCCGCAACGATCGAGGCGCACCGACCGCACTGCTCTCCTACGGCGCCGCCGCAATGCTGTCGGCGGGTGTGCTGACCCTGCTCGCCGTTCGCCGACGCAACCAGCTCAGGCGGGCGCGCCCCCGTGCCCGGCTGCCCGAGCAGCCGGCGTCGTCGTCGGCGACCGAGCGGGCACTGCGAGCGGTCGACCCGGGCGAGCGGTTCGCCCGCGTCGGTGCGGCCATCGCGGCCAGTTCCGAGCACCTCGTCCGGCACGGATCGCGCGTGCTCGCAGTGCTGGTCGGCACCGACGGGTCGCTCGAGCTGCGGGTGACGGCTCCTGCGTCGCTCCCGTCACCCTGGACGGGGGCCGACACCCGGTGGCGCCTCGACGCCGCCACGCCGATCGAGCTGCTCGATCACGGTGCGGACGCATCACCGTGCCCGACGCTCGTGCAGCTCGGCCAGACGCCCGATGGTCACGACGTCTACCTCGATCTCGAGGCGGTCGAGGCGCTCGAGGTCGGCGGCCCGGGCGACGAGGCCGACGCGATCGTGGCTGCGATCGCCGCGACGCTGGCGGGGTCGACGCTGGCCGAGGTCACGACGCTGGTCGGCCTCGGCGTCGCCGACGACGCGTTCCTCGGGCATCGGCTCCACGTCCCCGCCCGTGACTCGCAGCGTGCCTTCGAAGCGGCCGCCGACGCCATCGGGTCGACGGCCAGCATGAGCAGGTCGACGTTCGAGTTGCGTGTCGGGGGCCAGGGGGGTGAGACCTGGGAGCCGGCCGTCGTGCTGATCGGGTCCGCGGCCGGCACGATCCCGGCGCCTCGCGTTCGCACCGGCTTGGCGGTGGTGTCGGCGTCGCCGATCCTCGGGCCGTCGGGCCGGCTCGCGCCCGACGGTGACGCATGGGAGCTCAAGCCGGCCGGCATCCGGCTGCGCCCCGTCGGTCTGGCTCCCGACGACATCGCCGCGATCTCCGGCCTCGTCACGGTCATCGATCCGCCGGTCGCGCCGGTCGAGCGCGAGGTCCTGACCGACGGCGATCACACGGTGGTCGGGCCGCGCGACGAGCCGGCCGACCTGACGACTGCGGGTGAGCCACCTGCGGCCGAACTCCTGGGCGGCGGCGACATCGGCGAGCCCGCCACCAGTGCCACGGTCGCCGATGAGGCCGCGGTCGCGGACGACGCCGCGATCCCGAGCGACGGGGAGCCGGCCGTTCCCGCTCCGGCCTGGTCGCTGCTCGTCCGTCTGCTGGGGCCGGTCGAGGTGATGTCGCCCGAAGGTGCGGTCGTCGAGTTCGAGCGCTCGAAGACGCGCGAGCTGGTTGCGTGGCTGGCGACGCACCGCGAGCGGTCGACGCGGACCGCGGCCCGCACCGCCCTCTGGGAGCTCGACGTCAGGGACGCCACGTTCGCCAACGTCGTCTCCGAGGCCCGGCGCTCGCTCGCCCGCCTCGTCGAGCCGCCCGAGGGCGAGGAGTGGGTCGGCCGGACCCACACCGATGCGCTACCGCTGCACGACCTGGTCCGCACCGACGCGGACGTCCTCGAGCACGCACTCGACGCCGCCCTGCTGCAACCGCCCGCGCAGGCGATCGACACGCTGAGCCCGGCGGTCGACCTGATCGTCGGCATGCCGTTCGAGGGCACCTCGTACCTGTGGCCCGACGCCGAAGGGTTGACGTCGACCCTGGTGCTGCTCGCCACGTCGGCGGCGACCGAGCTCGCCGCGCACTGCCTGTCGGTCGGCGACATCGACGGGGTGTTCCTGGCGACGGGTCGCGGGCTGCGCGTCCTCCCCGGACACGAGGAGCTGATCGGGTTGCGCATGCAGGCCCACGCCCGCGCCGGCGACCACGCCGGCGTGCGGCAGGAGTGGGAGAGCTACGAGCGCGTCATCACCGCCGACCCGTGGAGCGACGGGGAGCCGTCGCCGAAGCTGGTCGAGCTCCGTCGCGAGCTGCTCAACCCGACCCGGTGACCACACCGGCCGGGGGCCGCGACGCGATCAGGACGGACCGGTCTGGATCTGGATCGCGGCCCGCTCGGCCACGTTGCCGGCGATGACCTCCGAGATGAACAGCACGTGCTGCGGGTGGTCTCGGTAGGTGCGCCAGTCGTTGACGTTGTCGAAGTCGGCCACGACCGCGTAGTCGTACGTGCCCTCCGACACGCCCACGTCGGCACCGTGGACGTAGCTCCGGATCTCCTCGATCTCGGCGGGCAGCGCGTTGAGGCCGTCGCGGACGCGATCGAGGTGGTCGACGCCGACGTCGTCGTTCCATCTGAACATGGCGATGTGACGGAAGGGCATGGCTGCTCCTGGATGTCGACGGGGTGGGCGAGGTCAGCTGTACTGCTCGAGGATGGTGCTCTCGGTGACGCGCTCGAGCGTCTCCTTGACGCTGCGGGCGGTCTCCGCGTCGACGCCGTCGACGGTCATGAGGTCGTCGACGGTGACCCGCTGCAGCCGCGCGAGGCTCTCGAAGCGGTTGGCGATCTTGCCGGCGAGCTCGGGTGGCAGCTTGTGCACCCGGCGGAGGAGCCGAAGCCCCTTCGGTGCGAGCTCGTGGTCGAGCTCGCTGGCGCCGAGGTGCATCGTCGAGAGCGCCATCCGGGCGTCGAGCACGTCGTCGTCCTTCAGCCGGGACATCTCGGCGAGGGTGTCCTCGACGTTGCGGTGCGGCGGGAGGTAGTCGGCCACCACCAGGTCGAGCTCGTCGTCGAGGTCGGTGTACGTCTCGTCGAGCTGCAGGCGGAGCAGCCGCGCGTCGACGCCGAGCTCGACGATCATCGTCTCGATCTCGTCGGCGATCCGGTGGACCATCTCGCCACGCTGCACGACGCTCACCACGTCGCGGATCGTGACGACGTCCTCGATCTCGAGCGTGGTCAGTCGGCTGATCGTGTCCTCGAGCCGCGTCTTGTAGCGCTCGAGCGTCTGCAGCGCCTGGTTCGCGCGGTCGAGGAGGCGCCCGATCTCCTGCAGCTCGCGCTTCGACCCGCCCGCGTACACGTTGATGACGCCCATCTCCTCGGACGCCGACACGACGGGGACGTCGAGCGACCGGGCGACGCGTTCGGCGGTGCGGTGGCGCGTGCCGGTCTCGCTGGTCGGCACGGTCGGGTCGGGAACGAGGTGGACGTTGGCCCGTGCGATGCGCCCGCCGTCGTTGGAGATGATGATCGCGCCGTCCATCTTGGCGAGCTCGGAGAGTCGCTGCGGGCTGAACGGTGCGTCGACGAGGAAGCCGCCGGAGCAGATCGAGAGGACCTCGGGATCGTCGGAGAGGACGAGCAGGGCACCGGCCTTCGACCGCACGACGCGGTCGATGCCGTCACGCAGCGGCGTGCCCGGCGAGACGCGGGCGAGCGCGTTGCGCATCTGCTCGTTCGCCCCGCTGTACCGGCTCTGCATGGAGTGAGTGTAGAACGACGCGCTGCGCGACGTTCATCCTGTCGTGGCGGTCGGGTCGGCGCTCTCCGTCGGAGCCGGCGCTGACCGGGTCGAACGCGTCACAGACCGGCCGCCGCCAACGCCTCGGCGATGGTGGCGACGCGGACGAGATGGAGACCGTCGGCGTCGGGTGAGCTGCGGGGGACGATGGCGCGCCGGAACCCGAGGCGGGCCGCCTCGGCCGCGCGCCGCGGCGCGTGCGCCACCTGCCGGACCTCGCCGCCGAGACCGACCTCGCCGAACGCGACCAGGTCGGCCGGCAGCGGGCGATCGTTGACGGCGCTGACCACCGACAGGCACACGCCGAGGTCGAGGCCGGGCGCGGCCAAGCGCACGCCGCCGACGGTCGATGCGTACACGTCGTGCGCTCGGACGTCGACGCGGGCACGCTGCTGGAGCACGGCGAGGAGCAACGCCAGCCGGTTCGTGTCGACGCCCTGGGTCGTGCGGCGGGCCGGGACGTTCGGCGGTGCCGGCGTGGTGAGCGCCTGGACCTCGATGACCAGCGGACGCTGCCCTTCGACGGTCGGCACGATGGCCGAGCCCGGGACGCCGGTGCGGCGATCGCCGAGGAACAGCTCGCTCGGATCGGGCACGCCGATCAGCCCGTGCCCGGCCATCTCGAACAGACCCAGCTCGTTGGTGGGTCCGAACCGGTGCTTGCTGGCCCGCAGCAGCCGGAGCGCGTGGTGGCGCTCGCCCTCGAAGGCCAGCACCGTGTCGACGACGTGCTCGAGCACCCGTGGACCGGCCAGCGACCCCTCTTTCGTGACGTGGCCGACCAGCACGATCGGCACGTTGCGCTGCTTGGCGATCTGGACCAGCTGCTGTGCGCAGCCGCGGACCTGCACGACCGAACCCGGTGGCGACCCGAGCGCCGGGTCGTGCACGGTCTGGATGGAATCGACGACGACGATGCCGGGGGCGGTGTCGGCGACGGCCGCCGTGATGTGCGGGAGCGCCGTCTCGGCCTGCAGCAGCAGCTCGGGTCGGACGGCACCCAGCCGCTCGGCCCGTTGGCGCACCTGCTGGGCGCTCTCCTCCGCGGTGACGTACAGAGCTCGCCCGGCGCGCTCGGCGAGCAGCTGGAGCAGCAGCGTGCTCTTGCCGATGCCCGGCTCGCCACCCAGCAGGGTCACCGAGCCCGCGACCAGACCGCCGCCGAGGACCCGGTCGAGCTCGTCGAGCCCGGTCGGCACGGGCGCGCTCGTGTGGGGATCGACGTCGCCGATCGGCTGTGGCGCCGACAGGGCCGGTGCGATGACGGGCAACGGGTCGGTGGCGAACTCCTCGACGAGGGTGTTCCACTCGCCGCAGGACGTGCACTGCCCCGACCACTTCGGATGCGACGCGCCGCACGCCGAGCAGACGTGTTCGATCTTGCTCTTTGCCATGACAGCCAGCATGACGTCGGGGTGTTGCAGGCGATCGGCGGAACACCCGCACGTGCTGGTGGGTTGACTCCGGCATGGCAACAGCAACCTGGAACGGCACGGTCATCGCAGAGTCCGACGACACGGTCGTGGTCGAGGGCAACCACTACTTCCCGCTCGCCTCGGTCGCGCCCGGCACGCTCGTCGAGAGCGATCACACCTCCGTCTGCCCGTGGAAGGGCACCGCCAGCTACTACGACGTGGTCGTCGACGGCGAGACCAACGCCAACGCGGCGTTCCACTACCGCGAGCCGAAGGAGGCCGCGGCCCAGATCACCGACCGCGTCGCGTTCTGGCACGGCGTCGTCGTCACCGACTGACGCACACCGGGCTTCGTCTCAGCCGCCGGCTGCGTGGTGGTTGGCGATCCGGCCCGGTGAGACGAGGCTGTTGAACAGCACGACCTCGTCGACCGTGCCGTCGAACGCGAACGAGCCGCTCGCCGACGAGTCGCCGTCGTGGAACTGGGTGCCACCGTTGAGCACCCCGATGGCGCCGTCGTCGCTGTGGGCGTTCCAGGCGTTGGCGTCGGTCTTGGACGCGCTCGCGACGGGGACGCCGTCGAGGTACAACGTCAGCGACCGCGACGTCACGGCGTCGAGCGCCACCGCGACGTGGTAGGCGGTGTTCGCCGCGATCGGGGTGCTGGTCACGAGCGGCGTGCTCCAACCGGTCGACTGGCTCCATGCCGTCGCATAGAGCTGGCTGTCGTCGAGGTACACGTTCAACCCGTTGACCGTCCCACCCTCTTCGTAGATCACCTGGCGGCCGCTCGTGGAGTCGGCCTCGAACCACAGCTCGGTCGTGCGTTCCCCTCGTGTCGACAGGTTGACCAGCGCGTCGTCGCCGATCAGCACGGCGTCGTCGATGCCGTCGAGATCAGCGGCCGTGTCGCCATCGCTGGTCATCAGCCCGGGCTGGCCGAGCAGCGGACCGCCGATGTATCCGCCGTCGAGCGTGCCGATGCGGTCGACCGCGACCAGCGTCGGGTTGGTCTGCACGACCATCAGGTCGTCGACGTAGTAGTCCCAGCCGCCGTGGATCGCGAGTCGGTCGAAGGTCGTCGTCGTGCCGTCGATCGCCGACGTGCTCGCGAGCAGCGTGCCAGCCCCGTCGTAGGCGCTCAGGGTCAGCGCGGCGCCCGAGCGGACGAGCTGGAGTCGGTACCAGCTGTCCTCGGGTGGGTCGAAGGCGACCGTCGTGCCGATCGAGCTCGGCGACCCTCCGGTCCGGCGATCGATGCCGAGTCGGTTGCCGTTGTGGTCGACCAGGAACGTGTAGCCGTTGAACCCGGCATCCTCGAGGCCGAGTCGATCGATCGATCCGCCGGCGAAGCCGCTCGGGCGGTAGACCCAGACCTCGAACACGAAGCTGCCGCTCACCGTCGCCGGCAGCGCCTTCCAGCCGCCGTTGGGGTCGTTGTTCCCGGTCTTGAGGCCCGAGCGTGTCCCCGAGCGTGCCTGGGCGGTCGATGACACGAAGCTGCCGGCGCCGTAGGTGTTGTATCCCGAGAACGTCTCGAAGTCGTCGACGAGCACGGTGACCGGTGGCCCGCCCGCCGCCTCGCCGAGCCGCCAGTGAGCGACGGGCGCGTCGCGGTCGATCGTGTCGAGGAACCACTGCGACGTCATCGCGAAGTCGTTGCCGGCGTCGCCGGTCTGGCTCGTGAACGCCGCCGATGTCGACGGTGCCCCCAGCATGGCGGCGATCGCGACGCCGATCGCAGCGGTCTGGCGTCGGCGGCCCCGCCTGCCGCGATCCGGACCGGACCGGAGCCGCTGGAGCGTGTCCATGGAGACGATGGCGGCGACGAGCGTCAGGACGGCGAACGCGGCGAACTCCGTCCACTGTCCGGAGGCTGTCCACGCCTTCGGCAGGCCGGCGTACGGCACCACGAGCCGCGCCACACCGTGGACCCGCTCCACGGGAACGACGGTGGAGTCGGGCACCTCGTTCGCATCGCCCATCGTCCGGAAGGCGACGACGCGGTCGCCGTCGGTCTCGACCTCGATGACGCGATGTGTGACCCGCATCCCGGGCAGCCCCGGGTCGTCGTAGGACACGACGGCCCCCGGACCGATGGTGTCGAGGTCGACGCCGTCGTCGAGGAGCACCACCGATCCGAAGCGGAGGCTCGGCTCCATCGAGGACCCGGTGACGGCCGCCGGCGACCACCCGAGCACGATCGGGACCACGCTCCACAGCGTGAGCCAGATGATGGTCCAGCACCACGACATCGCCAGGAACCGGCCGGCCATCGAAGCGACGAACCCGGTCGTGCCGAACCGTCGGCCGTCGGGACGCGACTCGGTCGCCACCGTGCCATCCCGACCCTCGAGGTCGGAGTGATCCGGGGCGACCGATGCGCTCGTCCGAGCGCGGTGAGCCAGGCCCGTGCTCACGTCATGGGGGTCCGATCAGTTGGACCGGACCTCCCAGGTGAAGTCGGCGCTCGCCGTGTCACCCTGAGCGGCGTCGGTGGTCGTGGCCTTCAGGGTCACGTCGAACACGTACGCGACCGTCTCGTTCGTAGCGGTCGGCGTGAAGCCGGCGCTGCCCGTCGCCCAGTCGGTACCGAGCGCGTCGAGGTCACCGGAGTAGACGCCGGTGAGGGCGCCGGGTGCCGCGCAGCTGCTTCCGGCGGCGCCGTGGCGGACGTTCAGGTCGAGATCGTCGGCGAGGTCGCCGCTCGACGCGCCGTACAGCCGCAACCCGGCCAGATCGGTGGTCGAGCCGGTGTACTCGACCTCGATGCAGTCGGTGACCGTGTCGCCGGGGATCATGTCGGTCACCTGGAAGTTCGTGCCACCGAAGTCGTCGTCGGTCAGCGACACGGTGGCGGCCTCGAAGGTGTTGCCGGTGTTGCCGGTGACGCCCGTGAAGGCGGCGTTCGTCGCGCTGTAGGCGAGCACGCCGACCAGCAGTGCCGACACGATGGCCGAGGCGAGGATGACGCCGCCGAGGCTCCGACGATCCTGTGAATGGGGGGTGGTCTCCACGTTGGTTCTCCTTGTTCGGTCCCACGTGTCGGGACGCGTCATATCCACTCATCGACGCCATCGACGACCACCTTGAGTCGGTGGCGCGCAGGAAGGGGAACGGCGATCACCGCGTCGTCGGGCCGGGCCGCACCTCCCATCGCAGCTCCAGCGCTGCCGTCGCGCCCTGCTGGGAGTTCGACGTCGACGGATCGAGCGAGACCGTGAACGGGTAGGCGACGGTCGTTCGGGCCCGCGCCGGCGCCAGGCCCCGACTGCCGTCGCCGAAGTCGGTGCCGAGCTCGGCGAGGGGGCCGTCGAACACCGCGGTGAGCGTGCCGGGCTCGCCGCATCGGCCACCGTCGACGCCATGGTGGATCGTGAGCCGGAGGTCCGGCGTGAGGCCACCCGACGAGGATCCGTGGACGCGCACGTCGAACGGTCGATCGTCACCATCGGCACGAGCGACCTCGACACAGCCGCCGACCGAGTCGCCGGGGACGAGGGACGGAACGTCGACGCGCCGGCGCACGATGCCGTCGGCCCGGAGCTCCGGGCGCGAGCTGTTCAACTGCGCCGGTCGGGGTGGAGCCACGTCGAGGGCGGATCGTGTGGCGCCGACCACGAGCGCGCCCGAGGCGAGGAACGAGCCGACGATCGCGGCCCAGATCATCAGCATCATGGGCGTGCGCGAGCGCGTTCGCGTCCGCAAATCCGTCACCTCCTCCGTGAAGTGCGCGTCCTGTCCGTAGGCCTTCGATCGTCCGATCGCGGGCCGGCCGGGGCCACGATGTGCGGGGATCTTGACGAACTGCCGACCCCACGCCGGTCGGGTCGACGCAGTCGAGGGGCGGACGCCCGTCTGGCCGTGGATCGACACGCCAGCCGACTGCTCGGCGAGTGACGTGGAGGTCCTGCACTCGGAGCGATGTCACTCGATCCCGGGACGCACCGATCTTGCGTGCTTCGGGGCGATCGCGACGTTCCGAGATGGGCAGCCCGCTCGAACCCGCGCCCGGCGATGACACGTTCGCCGGCACGGGGGCCGGACCGGGCACGCCAGCGCCGGATCTGGGCACGAGGTCACCTGGCTCGACGAGAACCGGGCGATCTCGGGGCTGTCGGATCCCATCAACGCGGCTGCCGCGGATCGGTGTGGCGTGGGCGCCGCATCGCCGTCGGCGATCAGCGCTGTACGCCGTCCTGCGCCACGTACGCGTGGCCCTGATCGTGCAGAGGAGATCGTGCGGAGGACTTGTCGCGGTGCGACGGTCGCTCTATCTTCGCCCCGTCGGGCGGGCCGCGTTGGAGGTGTGAAGTGTCGGAGTTTCGTGTGGCCCGCGCGCTCGTTGCCGGGTCGATTGCGCTCGTGGTGCTCGTGACGGGCGCGGTGTCGCCGGGGCGAGCCGCACCCGGTGATCCCCCGATCACGGGCGAAGTCTTCCGCGACTACGACGCGGACGGCGTTCGTGATGCGTTGGAGCCGGACTTCGCCGCCTATTCGGTCATCGCCTACGACGCGGCCGGGGCCTCGGCCGCCGGAACCGTCGCGACCGACGGCACCTTCTCGATCGATGTCACAGGCCTCGGCGTGGGACCGTTCCGTGTCGAGTTCGACGACCTACCTGCCTTCGTGCGCTCCGGACAGGACGGGCCGGACTCCGGCACGACCGTGCAGTTCGTCGATGCCGGCGGCACGGCGTCGCTCGGCGTGACGAATCCGGCCGAGTACTGCGATCGGAACGCCGAGCTCGCCACGACGTGCTTCCAGGGCGGCAGCACGGCGGCCGACGGCCCGGCCGTCGTCGACTTCGTCTACGAGGCGGGCACGACGTCGAGCACGTCGAACGCCACCGTCGCACTGACGCCGCACCCCGAGCGGGCATCCGACGACGAGGTCGGCCCGGTCCGCGGCCTCGCGTACCACCGCGAGGCGGACGTGATCTTCGCCGCCGCGTACGCGAAGCGGCACACCGCGTACCCGGGCGGCGTCGTCGGCGCGCCCGCCGACAGCGGCCCGGACACGATCTACACGGTCTTCCGTGACGGGTCCGCACCGGTACCGTTCGTGACGATCGAGGCCGGCGACGACAACCACGACTACGCCGACCTGATCGACGACGTCGGGTTCTGGGACGACGTCGGCCGCACCGGCTGGGGCGACATCGACCTCGACGAGGCCGAGACCACGCTGTATGCCGCCAACCAGTTCGACCGGTTGATCTACGCGATCCCGGTCGATGCGTCGGTCGTTCCGCCAGCGGCCGGCACGCCGTCGACGGTCGACCTCAGCTCGCTCACGTCGGTCGACACCGACTGCACGAACGGCTCGTGGGTACCCGGCGCCGTGAAGGCGAAGGACGGCCTCATCTATCTGAGCGCGACGTGCGTCGGCGACGGAGCCGGCGCGACCAGCGCCGACCTCCAGGCGTTCGTGTATGCCTACGACCCTGCCGGTGGGACTGCGACCGAGGTGGCGAACGTGCCGCTGGACTACGACCGCACGTGGGTGTCGCGGAGCGGGTCGACGATCGCCGGTGCCGAGTACCTGCCGTGGGTCGCCGCCGAGCCAACTCGCAACGGCAGCGGTCAGGTCCTCCCGGCCGGAGGGCCGGCGGCGCCGTTCGGCCAGTCGTACTACCCGCAGCCGTGGGTGACCGACATCGAGTTCGACGAGGACGGTGACATGATCCTCGGCGTCACCGACCGCTTCGGCGACCAGTTCGGCAACGACAACACTGCGGCTGGGGCCGGCAACGGCGAAGGCGTCGCTGGCGGCGACACGGTGCGGCTCGCCCGTTCGGGCGCCACCTGGTCGTTGACGCCGGCGACCGACGACGAGTTCTACGGGTCGGAGCGGTACACGCTCGACGCTGCGACGCCGACGCACGAGGAGATCTCGCTCGGCCATCTTGCCGTGTTCCTCGGTCGCGCCGAGGTCGTGTCGAACGCCTTCGACCCCGCCCCGGTGGGTGGTCCGGTGCCGGCGCCGGGCGGTGGCTCGTTCGCGAACTCGTTCCGCTCGGGCGGCCTGATCTGGATGTCGCACGCCGATGGCTCGCGCACCCGCTCGTACCAGGTGTTCGGTCTGGACGAGCCGGGGACGTTCGGCAAGGCCTCGGGCATCGGCGACATCGAGCTACTGTGCGCCCCGGCCCCGATCGAGATCGGCGACTACGTGTGGCTCGACCTCGACGGCGACGGGATCCAGGACCCCGACGAGCAGCCTCTCGAGGGCGTGACCGTGACGCTGTACGACGACGCCGGCACACTCGTTGCGACGGCGACCACCGACGCCAACGGTCGCTACACGTTCGGGGTGTCCGACCCGGCGGACGCCACGGCGTCGGCGGCCGATGACGCCGTGCTGCTCGAGTTCGCCAGCGACTACGTGATCCGCTTCGACCAGTCGACGGCGACCAACGTCCCCGGCCCGTACACGGCCGCCGACCTCGTCGTCACCCAGGTCGACGGGTCGTCCGGGATCGGCGACGGCGACGACGACCGGCGCGACTCCGACATCGTCACCGGCGACGTGCTCGGCCTCGGCGGCGCGCTGCCCGAGATCGAGGTGACGACCGGGCTGGCCGGCGACAACGACCACACGTTCGACGCCGGCTTCGAGCTCCCGTACTCGATCGGCTCGACCGTCTGGCGCGACGACGGTGGCGCAACGGTTGCCGCCGACGTCGACAACGGCGTGTTCGACGCGTCGGAGTCGCCGATCCCCGGCGTCGAGGTGCTGCTGTACGCAGCCGATGCCAGCGGCCAGCCGGTCGGTCCGATCCTCGACACCCAGACGACCGACGGCAACGGCGACTACCTGTTCGACGGGCTGGCTGCGGGGCAGTACGTCGTCGTGATCCCGCCGACCGAGTTCGCGCCCGGCGAACCGCTCGAGAACCTCGCGACGTCGACGCCGACCACCGGTGCCGACGACAACGACAGCGGGCAGAACACCCCGCTGTCCGCTCCGATCCAGCCCGGCGGCATCGTCTCGGACCTCGTCGTGCTCGGCGACGGCCCGGAACCGACCGGCGAGGACGATCCGCTGGCCACGGCCGCAGGCCTGCTCGACGACCGCGGCGACGGAACGGTCGACTTCGGCTTCACGCCCCTGTTCAGCCTCGGCAACCTCGTCTGGGAGGACAACGGGCTCGGCGCCGCGTTCGACAACGGCGTCTACGACCCCGGTGCCGGCGAGCTCCCGATCCCGGGTGTCCCGGTCCGCCTCTACGCGGCCGATGCGTCGGGCGCGCCGGTCGGTACGGCCCTCGACACGACGACCACCGACGCGAACGGCCACTACCTCTTCACCCAGCTGCAGCCGGGGGACTACGTCGTCGTCATCGATCCCGCCGGATTCGGAGCGGGCCAGCCGCTGGAGGGCCTGACCTCGTCGACCGGGGCGTCCACGAGCTATGACCTCGCCGACGACGCGACCGACCACGGCGGCGACACCCCGCTCGGCGCGCTCGCCGACCTCGCGGCCGGGGCCATCGCCTCGGCGCCGATCACGCTCGGGGCGTTCGAACCGGTCGGCGAGTCCGACACACCGTCGATGGTCCTGACGGGCGAGTCGCCCGATGCGTTCAGCAACCTCACCGTCGACTT
Source organism: Ilumatobacter sp. (assembly GCF_030065885.1). Taxonomy (GTDB): domain Bacteria; phylum Actinomycetota; class Acidimicrobiia; order Acidimicrobiales; family Ilumatobacteraceae; genus Ilumatobacter. Next base: position 38,016 of record NZ_JASJCS010000010.1, on the reverse strand, counting down.
CGGTTTCGTCGAGCGGCTCGACCTGGCGCTGCGCAAGCGGCCGGACGTGACCGACGTTCTCGGCGTCGACGGCAAGTTCCGGTTCTTCGTCGAGGTCCTCAACCAGGGCACGGTCGCCGTCGACCCGGTGGTCGTCACCGACTACGTCCAGCCCGGATGGGACTTCCTGCTCGCGGACAACCCACCCGGGACCACGACACCCGGAACGCTCGGCGGCGCCGCCGGTCAGGCGTACACCTACACCGTCGGTGACGCCACTGCCGCTGGCCTCGAGCTCGTTCCGGTGCGCATCGACGGGATCCTCCCGGCTGGTGAATCGGTCCTCGTGCCGATCGTCCTCACCGCCGACTTCTCCGAGGTCACCGGTACGCCCGACCTCGTCAACCGCGCCGAGATCTCGTACTTCGACGACGACGACGATCCGTCCAACGGCGACTCGGACCCGACGAACCCGGACAATCCGGCGTCCGGTCCGCTCGTCGACGTCGACTCCACACCCGACGCCGACGACACGAACGACCCCGAGGTCGACGACATCGTCGACCAGCAACCGCCCGTCGACGAGGACGACGCCGACATCGCCACCGTGCCGTGGTGGGACCTCAGCCTGATCAAGACGCGGGCAGCGGGGCAGTCGCCGACGGTGAACGTCGGCGACACCGTCGTGTTCGACATCACGGTCAACAACCAGGGCAACAGCACCGCCTACGACGTCGAGGTCACCGACGAGGTGCCCGCCGAGTTGACGCTCGACGGCGCCACCACCGACGCCGGGCTGCCCGCCGGCGTGACCCGCAGCGGGGGCACCTTCACGATCGACCAGCTCGATCCGGCAGAGACCGTCGTCATCCCGGTGCTGTTCACGGTCGCGGCCGCCCCGTCGAACGGTACGATCGTCAACGGTGCGGAGATCTCCGCGATGGAGGGCGATCTCGACCTCGACGGCGACGGGAACCCGACCCGCCAACCGGTGCCCGATGTCGACTCGGTGCCCGACGCCACGCCGGGCAACGACGCATTCGAGCCCGGCACGCCGAACGGCACGACCGTCGTCGATCCCGACGACGGCACGAACGTGCTCCCGACCGACAACATCGTGAACCCGGCGGACGAGGACGACGACGACACCGAGGTGCTCTTCGGGCCGTACGACCTCGCCCTGCGCAAGACGACGACGGCGACGATCGCCGTTCCCGGCGAACTCGTCACGTTCACCGTCGAGGTGTTCAACCAGGGCTTCCGAAACGTCGACGTGATCGAGGTGTTCGACGACGTCGACCCGGCATCGTTCGGCCCGTTCGACGCAGCGCTCAACCCGCCGACCACGACCGGCCCGTCGAGCGGCGACGCGTGGGTCGCTGGGGGCGGCACGTTCGCGACGCCGGCGACCGCGCTCGACGTCACCTGGGCGGCAGACGGCGACGACGGCGTCGCCACGCTCGTCGGCGTGCTGGCGCCGGGCGAGTCGGCGACGTTCCCCGTGGTGCTCCGCGTCGCTGCGGCGCCGACCGCCGACCCGCTGGTCAACGTCGCAGAGATCTCGCTCTTCGCCGACGGCGACAACCCGGCCGGCGGGAACTCGCAGACCGACCCGACCGCCTACCCGGATCTCGATTCGACACCCGACCGGAACCCCGATGACCCCGGCGGTGCGCCTGGCTCGCCGGCCGACGATGCCATCGACGGTGACGGCAGCGGCACGCCGAACGGCACCGACCCGGACGGCGACGAAGACGACCGCGACCCCGCCACGCTGACGCGTGGCGTCTACGACCTCGCCCTGATCAAGACGACGCCGACGTCGTCGCCGGTGGCTCCGGGCGGAACGATCGCATGGGAGGTGACCGTCGCCAACCAGGGCAACGTCGATTCCGGCCCCGTCGAGGTCCTCGACGAGGTACCGGCGGGTCTCACGATCGTCGGGACGCCGAGCGACGGCGGCGTCGTCGCCGGGCAGCAGATCACCTGGACGCTCGGCAATCTCGCGCCCGGCGCATCGGTGACCCTGACGTTCGACACGACGATCAGCGATCCGGCGCTGCGGCCGTTCCGCAACTGGGCCGAGATCACCTCCGACGGCGCCACCCAGCTGTACGGGCCGGACGCCCGCGACGAGGACTCGGTACCGAACGGGCTCGAACCCGGCGGCGCGATCGGCACCGACCCCGGCGCCGGCGTCGGGACGCCACCGAACGACGACGCAGTCGACCACGACGACCCGGGCTTCGACAGCGGCGACGCCACCGGCGCCGACGTGAACGGCATGACGGTCACGGCCCCGGACGAGGACGACAACGATTTCGAGGACGTCGACGTCGGCGTCGTCTACGACCTCGCCCTGATCAAGACCGTCGAGTCGACCGTACCGGTCGCCGCCGGCGACACGATCACGTGGGTCGTCACGGTCGCCAACCAGGGCAACGTCGACTCCGGCCCGTACGACGTGACCGACGTGATCCCCGCCGGCACGAGCTACGTCTCGACGAGCGCTCCGGTCGCACCGGCCGAGGCGGGACGCGTGCTCACCTTCGCCGACCTTCCGTCCCTGCCGCCCGCCGGCCAGCTCGGGTTCTCGATCGTCACGCGCGTGGACTCGGTTGCCGAGGCGCCGTTCCGGAACTGGTCGGAGATCTCGAGCGACTCGGCGGCGTTCTACGGCACCACCGACGAGGACTCGACGCCGGACGCGGACACCGGTGACGACGACGGCGCCGGAACCGGCACCCCGCCGAACGACGACGTGGACGACCACGACGACATCGGCCTCGACGATCCGCCCGGCGACGAGGACGACAACGACTTTGCGGAGATCGATGTCGTGCCGCCGCCGACGACCGTCCCGCCGACGACCGTCCCGCCGAGCACCCAGGCGCCCACGACGGTGCCGCCTCCGACACAAGGGCCTGCAACGTCGACGACGCTCAGCGTTGGCGGCCTCCCGGCCACCGGTGGCGGGTCGAACGGCCTCGCACTCGCCGTGGCATCGCTGGTGGGTGGCCTGGCACTGGTCGTCGCCACCCGACGCCGAACGACACCCCGCTCGTAGCCGGTGAGCGCGCGTCCCGGCGGATCCCTCGTCGATGCGCTCATCGCGGCGGACATCCATCGGCGCGACGGTGTTGGCGGCTCGCGCGTCTCGGGCTCCGCAGCCGGGGGTCGATCGATGCACCGGTAGGGTGCGGCGCATGGCAACCCCGTTTCCCCCGTTCGACGGCTCCGCGCCCAAGCAGCAAGAGTTCTCCGCCCCGCCCGAGATGGGCATCGACACGTCCAAGCGCTACAGCGCCACGATGTCGACCTCGATGGGCGACATGGTGATCGCCCTCGACCCCATCCAGGCGCCCAACACGGTCAACAGCTTCGTGTTCCTCGCCCTGCACCACTACTTCGACGGGATCATCTTCCACCGCATCATCAACGGCTTCGTGTGCCAGGGCGGCGACCCGACCGGCACCGGCCGCGGTGGCCCCGGCTACCGCTTCGACGACGAGCTGCCCCGCCCCGGCCAGTACGAGATCGGCTCGGTCGCGATGGCCAACGCCGGCCCCAACACCAACGGCAGCCAATTCTTCCTCATCTCGGGTCCCAACGGTGCCGGGCTGCCGCCGCAGTACAGCCTGTTCGGCAAGATCGTGAAGGGCCTCGACGTGCTCGACGCGATGCAGAACGTGCCGACCGGCCCGGGCGACCGCCCCAAGGACGACGTCACCATCAACTCCGTCACCATCACGCAGGCCGACTGAGTCGGGCCGGATCGCCTGCTCGCTGCGTTCCGCCTCACCGCTCGCTGCCACCAGGCAGCTCGGGGTTCGTCGCGCCTTGCCGGCCGACGATCCGATCCCGACTCAGCAGCCTTGTTCCCCGTCGGCTGATCCCGGGTCGTGCGACGGGTTCGGGGAGGCTGCCGGTCGACGTGCCAGGCTGATCCGATGCCCGCGTCCCGCACCCGACTCTCGGCCGCCCAGGCGCGGCGTGTCGCCCTCGGGGCGCAGGGGTTCGCCGACCCTCGTCCGACCGGGCGGATCGACCGGCGTCACCTGCGGCGTGTGCTCGACCGGATGGGGCTCATCCAGATCGATGCGGTCAACGTGCTCGTGCGCAGCCAGGAGCTGCCCTTGTTCTCGCGGCTCGGCCCGCATCCCCGCTCGCTGATCTGGGACGCGACCCGTGACGGCGAGCTGTTCGAGTACTGGGTGCACGAGGCGTGCCACGTCCCCGTCGAGCACTACCCGTTGCACCGCTGGGCGATGGACGCCCACCCGCGATGGGAACGCCTCCGCGCCTGGGCCTCCGATCGGGCCGACTTCGTCGCCGACGTGCTCGACCACGTTCGCAACCACGGGCCGATCGTCGCCAGCGACCTCGAGATGCGCGACCGACCCAAGGAGCCGTGGTGGGACTGGGACGATGGCAAGCGGGCGCTGGAGCACCTCTTCCGTGTCGGCGAGGTGACCGCAACCCGCAGGGAGTCCGACTTCGCCCGCCTCTACCACGCGGTCGAGCACGTCATCCCCGACGCCCTCCGTCATGGTCCGAGACTCGACGTGGACGAGTCGAAGAAGGAGCTGCTCGTGCTGGCAGCGAAGCATCACGGCGTCGGCACCGCCGCCGACCTCGCCGACTACCACCGCCTGACGCACACCCGGCCGCTCTTCGCCGAGCTCGTCGAGGAGGGCCGCCTCGTGCCGGTCGAGGTCGAGGGATGGGGGAAGCCCGCCTACATGCACCCCGACGCGACGATCCCGCGGCGGATCGGGGCTCGCGCCCTGCTCAGCCCGTTCGATCCCGTGGTCTGGTTCCGTGAGCGCGCCGAGCGGCTGTTCGGCTTCCACTACCGGATCGAGATCTACGTGCCGAAGCCCAAGCGGCGGTTCGGCTACTACGTCCTGCCGTTCCTCCTCGGCGACGACCTCGTCGGTCGCGTCGACCTGAAGGCCGACAGAGCGGCCGGTGAGCTGCTGGTCCAGGCTGCGTGGGCCGAGCCCGGCGTGCCGCGCGACCTCGTCGCCGGCGAGCTGGCCGAGGAACTGCGATCGATGGCGGCGTGGCTCGACCTGGACGACGTGCGCCTGAACGGCGGCGGCGACCTCCGCCCGGCACTGGCCACCGCACTTGGCTGAGGACTCTCGAACACGTCAGTTGTGCGAGGTGGGCGAGCATCGGAGCTCAGCGGAGACGGCGAGCTTCGGTAGGCGGATCCGGTCATCGCCGCAACGCAGACCGCGTGCGATGAGGTAGCGAGGCGAGGAGCGCAGCGGAGCGAGCACCGCAGAACGGGAGGGCGGCCGCTACACGAGCGGCGCCACGTGCGCAGCCCGATCAGACCGCGGGCTCGGTGAGCGCCCACCGCAACCACCGGGTGAGCGCGTCGCCGGCGGGTCGCACCGCCATGCGCTCGGTCACCGGCATCCACGGCAGCCGCAGCGGCATCCTGGCCCAGCGCGGCAGCATCGCCACGGCGGCGGCGGCAATCACCCCGTAGACCGGTCGTGCCGCCGGATGCATCGGCGGCTGGAGCAGGAGATAGCGAGCGGCGTCGCGAGCTTCGGGGGTTCCCCGCAGCTCGGGCCGATACGCGCGCAGCTGATCGCGAAGCGCACGCACCGATTCGGGTGGCGCCGGGACTCCGAGCCCGCGGGCGATCACCGCCATCTGCGCGACGTACTCGTCGCGCTCGTCGTCGAGCAGCGGCTCGGCGCCGTGCCGTGTGTGCGCGGCGAGGAAGCTGTCGACCTCGGCGAGGTGCACCCAGCGCAGCAGATGGGGGTCGTTCGCCGCATACGGCCGGCCATCGCTGGCGACGCCCGTCACGCGCTCGTGCACCGCGTGGACTCGAGCGATCGCCCGCTCGGCCTGGTCGATCGGGCCGTAGGTCGTCGAGGCGAGGAAGTCGGCGGTGCGCTGCAGGCGCCCCCACGGGTCGTGGCGGTAGTCGCTGTGCTCGGCCACGCCCGCCATCGCCAGCGGGTGGAGCGACTGGAGCAGCAGCGCACGGAGCCCACCGACGAACATCGCGCTGTCGGCGTGGACGCGCCTGATCGGCGACTCCTCCTCGAACCACCGCTCGCCAGGAGCCTCGAACAGCTCGGCATGCCGCGTCGCCGCGCGCTCGCGATCGCCGATGACCCCGGCACGCACCATGGCGGCGATCCGGGAGCGCACGTCGTCGAGCGGCATCACAACATGCTGCCACGCGGCGTCACTACGCTCTCGCTGTGCCCGATCAGCCCGTCGATCCTCCGGCCGGCGACGAACAACTCCCGCCAGGCACATCGTCGCCGAGCGCGGTCGATCTCGATCCCCTCGTCCCCGCGGACGGACAACGCGTCCCCCCGTGGGTCATCCGCGCCATCATCCTCTTCTGGTTCGCGTTCATCGTCGTCGGCCTGGCGCGCCACGTGTGGATCCGCCTGTCCGGCCTTGCCCTGCTGCTCGTCATCGCACTCTTCCTGGCGCTCGCGATCGAGCCGGGGGTCAACCGTCTCGCCCGCCGCGGCTGGCGGCGCGGCCGCGCCACGGCGGCGATCCTCTTCGGCGTGATGGCCGCCGCCGGCGTCTTCGTCGGCGCGATCGGAACGCTCGTCGGGACCCAGATCGCCGACCTGCTGCAGAACTCCGAGCAGTACATCGTCGACACCGTCGACACGATCAACGACACGTTCGGCACCGAGCTCGACCCGCAGGAGGTCGTCGACGAGTTCAACGACCCCGACGGCCCCGTGCAGGAGTTCATCGACGCGCAGCAGGACAACGTCGTCAACCTGTCGCTGCAGGCGCTGAGCGGCTTGCTGGCGGCCCTGTCGGTGCTGCTGTTCACCTACTACCTCGTCGCCGACGGGCCCCGCCTGCGGCGCGTGATCTGCAGCCGGCTGCGGCCCGACCGCCAGCGGATGGTGCTCATGGCGTGGGAGCTGGCGATCACCAAGACCGGTGGCTACCTCTACTCGCGGGCGCTGTTGGCGCTGCTCTCCGCGTTCTTCCACTGGATCGTGTTCCAGGCGGCCGACATCCAGGCGCCGATCCCGCTCGCGCTGTGGGTCGGCCTCGTCAGCCAGTTCCTGCCCGTCGTCGGCACGTACATCGCCGGTGTGCTCCCGGTGCTGATCACGTTCCTCGAATCGCCGACCAAGGCGGCGATCGTGCTGGCGTTCATCATCGTCTACCAGCAGGTCGAGAACTACTTCTTCGCGCCTCGCATCACCGCCCGCACCATGGAGTTGCACCCCGCGGTCGCCTTCGGTGCCGCGCTCGGGGGCTTCCAGCTGCTCGGTGCGGCGGGGGCGATCCTCGCCCTGCCGGGCGCCGCGATGGTGCAGGCGATCGTCGGTGAGTGGGGTGAGCGGCACCCGATCGTCGACGACGCCCTCACCGAGCTCAGCCTGCCCGGCCGGAGCCCGGCACCGAGCGACGAATGAACGGCGACGAATGAACGGCGACGAATGCACGGCGATGAATGAACGGCGGCCGAGGACGACGCCGAGTGACGGCGCCTACGAGCCGGTCGCGATCTCGAGCCGTTCGGGCTACGACGAGAGCGTCCACCACGGCGCTGCCGTCGCACTCGATCGCGACGGTGGCCAGGTGTTCTCGGTCGGCGAATCCGACGTCGCGATCTACCCGCGCTCGTCGAACAAGCCGATGCAGGCCGACGCAATGCTCGGGCTCGGTCTGATCCTCTCGCCCGAGCAGCTCGCAGTCGCCTGTGCCAGCCACGACGGCACCGATCGCCACGTCGCCGTCGTGCGCTCCACGCTGGCCGAGGCCGGGCTCGGAGACGAGGCGCTCGCGAACACACCCGACCTCCCGATCCACAAGCCGGCCGCCGAGGCGTTGCTCGCGGGGGGTGGCCGGCGGGTGCCGATCAGGATGAACTGCTCGGGCAAGCACGCCGCCATGGTGGCCACCTGCGTCGCCAACCACTGGCCGATCGACGGCTACCTCGACCCGGCTCATCCGCTCCAGGTCGCGATCACCGGCCACATCGAGCGGCTCGCCGGGCACGTCGACCACATCGGCGTCGACGGCTGCGGCGCACCCGCCCATGTCGTGACGCTGGCGGGGCTCGCCAGGGCGTTCCGCTCGCTGGCGATCGCCCGAGGCGACGTGTGGGCGGCGATGACGTCACATCCCGACCTGGTCGGTGGCGATACCCGTGACGTCACGCGGATCATGCGGCGGGTGCCCGGCCTGATGGCCAAGGACGGCGCCGAGGGGATGTTCGCGGCAGCCCTCCCCGACGGACGCGCCGCCGCCGTGAAGATCGCCGACGGCGCGTCCCGGCCGGCGGGCATCGTGCTGGCGGCCACGCTGCGGACGGTCGGCGTCGACGTCGATCCGACCGAGCTCGGCGATCCGGTGCTGGGCCACGGCGAGCCGGTCGGCACGATCCGGCCGGTCATCGGCTGACCGCGCCCGACGCCTGGTGCACGCAACCGGTCGGGCATGATCGTTCGATGGCCGGCCCGGAGTTCCTCGCGCTCGACGAGGTCGAGTACGGGCGCGTCGACCAGGTCAGCCCCCAGATCCGCCGGGTCATCGCCGAGAACCCGTCGAAGTTCACGTACCGGGGCACGGGCACCTACCTCGTCGGCCGCGGTGACGTCGTCGTGATCGACCCCGGTCCGCGACTGGAGTCCCATCGGCGTGCGTTGGAGCAGGCCCTCGACGGCGAGCGCGTTCGGGCGATCCTCGTCACGCACTGTCATGCCGATCACTCACCGCTGTCGACGTGGCTCCGCGACGTCAGCGGCGCACCGACGATCGCCTTCGGGCCACATCCTCGTCCGGACCCCGCGGTCGTCGCCGACGTCCCCGCCGACGAGTTGGAGCCAGCATCGGACGCCGGTGACCGCGCCGACGCGGGCGCGCCGGCCGGTGTCGTGATCGAGGAGTCGACCGACCACGACTTCCGACCGACCGACGCGGTCGTCGACGGTGACGTCGTCGTCTCGGGACGTGGACTCACGATCACCGCCGTCCACACGCCGGGTCACACGTCGAACCACACGTGTTGGGCCTTCGCCGAGGAGGAGACCCTGTTCACGGGCGATCACGTGATGGGTTGGAGCACGACGGTCGTCTCGCCGCCCGACGGTGACATGGCCGCGTACTTCGCCTCGCTGCGCGGGGTCGCCGATCGCGACGACCGGGTGCTCTGGCCGACGCACGGTCCGTGTCGCACCGACGGTCGCCGCTACGTCGAGTCCCTGCTCGTGCATCGTGAGGAACGCGAGGCGGCGATCGTGCGCGCGCTCGCTGCGGGCCCGACGACCGTCCCGGCGATCGTCGAGGTGCTGTACGCGGACGTCCGTCGCGAGCTCCACAAGCCGGCGCGCCGCAGCGTCTGGGCGCACCTGGTCAAGCTCGTCGCAGAAGGGCGCGCCGCCGTCGAGGCGGGCGGCCCGGCTCGGTTGACCAGCGTGTACACGGCGGTCTGAGCGAGCGCCTCGACGACGCTGTCTCGTCACGAGGCACCGGCCACGCCGGGCGCAATGGCTGGTCGTGACGATGGACGTCGCGGGCCGGGCTAGTGTCGTCGTCCACGCCGTCGGCGGCGCGGGGGTCCAGCCGGCGGTCCACGGGTTCGCGGTGTCGGCCGACCCATCCGCCGGGGTCGGCCGTCGGTGGGGGTGCTCTTCGGGGTGCCCCCACCACCGCTCGCTCCGCCGTATCGTGTCGCTGCAATTGTCGCTGCCGTCGCGGCCGGCGCTCAGCGCATCGAGTCGACGGCGGCGAGGGCCCGCGCCACGTCGCCGTAGCGCGTCGTCAACGGTGAGCAGCCGAGGCGGATCACATCGGGTTCCCGGAAGTCGGCGAGCACTCCGTGCTCCGTCGCCAGCCGCGCGGTGACGGCGCGGGCGTTCGGGTGGTGGACGCACACGTGCCCTCCGCGGCGGTGATCGTCGCGGGGCGTCGAGGTGTCGAGCCCGAGCCGATCGCACCAATCGAGCGCGAAGCGGCCGAGCGCGATCGATTTCGCCCTGATCGCGTCGATCCCGGCTTCCGCGGTGAGTGCGATGCCCTCCTCGGCGGCGGCGAGCCCGATGATGCCCGGAGTGCCGATCAGGGTGCGCCCGATGTCGGGTCGGGGCGCGAACGCCGAGCCCATCGCGAACTGGTCGACCTGCGCGAACCAGCCCTGGATCGGCTGATCGAGCTGCTCGATCAGCGAGCCGGCGACATAGCTGAAGCCCGGCGCGCCGGGACCGCCGTTCAGGAATTTGTAGGTGCATCCGACCGCCAGCTCGGCGCCCGCCGCGTGGAGGCCGACCGGGTGCAGGCCGGCCGCATGCGAGAGGTCCCAGACCACCAGCGCGCCCGCCCGGCGTGCCCGGGCCGTCTCGGCGGCAAGGTCGACGATCTCGGCGCTCCGGTAGTCGATCATCGACCGGACCGCCACGGCGACGCCGCCGAGGTCGTCGAAGCCCTCCTGCACCGTGAGACCTCGCGCACGAGCGATGCCGTCGACCACGTATCGGTCGGTCGGGAAGTCCTTCGATTCGATCGCGATCACCGACCGATCGGGGCGGAGCCGGACAGCAGCGACGACGAGTTGGTACAGGTTCACCGTGGTGGAGTCGTGCACGGTCACCTCGCCGGCACCAGCGCCGATGAGCGGCGCGAGCCGGTCACCGACGCGCTGGGGGAGGTCGAGCCAGTCTTCCCAGCTGCGGATCAGGCCGCCCGCCCACTCGTCGCGGATCACGGTCTGCACGCGTTCGAGCGTGCGCTTCGGCGGCATGCCCAGCGAGTTCCCGTCGAGGTAGGCGAGGTCGGGGTCGGGGATCTGGAATCGCTCGCGCCACGCGCCGAGCGGGTCGCCCGCGTCGAGTCGGCGGGCCCAGTCGAGCATCTCGCCGTGCTTCACGATCCGTCCACCAGTTCGATGAAGCTGGCATGGCGGACCAGACCGTCGTTGGTGAACTCGGTCATCTCGATCAGGGCCGACAACGTCGGCTCGACCCAGGTGGCGTGGCGTCGGTACGGGGCCGGGGGGATCGGGTCGAAGGGGCAGTCGCCGGTGCGGATGTCGCGGAGCCGGTTCCCGAGCCGGTCGAGCGTGACCTGGTCGAATCCCGTGCCGACGCCCCCGGCGAAGGCCAGCCGGGGACCGTCCCACCGCCCCACCAGCAGCGAGCCGAACGTCGACGCACGGTTGCCCTCGCCGGCCGTGAAGCCGCCGATCACGACCTCGGTGCGTCGGCGGTGCTTGATCTTGCGCCAGTTCGGTGTGCGCTTGCCGGGCACCCAGGTCGACGCCAGCCGCTTCGCCATGATGCCCTCGAGCCCCTGGGCGCCGGTCGCCGCGAGCAACGCCGCGCCGCCACCGACGCTGTGCGCCGGCACCAGCCAGTTCGGGCCGGGCTCGACGAGCTGCTCGAGCAGCCGCCGGCGGTCCTCGTAGGGCAGTCCGATCGTGTCGTGATCGTCGATGCGGAGCACGTCGAACACCTGGTACACCGCCTCGCGCTCGTGCCGCTGCATGAGCTCGAAGCGCGGTCGGCCGTCGTCGTCGAGCACGACGAGCTCGCCGTCGAGCACGGCGATGCCCGCGTTGACGCCTTGGGGCAGATCGGTGAGCTCGGGATACGACGCCGTGACGTCGTGCTGGTTGCTCGACTGCAGCCTGACCGATTCGCCGTCGACGAAGGCGAGCGTGCGGTAGCCGTCGAACTTCACCTCGAACGCCCACCGGTCGTCGTCGGCCGGCAGCGAGCCGAGCGTCGCCTTCATCGGGGCCACCGGGAAGGTCAGCGGCATCGCAGCTCATGCATCGTGTCGTTCACCCGGTCGCCGATCCTCACCCGTTCGCCGGGATGCCGGCGTGCGACTCATCCACGTGGGCGGTGCTCGGAGAGCACGCCCGATTCGGCCAGCTGCTCGATGTCGGCGTCACCGAAGCCGAGCACCTCGCGCAGCACCTCGGCGTTGTCCTCACCGCGGTAGCGGGGCGTGCCGCGTACGCCCACGCCCGGCCCGTCGCTGAACGTCCACGGCGCGTTCGGGATCCGGTACGTGCCGCCGCCCCGGTCGTCGACCTCGGCGATGACCCCCCGTTCGCGGGCCCACTCGCTGTCGCACACCTCGGCGACGGAGCGGATCGCGCCGACCGCCAGGCTGAACCGCGAGCACTGGGCTTCGAACGCCTCGGCGTCGGGCACGGTCGCGGCGTACTCGCGGATGTACGCGACCAGGTCGTCGATGTGCTCCTGGCGGCTGGCGGGCGTGGCGAAGCGAGGGTCGTGGGCGAGGTCGGGCCGCTCGATCGCGCCGATGTACATCTCGAAGTTCCCCTTCGAGGCGGGGTGCCCGGCGATGATGACCTGGTCGCCGTTGGCGAGGGTGACCACCGGCTGGTGCTCGTTGCCGAAGCTGCGGATCCAGTTCGGATCGGTGTCGCCGTCCCACAGGTCGTTGTGGACGTGCTCGTTCAGGTAGAGCGTCACCTGGGCCATCGCGACGTCGATCCACTGCCCGCGGCCGGTTCGCTCGCGCTGGTAGAGCGCGGCGAGCAGTGCCGCAGCCGCGTCGAGCGCGGTGTACAGGTCGGCGTGGCTGTGACGGTCGTTGCGGTACGCGCCGTGGCCGCCGTGGTCGCCCTGCGACTTCGTCAACCCGACCTCGGCCTGGACGACGGGCGCGTACGCCCGCCGGTCACGCCACGGGCCCGTCGCCCCGTAGCCCGAGATCGACGTGTACACGATCCGGGGGTTGCGGGCGCTGACGGCGTCGTAGCCGAGCCCGAAGCGGTCCATCACACCGGGTCGGTAGTTCTCGACGAGGACGTCGCTGCGCTCTGCGAGCTCGAGCGCGATCTCGACCGCCTCGGGTCGCTGCAGGTCGAGGCTGACCGATCGCTTGCCCGTGTTCTGCTGCACGTAGTAGGTGGGCATGCTGTTGCGGCGCGGATACGTGAACCGTGTGACGTCGCCGGCGGGCGGCTCGATCTTGATCACCTCGGCGCCCAGATCGCACAGCATGCGGGTGCAGTGCGGACCGGCGAGGACGCGGGTGAAGTCGAGGACCCGGATGCCCTCCAGCGGCGTCTCCATCGCACCATCGTGGCCGATCGACCACTCTGCGGAGAACCGGGACCAACGGCCCTATGCCGTGGGTCGACCGGCTGGCACCATCGAGTGATTCGTTTCGCCCCCCGAGAGGAGCTGAGCATGAAGGTGCTGTTGGTCGAGGGCGCACCAGGTGTCGGCGCCGGTGCGGAGGCCGAGCTGCGTGCAGCCGGCCACGCGGTCGTGGGTTGCGAACCCGACGATGCGTCGTCGCCCTGCCGCGGTCTCGAGCCGATGGGCGAGTGCCCGCTCGACGGCGGCGACATCGACGTCGCCGTCGTGAGCCGCGCCGGTGGCGACCTCGCACCAGGCGAACGCGGTGCCCTGTGCGCGGCGCGGTCGCGGATCCCGGTGGTGATCACCGGCAACCCGAAGCACGCGATCTCGTTCGGCCCGGGCACCCACCTGGCCGGCGCCGATCTCGCAGGCGCCGTCGACACCGCTGCCCGCTCGGGGGTCGCCCACGTCGCCGCCGTCAGGCGTGAGCTCCTCATCTCGGGGGTCATCCAGCCCGAGGACGTCGTCGGTGACCCGCCGTCGGTCGTCTTCGAGGTGCACCGCGACACCACCCGGCTCCGGCTCGTGATCCGCACCCGCGACGACGACCCGCGCCTGCCGTCGATCGTCAAGTCCGCCGCCGAGGCGCTGCGCCACTTCGATCAGAAGATGCCCGTCATCGATGTGGTGACCGAGACGATCTGACACTCCGCCGCCGGGTCGTCGGTGTCGTCGTTGTCGTCGCCGACCTGCTGACATGCAGGCATGACCGGGCTGCCCGACTACGACGACCTGCCGCTCCGCGCCGGACTCCCGTGCGCGTGGGACGTCTGGACCGACGACGGCGACGCCTTCGGTTGCCTCAACCTGCTGACCGAGGAGCGCGCAGCAGCTGCCGGCCAACTGATCGAACGCGGCCGTGCGTTCGCGCTCAACTGGTCGATGCGGCTGCCGGACCCGCCGCTGTTCGGCCGGGCGTCGTACCGCCACGAGATCACCGGCGACGACGTCAGCACCAGTCACGACGACGTGCTGCACTCGTGGAACACCCAGTCGTCGAGCCAGTGGGACGGCTTCCGTCACATCCGAAACCACGCGGCGCTCGAGGACGAGCCCGGTACCGGTCACTTCGGTGGCGTCGCCGACGGGGACCACGGCGTCGACCACTGGGCGCGACGTGGCATCGTCGGGCGAGGTGTGCTCGCCGACATCGCTCGCTGGCGCGAGCGACAGGGTCGCCCGCTCCGCTGTGACCGGGCGGACGACGTCGGCGCCGACGAACTGCTCGCCTGCCTCGCCGACCAGGGCACCGAGGTCGACGAGGGAGACGTGCTGCTGGTGCGGTTCGGATGGGTCGGCTGGTACGAGGAGCAACCGACCGAGGTGCGCGAGCGCATCGCCGATCGATCCGAACTGCGCGCGCCGGGCCTGCGTCCCGGCGACGAGCTCGCACGGACGCTCTGGAACCTCCACATCGCGGCGATCGGGTGCGACAACCCGAGCGTCGAGGTGTGGCCGCCCGGTGTCCTGCTTCCCGAGGATCGAATGGCCGAGGTCCGCGCCGACCAGCGACGCCTCCACGAGGCGTTCGGCCACACCGTCCTGCTGCCGATGCTCGGACTGCCGCTCGGTGAGATGTTCGCGCTCGACGATCTCGCGGCGGATTGCGCGGCCGATGGTCGCTACGACTTCTTCTTCAGCTCGGCGCCACTGAACCTGCCGAGCGGCGTGGCGAGCCCGCCGAACGCGCTCGCCATCAAGTAGCTCGCACCGGTGGCACCGATCCGGCCGAACCGGGCCGGGTGGTCGGTGGCGGCACCGCGCCGCACCCTCAGACCGGATCGGTGAGACGCGGGTTGACCCAGGTCTGGACGCCGTCGTGCGACGTCATCGCCTCCAGCGTGGCGCCGTCGGCGTCGTGGACGAAGCGGCACGGCTTCTCGCCGTGGAGGCGCCAGCCCGCGCGGTGGAGCGTGCCGAGCAGCTCGCCCTCGATCGCCCGGCTGTGGGTGCCCACGCACATGACGCGGACGTGCTCGTCGATCGGGCCGAGGGACCGCTCGATCAGCTCGGCTTCGGTGCCCTGGATGTCGATGTGGAGCAGGTCGACGAGCCCGTGCTCGGCGAGCAGGCGCGGGAGCGCGAACGCCTGCACCGCCCGCTGCTCGAACGCCACGCCGCGGTAGTCGTGGGGTGCATCGGTCGGCTGCGCCGCCATGCCGTAGTCGAGCGCGTCGCCCGTCGGGAAGAAGAGCTCGCCGTCCTCCCACGAGATCGCGCCGTGCAGCAGCTCGCAGCGAACCCCGTCGAGCTCGGTGACCGGCTCGTCGCCGGCCGGCCGCAGCCCGTTCTCGGCGAGGTGGTCGAGGGCGAACCCGAACCGCTGGTCGCCCGCCTCGACACCGAGGAGCCGGACGTGGCCGATCCCGCGGCGCTTCGCGACGAGGCCCGCTCCGGTCATCCACGGCGCCCAACCTGCGCCGAGCTCGAACACCTGGAACCGGTCCGGACCGGCCAGGCTGAACGCCAGCGCCAGCGCGGCGTACTCGGCGGTCTCGGCATGCAACCGATCGCCGGGGACGGGCAACTCGTACACGGTCCGGCCGTCGAAGCGGTCGGCGCCGGGCAGCATGTCGATCCTGGTCCGGGCGCCGATGAAGTCGGTCGCGAAGCCGGGCTTCCCCGCGACCGGTGCCGGCGACCTCAGCAGTTCGAGGCGCGCCACGTCGGCGTCGTCGTAGCCGCGGTAGAGCTCGCACTCGTGGAGCCCCTCGGCCGGCTCCGGCGCGGCGACCGACGGAACTGTGTCGCGGGCGGCCAACCCGGAGATCGTCCGGCGGGCGCGCCCGATCACACGGCGGGTGAGGTCTGAGGTCGTCACGCCGTACCGCGGCCAGGATCCGGCGACGACTCGTCCATGTCGCCGCAGCGTACCCAGACCGGTGGGTGGAGCCGGGTTCCGTTCGGCCGGTCCGGCGGCGCCGGTGATCAGATTCCGTCGGCCGCCTCGGCTGCGGCTTCGTCGCCCACGACGCCCTTCGTCATCGACGCGAACACCGCAGGCGGCTCGCGCCACGGATCGCCGTTGCCGTGGCGCGCCGCCTCGATCGCCCTCCACACCCGCTCGGCGCTGCACGGCATGTCGATGTGACGGACGCCGAGGTGTGACACGGCGTCGATGACCGCGTTCTGGATCGCCGGGGTCGACCCGATCGTGGCCGCCTCGCCGATGCCCTTGGCGCCGAGCGGGTTGAGCGGTGACGGCGTCTCGGTCGAGTGCACCTCGAAGCTCGGCATCTCGGCTGCCGAGGGCAGGCCGTAGTCGGCGAAGTTGGAGGTGATCGGGTTGCCGTGGCCGTCGTAGCGGACCTCCTCGTACAGCGCCTGTCCGACGCCCGATGCGACGCCGCCGTGCTGCTGACCCTCGACGAGGAGCTTGTTGACCACCGTGCCGCAGTCGTCGACGGCGACGTGACGGATCAGGCGCGCCTCGCCGGTCTCGGTGTCGACCTCGACCACGGCGATGTGCGCGCCGAACGGGAACGTCGCCCCGTCCTGCTCGAACACGGTGTCGGCGGTCAGCGGCTCGCCGTCGGACTCGGCGCGGGCGGCGAGCTCGGCCCACGTGAGCGCACTCGCCGGTACGCCCGTGACGCCGATCGTGCCGGCGTCGACGTCGACGACGATGTCGGCGGCGTCGGCCTCGAGCACGTCGGCAGCGAGCGCCTTCGCCCGGTCGACGAGCACCTCCGTCGCCTGGTCCACCGCCGAGCCACCGACCTGCAACGACCGCGAGCCGCCCGTGCCGCTGCCCTCTCGCACCCGGTCGGTGTCGCCGTCGACGAGCGAGATGCGATCGACCGGGATCCCGGTGCGAGCGCTGACGAGCATCGCGTAGGTCGTCTGGTGGCCCTGGCCGTGGGAGAGGGTGCCGGCGTAGATCGTCGCGCTGCCGTCGGCGTGGACGTCCACCCGACCGAACTCGCTGCCCAGTCCGCCGGCGGTGATCTCGACGTAGCAGGCGACACCGATCCCCAGCTGTCGCACGTCGCCGGACTCTCGGCGGGCCGCCTGTTCTGCCCGCAGCTCGTCGTAGCCGATCGCGTCGGCCGCCGTTCGCAGCGGCAGCAGGTAGCGCCCGGAGTCGTAGACGTTGCCGGTGTGGCTCGTGAACGGGAAGACGTCGTCGCCGAGCAGGTTCCGCTCGCGCAACTCGATCGGATCGATGCTCAGCTCGCGCGCCGCCTGGTCGACGAGTCGTTCGAGGAGCGCGGTCGCCTCGGGTCGGCCCGCACCGCGGTACGCCCCGGTCGGTGGCGTGTTCGTCACGGCGACGGCGACGTCGAAGTCGATCGCCGGGAAGTCGTACGTTCCATGCGACATCCGCCGCGTGCCTCCCGGCAGCGCGGCACCGATGCCCGGGTAGGCGCCGCCGTTGCCGACGAGGTGGACCCGCAGCCCCGTGAACGTCCCGTCCGCTCGACAACCGAGCTCGGCGTACTGCACCTGGGCGCGGGAGTGGTCCTTGGCCTGCATGTCCTCGGTGCGGGTCGGGATCCACACGACCGGCCGACCGAGCCGATCGGCCGCGACGGCGACGACGGTGTACTCGTGCTGCAGGCCGGCCTTGCCGCCGAAGCCCCCGCCGACCTGCGGGGTCACGACGTGCAGCCGTTCGGCGCCGATCCCGGTCGCACCGGCCAGGAACATGCGGACGTAGTGCGGGAACTGGTTCGACGGGTAGACGGTCAGCCGGCCGTCGTCCGCAGGCGCGACGGCGAATCCGTGCGGCTCCATCGGTGCCACGGCGATGCGTTGGTTGACGTACCGGCCGCGGACGACCACGTCGGAGACCGCGTCGATGTCGACTGGCTCGTCTGGTGATTCGGTCGTGGCGATGTTGTCCCCGTGGTCAGGGAAGACGACCGGGGCTCCGTCGGCCAGCGCGAGCTCGGGATCGGTCACCGCGGGCAAGGGCTCGATGTCGGCCCAGACCGCCTGTGCTGCATCGACGCCCTCGCGAGCCGACTCGGCGAACACGACGGCCACGGCCTCGCCGACGAAGCGCACCCGCTCGGTCGCCAGCGGCGGTCGGGCGAAGTCGTCGTGGATCTTGGCGAAGCCGTGGTGCGGCGATACGTCGAGCTCGGCCGCGGTCCAGACGTCGACGACGCCGGGCATCTGCCTCGCCTCGTCGACGTCGATCGAGTTGATCGTGCCGTGGGCGATGTCGGAGCGGACGAACACCGCGTGGAGCGGGCGGTCGAGGTCGAGGTCCGCGACGTACCGGGCCGACCCGGTGAGCAAGGCGGGGTCTTCGGTGCGCATCACGCGGTTGCCGAGGATCGAGCCGTGAACGGAGGACGGGAGGGTGGCGGTCATCGGAGCGGACTCTACGCGCCGTCCGTCGACGCGCCGCTTCGGAGCTCCGCGAGCGCATCCACGGGCGGTGCCCTACGCTTGTTGTTGTGACCTCAACGATCTTGCAGCGGGTACCGCTCGGGTTCCAGTGGCCGACCACCGACCCGTTCCTGTTCTGCGTCCACCATCTCGACCGCTACCCGGCGGCCGACGACCGGCAGGGGCCGGCCGCCTCGCTCATCGGCCGCGAGCTGGGCAGCGACTTCGCCGGCACCGACGGCTGGCGGATGTACCACGGACAGGTCGTGCCCGGCTTCCCGGCGCACCCCCATCGCGGGTTCGAGACGATCACCTACGTCAGGCAGGGCCTCGTCGATCACGCCGACTCGCTCGGCGCCGCCGCCCGCTACGGGCGCGGCGACGTGCAGTGGATGACCGCCGGCCGCGGCATCGTGCACGCCGAGATGTTCCCACTGCTCGACCGCGACGGCCCGAACACACTCGAGCTGTTCCAGGTCTGGCTCAACCTCCCGGCGGCCGACAAGATGGTCGAGCCGCACTTCTCGATGCTGTGGGACGCCCAGATCCCGAGGGTGGTCGAGATCGACGACCACGGCCGTACGGTCGAGGTCACGGTGATCGCAGGGGCGTTGGGTTCGGCCGTGCCGCCGGCGCCGCCCCCAGCGTCGTGGGCGTCCAGGGCCGACGCCGAGCTCGCGATCTGGCACGTGGTGATGGATGCCGGGACGTCGTGGACCGTGCCGGCGGCCGGTCACGGGGTCGCCCGGACGCTGTACGTCTTCGACGGCGGCGGGTTGTCGGTCGGCGGCGAACTCGTGACCGGTTCGACCGGTGCGGTGGTCGACGCCGCCTGCGAGGTCGAGCTCGTCGCGACCGGCCGGGTCGAGATCCTCGTGCTGCAAGGGAGGCCGCTCGGCGAGCCGGTCGCCCAGTACGGCCCGTTCGTCATGAACACGCGGGCCGAGATCCGACAGGCGTTCGACGACTACCAGCGCACCGGGTTCGGGGGCTGGCCCTGGGACCGCGACGATCCGGTGCACGGCATCGACGGTGCGCGCTTCGCTCGGCGCGCTGACGGCAGCGTCGAGCGAGCCGTCGCCTGACGCGCCGTCGCGGCCTCAGTGCGTGTGGTCGTCGCTCATCGCGACGGCGCGGGCCGCGATGATGGGCAACATCTTCACCGCGACCTCGGGCACCTCGTGCAGGACCGACGCGAAGCCGCGGCCGTCGATGTGGAGCACGAGCGTGTCGGTCTTCGCCGTCACGGTCGAGTTGCGGTGCGAGTGCGTCAGCAGCGCCATCTCGCCCGCGAAGCCGCCCGGCCCGATGTCGGCGATGTGCTCACCGCCACGGGTGACCTCGAGCGTGCCTTCCATCACCACGAACATCTCGTGCGCCGTGCCACCCTCGGTGAGGAGCACCTTGCCGGCGTCGTAGTCGAGCTCGGTCGCCATGCGGCTGACGACTTCGAGCTCGTGGTCGTCGAGGTCGGCGAACAGCGGCACGTTCTTGAGGTGTTCGTTGTAGCGGTGCTTTGCCATGTGAGGGGCCCTTCCTGATCCGAGACGAAAGATAGATCAGCGGGGTACGCGAGCAACGAGTGCGGCGACGCCGGAGGGGTGCGATCTCACATCGTCTGCGTCGTCCCGCCGTCGACGACGAAGATCTCGCCGGTCGTGTACCGGTTCCTGACGAGGGCGAGCGCGGCCTCGGCGACGTCGTCGGGGGTCGCCGACCGCGGGATCGGGTTGCGGGCTGCGAGCGCCGCGTGCTGGTCGTGCCACTCGCTCGTCCACGGTGTGGCGACCAGGCCGGGGGCGACGGCGTTGACGCGGATCGGTCCGTACGACTTCGCGAGGAGTGCGGTCATCTGGTTCAGCGCGGCCTTGGACATCGAGTAGGCGATCGACGATCCGACCGGGCGAACGCCGGCGATCGACGTGATGTTGACGATGTTGCCGTCCTCGACCTGCCGGAGGTGCGGGATGGCCGCCTTCGTCAGCCACCAGGTGCCGAACACATTGACCTCGAACGTCCGTCGGAACACCTCGTCGGTCAGTGCATCGAGGTCGGCGTGGTCGATGCGCGTCGTCCATCCCGCGTTGTTGACGAGGACGTCGAGGCGGCCGTAGTGGTCGATCGTGGTCTCGATCAGCGAACGGCTCTGGTCGGGGTCGCTGATGTCGGCCCGCACGTACCGCGCATCGCCTGCCAGGTCGGCGGCGACCCGTTCGCCCGCCTCGACCGAGGACGACGAGTTGACCACCACCGACGCGCCGAGCTCGGCGAAGCGCCGTGCGATCGCCTCGCCGATCCCGCTCGACGAACCGGTGACCAGCACGACGCGACCTTCGAACTCCATCCGCCGAACGTACGGCGCCGCGGCCGGCGGCGACGAACGGGCTCGAAGCCCGCCTGCCGGTGGCGCCCGACGATCGACGGGCGCCACCGGCGTCAGATGGCGTTGGGTCCGCTGCGTACGCGAACACCACACCTGCTGGGACACGGCATCCTCCGGTCCGAGCGCCTCCGCCGACGCACCGGACCGCCGCCGAGGCAGCCGCACCCACGGTGTGCTTCCCGCCACGAGCGACGGCCAGCGTCCCAAGCTCCGGAGCCCTCCTCAGGTCCCGATGCCGTCACGTCGTGAAACACGGTGTCACTCTGAACGAGGCACGACGGGTCGGCAGCGTCCGTGAACCCAGGCGGCTGGGTATGTGTACCCAGCCGCCTGGCCGCGCATGGCGCGGTGCGATTGGGCGTGACCGAGCGACGTCGCCGAAGATGTCGGCGTGGAGGTGGCCCCCGAGACGTCCTGGTTGTCGGCGCCCGAGACCGGTGTGCTGACTGCGCTCGGCACCGCTCGTTCGGTCCCGTCGGGTTCGACCCTGTTCGTCGAAGGTGACGAGCCGTACGACCTGATGGTGATCGAGTCGGGAGACGTGAAGCTCACGACGACGTCGCTCACGGGACAGGAGGTCGTGCTCGACGTCGTCGGTGCCGGTGAGATGCTCGGCGAGCTCTCGGCGATCGACGGTTCGCGCAGGTCTGCGACGGCGGTCGCCCTCAACGACGTCCGTCTGACGTCGATCGGGGTCGAGCGCTTCCTGGCGTTCCTGCAGGAGCATCCCCCTGCCATGGGTGCGCTGCTGGCGATCGTGATCCGTCGCCTCCGCTCGTCCAACCGTCGCCAGCTCGAGTTCTCGACGACCGACTCGCTGGGTCGCGTGTGCGCCCGACTCGACGAGCTCGCTGCCCGATACGGTCGCGCCGACGGCGACGACGCCGTGGCGATCGAGCTCGAGATCAACCAGACCGAGCTCGCCCAGTGGTGTGGGCTCTCCCGCGAGGCGATCGTGAAGGCCCTCCGCAAGCTCCGCAACCTCGGCTGGGTCGACACGTCCGCCGGCACGATCACGCTCAACGATCGCGACCAGATCGCGATCCGGGGCCAACTCTGACGACGCTGCGGCCCCCGACGCCGCGGAGCTCGCTGGTCAGCTCGTCGTGGCCAGCGCGCCCGGGTCGTAGGCGAGCGAACTGCCGAGCAGCCGTTCGGCGGTCGCCACGTCGATGCCCTTGCGTTCCGCGTAGCTCTCGATCTGGTCGCGTTGCAGTCGACCGACCGCGAAGTACTTGGCGTCGGGGTGTGCGAAGTAGAGGCCGCTCACCGACGAGCCCGGTTGCATGGCGAAGCTCTCGGTCAGACCGACCCCGATGCGGCGTTCGGCGTCCAGCAGCTCGAACACGGTGACCTTCTCGGAGTGGTCGGGCTGCGCCGGGTAGCCAGGCGCCGGCCGGATGCCGCGATACGGCTCACCGATCAGCTCCTCGGGCGTGTACGCCTCGTCGGGTGCGTACCCCCACAGCTCGCGCCGCACCCGGGCGTGGGTGTGCTCGGCGAGCGCCTCGGCGATGCGGTCGGCGAGCGCCTTCACCAGGATCGACGAGTAGTCGTCGCCGTCGGCCTCGAACCGTTCGGCGATCGCGATCTCCTCGGGTCCGGCCGTCACCACGAACGCCCCGACGTGGTCGGTGACGCCGTCGCCGGCTCCGGCGACGAAGTCGGCGAGGCAGAGGTTCGGCTGGCCGCTGCGACGTTGCAGCTGGGTACGCAGGCCGTGCAGGCGGCGCGGGCCGTCACCGTTGGTGAGCACCAGGTCGTCGCCCTCGCGGTGAGCCGGCCAGAAGCCGACGACGGCCTTGGGCGCGAACCAGGCTTCGCCGACGATCCGGTCGAGCATCCTCTGCGCGTCGTCGAACAGCGGGCGGGCGGCGTCGCCGAGCTCGTCGTGCTCGAGGATGCCGGGGTACCGGCCACGCAGGCCCCACGCATGGAAGAACGGCGTCCAGTCGATGTACGGCACGAGCTCGCCGACGTCGATGCCGTCGAGCGTCTGTGCACCGACGAACGTCGGTGCGACGACCGTCGACGGGTCGAATCGGAGGTCGGGCGCGTTCCGTCGGGCTTCGTCGATGGTCAGCCGGTTGCGCTCGATCTCGGCGCGTTCGTGTGCCTCGATGACCCGGCGGTACTCGCTGTCGAGGTCCGACAGGAAGTCGCCGCGCTGGTCGGCGGACAGCAGCTTCGAGATGACGCCGGCTGCCCGGCTGGCATCGGCGACGTGCACCACCGGTCCGCCCCGGTAGGCGGGCGTGACGCGGAGCGCGGTGTGGATGCGGCTCGTCGTCGCGCCGCCCACGAGGAGCGGGATGTCGAATCCCTGCCGGTCCATCTCGCTCGCGACGTTGACCATCTCGTCGAGCGAGGGCGTGATCAGCCCGGAGAGGCCGATCACGGCGGCGTCGTGCTCGCGGGCGGTGTCCAGGATCGTCTGGGCCTGGACCATGACGCCGAGATCGACGATCTCGTAGTTGGCGCAGCCGAGGACGACACCGACGATGTTCTTGCCGATGTCGTGCACGTCGCCCTTGACCGTGGCGAGCACGACCGTGCCGTTCGTCGACGGCGCCGCGACGTCACCGTTCGCGATCTGCGCCTCGCGCTCGGCCTCGAGGAACGGGGTCAGGTATGCGACCGCCTGCTTCATCACCCGTGCCGACTTGACGACCTGCGGGAGGAACATCCGACCCGAGCCGAACAGGTCGCCGACGACGTTCATCCCGTCCATCAGCGGACCCTCGATGACCGCCACCGGTGACTCGAGGTGCTGCCGGGCCGCCTCGACGTCCTCGACGATGAACTCGGTGATGCCGTTGACGAGTGCGTGCTCGAGCCGCCGGTCGATGTCCCACTCGCGCCATTCGAGGGCGGGTGCGTCGTCGCCCTGATCGCGCTCGCCGACGTAGCTGGTCGCCGCCTCGAGCAGGCGCTCGGCGGCGTCGGGCCGGCGGGCGAGCACCACGTCCTCGCACAGCTCGCGCAGCGCCGGGTCGATCTGCTCGTACACGGCGAGCTGCCCGGCGTTGACGATGCCCAGGCGCATCCCCGCCTCGATGGCGTGGAACAGGAAGACCGAGTGCATCGCCTCGCGGACGCGGTCGTTGCCGCGGAACGCGAACGACAGGTTCGACACGCCGCCCGAGACGTTCGAGGTGGGGAAGCGGCGGCGCAGCTCGGCGGCGGCCTCGACGAAGTCGAGTCCGTAGCGGTCGTGCTCGGGGATGCCGGTGGCGACCGCGAAGATGTTGGGGTCGAAGATGATGTCCTCGGGCGGGAAGTCGAGCTCGGTCGTCAGCAGCTCGTGGGCGCGGCTGCAGATCTCGATCTTGCGCTCGGCGGTGTCGGCCTGGCCCTGCTCGTCGAACGCCATGATGATGACCGCGGCGCCGTGGTCGCGACAGACCCGCGCCTGGGCGAGGAAGGCCTCTTCACCCTCCTTGAGCGAGATCGAATTCACGACCGCCTTGCCCTGCACGCACTCGAGACCCGCCTCGATCACCTCGAACTTCGACGAGTCGAGCATGATCGGCACCCGGGCGATGTCGGGCTCGGCGGCGATCAGGTTGAGGAAGGTCGTCATCGCCTCGGCCGAGTCGAGCAGGCCCTCGTCCATGTTGACGTCGATGACCTGCGCGCCGTTCTCGACCTGCTGGCGGGCGACGTCGAGCGCCTCGGCGAACTCGCCGTCGGTGATCAGCCGGCGGAACTTCGCGGAACCGGTGACGTTGGTGCGCTCGCCGACGTTGACGAACGGGATGTCGTCGGTGAGCGTGAAGCTCTCGAGCCCCGAGAGCTGCAACGTGCGTCGGCGCTCGGCCGGCCGGCGCGGGGCGACGCCGTCGACCGCGGCTGCGATCGCCTCGATGTGGGCCGGGGTGGTGCCGCAGCAGCCGCCCGCGATGTTGACGTACCCCTCGCGTGCGAACTCGCCGAGCACCGCGGCGGTCTGCTCGGGTGTCTCGTCGTAGCAGCCGAGCGCATTGGGCAGCCCGGCGTTCGGGTAGGCGCACACGAGCGTGTCGGCGAGGCCCGCGAGCTCGCGGATGTACGGGCGCATCTCGGCGCCACCGAGCGCGCAGTTGAGGCCGACCGAGACCGGGTCGGCGTGGCGGACCGACTGCCAGAACGCGTCGACGGTCTGACCCGAGAGGGTGCGGCCGGAGCGGTCGGTGATCGTGCCCGAGATCATCAGCGGTGTCGTGATGCCGGTCGCCGCGGCGTGTCGCCGGGCCGCCCAGATCGCCGCCTTGGCGTTGAGCGTGTCGAAGATGGTCTCGACGAGCAGCAGGTCGGCGCCGCCGGCGACCAGGCCGGCGATCTGCTGACCGTACGACTCGGCGAGCCGGCGGAACGTGAGGGCCCGGTAGCCGGGGTCCTCGACGCGCGGCGACAGCGACAGCGTGACGTTGGTCGGGCCGATCGAACCGGCGACGAACCGGTGCCTGCCGTCGCGTCGCTCGGCGACGTCGGCCTGCTCGCGCGCGAGGCGTGCCCCGGCGCGGTTCATCTCGTCGATCAGCGCCGGGTCGTCGAGCCCGTACTCGCGCTGGGCGACCGTCGTCGACGAGAACGTGTTGGTCGCCAGGATGTCGGCGCCCGCGTCGAGGTAGTGGCGATGCAGTGTTCGCACCGCGTCGGGCTGCGTGAGGACGAGCAGGTCGTTGTTGCCGGCCAGCGACTGCGGGTGGTCGGCGAAGCGCTCGCCGCGCAGGTCGTCCTCGGTGAGGTCGAGTGCCTGGATCTCGGTGCCTGCGGCACCGTCGATCACGAGGATGCGCTCGGCGGCGGCGTGGTGGAGGGTGTGGTGGTTCTTCATGCGATGTGGGGTGTGAGCAGGCCGAGGCGCTCGCACACGGCGAGGGCGAGGTCGGCCTTGTTGAGGGTGTAGAGGTGGACGTCGCGCACGCCGCGGGCGGCGAGGTCGGCGATCTGCTCGGCGGCGAGGTCGGCGGCCACCTCGTGGGTGGACGTCGGGTCGTCGTCGAGACCGCAGAAGCGCTTGGCGATCGAGAGCGGCATCGTGGCGCCGCAGCGCCGGGCGAATCGGGCGACCGTCGGATACGAGTGGATCGGGAAGATGCCCGGAACGAGCGGCACGTCGATGCCTCGGGCGGCGACGCGGTCGCGCAGGCGGAGGAAGCAACCGTTGTCGAAGAACATCTGCGTCATCGCACGGTCGGCGCCGGCTGCGACCTTCTCGGCGAGGATGTCGAGATCGTGGTCGTCGCTCGGCGATTGCGGGTGCCGCTCGGGGTAGGCCGACACCGAGACCTCGAAGCCGGCCCGGTGCTTGATGGCCGCGACGAGCTCGGCGGTCGAGGTGTAGCCGTCGGGATGCGGGTGGTAGGGGGCGTCGATGCCGGTCGGTGGATCGCCGCGCAGCGCGACGACGTGGCGGACACCGAGCCCCTCGTAGTGGGCGATGACGTCGTCGACGTCGGCGCGCGACTGGCCGACGCACGTGAGGTGCCCGGCGATCGTGTGGTCGCCGCTCGACGCGACCGCCTCGATCGCCGCGAACGACCTGTCGCGCTGCGAGCCACCCGCGCCGTAGGTGACCGACACGAAATCGGGCCGTGCCACAGCGAGCCGCGCCGACGTGTCGGCCAGGGTCCGCAGCCCGGCATCGGTCTTCGGCGGGAAGACCTCGAAGCTGACGTTCAGTTCCACGATGCCTCGACCTCCGTCTCCGTAGCGGCCTCATCGGTGTCGGCCTCGCGCCGGTCGCTCGCGAGCCAGAGCGACACGGTCAGCCATTCCCCGGACGTCGCGTCGGGCGAGTCGCCGTTGACCGGTGCGATGGTGCGGCTGGCGGTGACCTCGAGGCCCGCCTGCTCGAGCCACGCATCGACGACCTCGCTCGCGAACCCGAGCCGCCGGTGAGCGTGATCGGTTCGCAGGAACTCGAGCGCGTGCGGCGCGAAGTCGACGATGAGGAGCTTCCCGTTCGGTGACAGCAGGCGGGCGGCCTCGCGCACCGCGCGGCCCGGGTCGTCGAGGAAGTGGAGCACCTGATGGATGACGACCAGGTCGAACGATTCGGGCTCGAACGGTGGGCTGTACACATCGCCCTGGCGGAGGTCGACGCGCCGGACCTCGCTGCGTTCGAGGTTGGCGCGGGCGACGGCGAGCATCGAATGGCTGCTGTCGAGCCCGACCGCCCGCGTGACGGCGGGGTCGTCGCCGAACAGCTGCAGCATCCGCCCGGTACCGGTGCCGAGATCGAGCACGGTCCGGTAGTCGGTGCCGCCGAGCATCTCGTCCATCGCGGCCTCGACGGTCTCGTCGGCGGCGTGCAGCGACCGGACCTCGTCCCAGCGTTCGGCGACCGCGGTGAAGTACTCCTGGGCCTGTGAGGCACGGCGCTGGCGAGCCACGGCGAGGCGGTCGAGGTCGGCCGCCAGGACGGGGTCGTGGTCGTCGGTGTGGGCGAGCACGTCACCGATCAGCTCGCCGATCGCGCCGTGCGTGGCGAGCTCGAAGAACGCCCACGTGCCTTCGCGGTGCTTGTCGACGACGCCCGCTTCGGCGAGCAGCTTGAGGTGGCGCGAGATGCGGGGCTGGGACTGCCCGAGGATGTCGGTCAGGTCGGAGACGGTGAGCTCGCCGTGCTGGAGCAACGACACGATGCGCAGGCGCGTCTCTTCGCCGACCGCACGGAGCGCCGTGAGCATGGTGTCCGCAGGGAGCTGCATTCCAGAAGTATATAAAGATATCTACATGTTCGCAAGAAGAATGCGAGATCGGCGTCGGGTCGGTTTCGGCGCCGGGCGCGGACAGCTCGCCGTGGATGGCTCGGCGTGGATGGCTCGGGCGCGGACAGCTCGCCGTGGATGGCTCGGTGCGGACGCTCGGGTGGGGTCGCGGTTCAGGCCGGGTCGAGCCAGGCCTCGTAGACCTCGGCCGTCGTGACGAGATCGGCGATCGCGACGCACTCGGTGGCCTGGTGGGCGTCGTCGATCGAGCCGGGGCCGAACACCGCCAGCTCGCGGGCGAAGCCGCCGTACCGGAGGGCGTTGGTGCCGAACGGCGCAACGGCGGGGGCGGTGCCGGCGGCGCCGGCGAGCAGTCGTATCAGCGGTGTGTCGGCGGGTTGGTAGAAGGCGGCGGCGCCGTACCGGCCGTCGGCGTCGGGCGGGTAGACCGACTCGATCTCGGTCGGGAGCGGGCACGCCGCACGGGCGATTGCGGCGATGCGTTCGAACTCCTCGTGGGGGTCCTCGCCCGGCACCGTTCGCCGCCCGACGCCGATCGTGCACCGGTCGGGGATCACGTTGCCGCCCGAACCGGCCCGGATCGTGGTGACCGACAGCGTGCCGGTGCCGAGCTCGGTCGTCGGCGGCTCGGACTGGAGCCGCCGGTGTTCGGCTTGCAGCGCGGCGACCACCGGCATCATCGCGTCGATCGCGTTCTCGCCGAGGTGGGGGAGTGCGCTGTGGGCCGCTCGCCCGATCGAGGTCACCCGCAAGGAGGTGCCTCCCTTGTGGCCGTGGATCGGCGCCAGCCGGGTCGGCTCGGCCACGACCATCTGGTCGATCTCGAGGCCGCGGGCGTCGGCCCACGGTCGAAGCTGCGTCGCGCCGAGCAGCCCGCCGGCCTCCTCGGCGATCGAACCGACGACCAGCAGCGTCGGTTCGGGCCTCGCACCGGTGCGTCGCCACGATTCGAGCAGTGCCAGCAGCACCCCCATCGTGGCCTTCGTGTCGAGGGCGCCACGGCCCCACACCCGGTCGTCCTCGATCCGGCCGTCGAACGGCGGGTCGGTCATGTGCTCGACGGTGACGGTGTCGAGGTGCACGTCGACGACGGCCAGTCGATCGGACCTCCCCTGGAAGAAGCCGTAGACGTTGGGGCGCCCGTCGACGACGTCGTCGAGGACGACCTCCGACGCACCGAGCTGCTCGAGCTCGCCGGCGACGTGCTCGGCGAGTGGCCGCTCGCCGACGGCGTCGGCGGCCCGGGCGACGGGTCCGGCGTGCAACGGGTTGACGCTCGGGATGCGGACCAGCTCGGCGACCGAGGCAGCCAGCTCGTCGGCGGTCACGTCCATGCGCCAGTCTCGCACCCGTCGCCGAGGCGAGCGGCTGTCGGGCGGTCGTTGCGGGGTTCCGGGCTCAGTCCGGCTGCACCCGGGTGCCACGCTCACCGGCGAGCATGCCCGGCGCGTCGGTGAGCGCACCGATCGCGGCCACACCACCGGCTCGTTCGACGAAGCGGCAGACCGCTTCCACCTTGGGCCCCATCGAGCCGTCGGGGAAACCGAGGGCCCGCAGGTCCGCCGGCGTGGTGCGCTCGATCAGCGACGCCGTCGGGGTGTCGAAGTCCCGGTAGACCCCGTCGACGTCGGTGAGCACGAGGAACGCATCGGCGCCGAGCTCGATGGCGAGGAGCGCACTCGTCAGGTCCTTGTCGATGACGGCCTCGACGCCGCGCAACGTACCGCTTGGCGTCCGCACGACGGGCACCCCGCCGCCCCCGGCGCACACGACCACGACACCGGCATCCATGAGGCCGCGCACGACACCGGTCTCGACGATCTCGATCGGCTCGGGCGAGGCGACGACGCGCCGCCACCGGTCTCCGTCGGCGGCGATCGTCCACCCACGCTCGTCGGCCAGGCCGGCCGCAGTGCCTGCGTCGTAGACCGGACCGACGAACTTGGTCGGCCGATCGAACGCAGGATCGTCCACATCGACCAGCGTCTGGGTGACGACGGCTGCGACGTCGCGTTCCGGGAGCCGGTTGTGCAGCTCCTGGGAGAGCCAGTAGCCGATCAGGCCCTGGGTCTCGGCGCCGAGCGTGTCGAGCGGGTACGGGTGGGTGAGCTGGCGGTCGTCGGCCGATTCGATCGCGAGCACACCGATCTGCGGACCGTTGCCGTGGGTGACGATCAGCTCGTGCTCGCCGGCGAGCGGCGCCAGCGCGGCCACCGCCTCGGCGACGTTGTGCTCCTGGATGTCGCTGTCGGGTCGCTCGCCGCGCTTGAGGAGTGCGTTCCCACCGAGCGCAGCGACGATCCGCATCCCGACGGTCCTTCAGGCGGCCGAGAAGAGGCTCGGGAACCGGGCCAGCACCGCGATCGCATGCTCGAGCTCACGCCGGTCGATGTTCTCGCCGATCCGGTGCGTGTTCTGCTCGACGCCGGCACCGATGCCGAACATCGCGGGATGCTTCATGTCGCCGGACGTGACCCACGCCTTCGATGCCGGCACGTCGATCTCGTCGGCGTCGGCGGGCACGGGGAACCCGACGCCGTCGGTCGAGAACACCCATCGGTCGACGCGCGGCTCGCTCCGTCGCGCCCCGGCGGTGGCGCCACCGGCCGGCTCGTCGATCCGCGGGCTGACGACGCGCCGGTAGGCCTCGACGGCGGCTGTGATCGCCGGGTGATCCTCCGGTGTCTCCCAGCCGGGATAGATCTGGTCGTTGCCCAGCACGTAGCCGGTGTGCGTCGGCTGCTCGTACACGGGCACGGTGATGTCGACCGTCAGGCCGGCATCTCGGGCAGCGGTCACGGCGTCGAGCCGGGCCACCTCGTCGAGCGCCAGCTCGGGCGTCTCGCCGACGGTGAGGCGACGGTCGAAGCGGAACGTGAAGCGATCGGGCACGGCGCAGTCGCTCGGCGTGTCGAGCACGGCCCACGAGGCCGTCCGGGTGCCGGCGCCGAGGAACGCGTGGTCGGCGAAGCCGTCGATCTCGGCCTGCTCGGTGGCCTCGACGAGGATCCGGGCGCCGAACTCGAGCGGGTTGAGGCCGAGGTGGGGCATCGATCCGTGGCACGAGCGGCCGGTGACCGTGACCTCGATCTGCATCCGCCCGCGCTGCCCGCGGTAGATCCCCAGTGCGCCCTTCTGATTGTCGCCGGTGCCCTCGGTGAAGATCACGACATCGGGCACCAGCTCGGGCGAGGCACCCGGCAGCACCTTGCTCACGACGTAGCGGGGGCCGCCACCGTCGTTGTCCTCCTCGGCGACCGTCGCATACGAACGGACGATGGTGCCGCGCAGCGCGCCCTCGGGTGCCAGCTCGAGCAGGATCTTGGTGGCGATGATCTGCGAGATCACGCCGGCCAGCTGGTCGGCCGTGCCCCGGCCGAACAGGAGGTGCTCCCATTCGTCGTCGGGCGGGAGGTAGCCGAGCTCGGCCCGCACGGCATCGCGGTCGAGGCGCTCCGCGTCGACGAGCCCGTCGTAGGGGTCGACGGCGCCGTTCAGCTTCTCGTGCCATTGGTCGCGCAACGCCTGCACGGTGTCGGAGTGACCGTCGAGGTAGATGACCTTCTTGTCGGCCGACGGCACGCCGTCGTCGTCCTCGACGACCCAGACGAGGTTGCCGAAGTCGTCGAAGCCGACGTCCGCCGCGTCGCGCACGGCGCCGATCTCGATGATCCGGTCACGCAGCATCTCGAGCCGCATCCGCTCGTGGTTCGACAACCCTGCGGCCGGATCGCCGCCGGCGTCCTCGGGCCGGTCGACCTGGTCGGCCGGGATCCGCACGGCCTCGCGCAGGATCTCGACCGCGAGCGGCAGGTACCGGGCGGCCAGCTCGGCCACCCGATCGTCGAGCACGTGGTCGAGCTTCTCGTCGAGCGACATGGGGATCTCCTTTCGCGCTACGCAGCGGCGAGGCGGTCCGCGAGGTCGTCGACCTTTGCGACGGCGAGCAACGCCATGATCACGTAGAGCTTCTTGTTGGCCTCCTCGGCGACCGCGGTGCGGAATCGGTCCATCACGGACGGTTCGACCTCGTCGCCGATGTCGGCGGGCAGGCAGTGCAGGTAGAGGGCGTCGTCGGTGAGCGCCATGCGCCGCTCGTCGCAGATCCACCTGCGGTGCTTGGCGTTGAGCGCGAGGGCGCGCTCTTCGATGTCGTGCAGCGCGGCGATGTCGTGGGCCTGGTTGGCAGCGACCCGTTCGAACATCAGCGCCTGCGGCCCCCACGACTTGGGGTACACCGCGTCGGCCCCCTCGAACGCGGCGTCCATGTCGTCGGTGACGGTGAACGTCCCGCCGGAGGCGACCGCACCCTCGTGCGCCCAGCGGAGCGGATCGGGCAGGAGGTCGTAGCCCTCGGGATGGGCGAGCGTCACGTGGGCACCGAAGCGGGGCAGCAGCGACACGAGGCCCTGGGGCACCGACAGCGGTTTGGCATAGCTCGGGGAGTACGCCCACGAGACCGCGATCCGCTTGCCGGCGATGTCGCCGCCGAAGTGCTCGCGCAGCCAGAGCAGGTCGGCCAGGGTCTGGGTCGGGTGGTCGACGTCGCACTGCAGGTTGACGATCGGGACGCACCGCTCGTCGTCCGTGGCGGCCAGGTAGTCGTCGATGCCGCGCTGGATCTCGCGCATGAAGACGTTGCCCTCGCCGAGGATCAGGTCGTGGCGAACGCCCAGCGCATGGGCGTTCATCCCCAGCATCGCCCCGGTCTCGGCTGCGGTCTCGCCGTGCGACACCTGCGTCGACGTGCCGTCGACGATCACGGGTTGCATACCCAGGCGCGCTGCAGCGCCGGCCCACGCCGACTTCGTCCGTGTCGAGTTGTCGAAGAACAGCGCGTAGGCGAGCTCGTTCGGGAGCAGCGCCGCCGGCCGGCCCGACCGATCGAGCTGCTGGAAGCGATCGGCGACCGCCAGCGCGGCGTCGAGCTCAGCGGTCGTCCAGTCGTGCGTCGTGAGCAGGCTGCGACCGCGGAGGGTCGCGACCACGTCGGGATCGATCTCGGCCTTCACCGCGTCCAGTGTTCCAAGCGCGCAGCGTGGTGGGCAGAGCACAAGGACCCGAGCGTTCGGGCCTGCTGCCGGGCGGTGCCGGCGTCGGGCCGCGCGAGGCCGGACGGGCTGGCCTGGTGTCGGGCGGGTGATGCCCCTTGGTCGCCGATCGGTGGCACGCTGATCGTGATGGCGTTGCCGCCCGAACGCCCGCTGACCGACCCGTTGCTCGAGCCCGATGCCGGTCCGCTCGACCACGTCGGCGCGCCCATTCGAGCACCGATCGGCAACTCCGCCCGGACGTTGCTGCTCCTCGGCCTGGTGGGGCTCCTGGGCGTGGCCATCTGGTGGTTCCAGCGCCCATCCGACCTCAGCGATGAGCTGGGCGGCCACTCGTGGGCCGTCATCGAGGTCGACGGCGAGGCCCCGGCGAACGAGGTCGGACAGCTCCCGACTTACGTGCTGTTCGGTGCCGGCGGCCTGCGCAGCGGCTCGCCGTGCGGCACGGCGCGAGGTGACTGGAGCTTCGACACGGCGTCGCAGCGGTTGACGATCGACTGGTCGGCCACCGACGACGCAGGCTGTGAGTCGGCCACGGTGATCGAGAGCGGCAAGGTCAGCATCGACGGCGCCGCCATGACGCTCGAGGGCGACGATCACACCATCCGCTCGCTGGCGTTCGACTCGCTGCCGGTGGTCGAGGCCGAGGACCTGGCGGGCCGGTGGTCGTCGGGCGGCTCGATGGTCGAGTTCGGCCAGCGCGGTCTGCTGCTCGTCGACGAGTGCTCCGGCAACTGGATGGCCACCGGTGAGGGCATCACGCCTCGTTTCGACGACGACGTCGAGTGCCAGCTCGACCCGGTCTGGACCGGCGACGACGTGCTGATCCCGGCGCTCTTCGAGGAGTCGCTGTACCTGCGGCCCGAAGACGGCTCGCTGGCGCCGCTCTACCGGCTCGACCCGGCCCCCGAGCGGATCGCACCCGTCCTCGAGGGCTCATAGGGCTCCTTCGGCCGGTTGGAGCACGGCTGCCGGTCACACGTCACGGGATCGCGTGCGATCACGGGACCGAAGGCTCTAGTCGGAGCGTGGTGACGGGCGGGATGATCGTGTCGTGGTGGGGATCCTCCAACCCGAGCTCTCGGTCGAACGTGTGCCGAATCGGCCCGGCGAGCGTTGCCTCGTCGTGTCGTACGAGCTGGACATCGCCCAGGACGACCCGGCGATCGGCCACGTCGTTCGCGAGGAGGTCGTGGTCGAGCCCCGCGACGAGCACGATGCGCCGGTGCGACCGCAACCGGTGGCGTTCCGCTTCGTCGACGAGGTCACCGTGACCGAGCCGGGCACGATCGACCGCCGGCTCGAGAAGGAGGTCCACCGCGTCGATCTCGACGTCGAGCAGGACTGGTGGGACACCGACATGGCGGGCGGCACCGAGCCGATCGCCGAGTTCGCCGACCACCTCGACGCGACGCTGACGCTCCGGGTCGGCGGCATCGAGATCGCCCGCCGGATGACCCCCGTCGTCACCGGCTCGTGGGGAGCGCTGGGCACCGACTGATGGGTGCGCTGGTACGGGCCGGAGCGACGCCGTGAGCCGCGTGCTGCCCCCGTTCCCCGACGAGGGCCGGCCGACCGGCCGGCTCGCGATCGCCGCCCAGGTCGAGCACCTTGCTGCGCTCCCGCTGTTCGCCGACTGCTCCAAGCGCGAGCTCCGCCACCTGGCACGCTCGACGCGGCTCGAGTTGCTCGAGCCCGACGACGTCCTGTTCGCCGAAGGTCAGGCGTCGCGTGAGGCGTACGTCGTCGTGGCCGGCAGCGTGGTGGTGCGGCGCCGAGGCCGGAGGGTCGCCACGTTGGAGCGCGGCGACTTCGTGGGTGAGCTCGGCCTGCTGCTCCATCGCGACCACATCGCGACGGTCACGGCGGCGACGCCGGTCGAGGTCCTCGTGCTGCCGCAGGAGGCCCTGCGCGAAGCGGTCGACGAGGTGCCGGGTCTCGGCTGGAAGCTGCTGCGGACGTTCGCCGACCGTCTCGCCGAGAACGTCGGCGTGGCAGGACGCCGCCCGACGTGATCGATGCGACACCGAGTGTGCGACCATGAATGACGCCGATCGAACAGGGAGTGCCAATCCATGACGACGACCGACATGGTCATCGAACTCGACGACAACAAGCCGGGGGCGCTGGCCCACGTCGCCACGCTGCTGAGCGACGCCGGCGTCAACATCGCCGCGGCGACGCACCTGGGGAAGGGCCAGAAGGCCGAGCTGCACATCCTCGTGCCGCACCCCGAGGCCGTACGTCACGCGCTCGCCGTCGTGCACAGCGTGTCGATCACGCGTGAGCGAGAGGTGGTCGTGGTCGAGGCGCAGGACCGTCCCGGTGAGCTGGCCGAGCTCGCCGGCCGGGTCGCGGCGGCCGGCGTCAACCTCGACCTCGTCTACGTCGCGACGGGATCGCGCATCGTCTTCGGCTCCGACGACCTCGACGGCCTACGGGCCGCGCTGGAGGGTGTCGCAGTTCCCTGAGCGAACGCGCCGCTACTGCGCGGTGCGCAGCGCATCGACGGGCTCGAGCCTGGCTGCCTTGCTCGCCGGGTACGTGCCGGCCACGAGGCCCACGACCAGCCCGATCAGTGGGGCGGTGAGCGGGATGCGTACGTCGAGCATCGGCGTCCAACCGCGAGCGGCGGACGTCGCAACGATCGTCATGACCCCGACCGCGGTCCCGACCACGCCCCCGATCGCCCCCAGCATCGCCGCCTCGCCCATGAACTGGATGCGGATGTGTCCGCGCGTCGCACCGAGCGCCCGACGGACGCCGATCTCGCCGGTGCGCTCGATGACCGAGGCGAGCGTGACGTTGGCGATCCCGATCGCGCCCACCAGCACAGAGACCGCGCCGAGAACGAGGAAGAGTGAGCGGACGTCCTCGGCCACACGGGCGCGGACGTCCTCCGGTGCGGGCGGCACGAGCGCGCGGACGAGTTGCGGATCGTTGGGGGCCACGGCGATCGGGCCCTGCTGCCCGATCAGGGCGGCGGCCCCGACCTCGACGTCGATCACGACTTCTTGCGCCGAGTCGAGCAGGAGCAACCGGCTCGCCACCGATTCGGTGATGACGATCGAGTTGGAGAGGCTCGGGACGCGGACCGAGCCGTCGATGATCCCGATCACGACGAACGGGTCCTCGCCGACGAAGACGGCGGGTGAACGGTCGACGCCGTGGATGCCCAGGCGTTCGGCGGCGCCGACGCCCACCACCGCCACGCGGTCGAGGCGCTCGACATGGCCCACGTCGAAGCTCCTCCCCGCGACGACCGAGGCGCGCGCCGCCGGGAACGCGCCGGGCGAGGCCGCCATGATCGGCACGTCGACGATCGTGGACGCCAGCGGATCGCGCACGTTCGTCGCCCGCACCCCGACATCGCCGACGTCGAGGGTCGAGAGGGTGCCAGCGGCGCGCACGCCGTTCAGGCGCTCGAGCCGTCGGGGCGCGCCGACCGGGATCGGCGTCGACTCACCGTTCGGACCGCGGACGCCCTCGTCGGCCGGTACCAGCCGAACCTGAGTCGCCTCGAGCTCGTCGAAGCGGGAGATGATCTGTCCGCCGGCCGTCTGGGCGAGTCCCAACGTCGCGACGAGTGCGGCGACGCCGAGCACGGTGCCGAGCGTGGTCAACACCGTGCGCGTCGGCCGCTCGAGGATCGACATCGTGATCTCGGCGACCACGTCCGTGGGCCCGAATCGGCCCCGTGCCTGACCGCGCCGACTCATGTCGACGCCCCGGTGTGCAGCAGCTCGGCGCCCTCGCTGGGCGAGGCCGCCCGAGGTCGTTCGGTGAGCACGCCGTCGAGCACCTCGACGACGCGCGTCGCGCGCTCGGCGACGCCGATGTCGTGGGTCACGACGGCGAGCGTCAGCCCACCGGCGTTGAGCTCGCCCAGCAGGTCGAGGATCGACTGCGTCGTGTGGGAATCGAGGTTGCCGGTCGGCTCGTCGGCCAGGAGGACGTCGGGCCGGCCGACGATGGCGCGAGCGATTGCGACGCGCTGCCGCTCGCCCCCCGACAGCGTGCCGGGCCGTGCGTGGATCCGGTCGCCGAGCGAGACGGCCTCGAGCACCTCGCGGGCGCGGCGGCGGCGCTGCGCGCGGGACACCCCCCGATACGTGTCGGCCAACATCACGTTCTCGATGGCGCTGCGTCGCGGGAGCAGATGGAAGGACTGGAACACGAAGCCGACCCGGTGGGCACGGACGGCGGCCCGCTCGTCCTCGCCGAGAGAGGCGACTTCGTCGCCACCGAGCAGGTACGAACCCGACGTCGGGCGGTCCAGCAGCCCGAGCACGTTGAGCAACGTCGACTTGCCCGAGCCGGACGGACCGACGATCGAGATCCAGTCACCGTGGTGGATGTCCAGGTCGACGTCGGTCAACGCGTGCGTCGGAGGCTCGCCGGGGAACACGCGGCTCACCTCGCGAAGTGACACGGCCGTGGTCGGGGTGGTCAACGACACCACCGCCTCATGGTCCGCAACCACCTCATGGTGCGAACGACGCCGCACGTCCGACGATGACCAGATCACCCTCTGCCAACTCACCTGCCTGTTGCGGCGCCACCTCCACGAGGCCGTTCGCGGCCAGCCCGGTGTCGACCTCGACGACGCGTGACGACCCCTCGGCGTGCTCGACCTCGACGGTCGTGACGCCGGTCATCGACGTCGACAACGCGGCGGCCGGCACGAGGAGAACGGATGCACCGGTGGTCGCGATCTCGACGTCGACGCGGACGTTGCGGCCGAGCGCATCGGCGGGGAACGGGGTGTCGGGTTCCAGCAACACCTCGACGAGATCGCCCAGCGTGTCGACCTGCCCGGTGCCGGCCCCGATCGCTGCGACGCGTGCTGGGTACACCGCGCCGGACGACTCGTCGATGATCTGGGCGGCGGTCCCGACGGTGAGGAGGTCGCGATCGCTCGCCGACACCTCGGTCCTCACGACCGGATCGTTGGCCGACACCGTCAGGAGCGTGCCGTCGGGCCGAGCGCCGGTGGTCACGGCGACCTGCTGCACGACGACGGGCAACTCGGGGACGAAGGCGACCTCGCTCATCGGCAGCCACGCTCCCGTCGCGAACTGCGACGAGCTGAGCTCGAGTTCGGCCGTGGCGAGCGCGTCGCGTGCCGCAGCGAGCTCCTGCTCGAGGTCGGTCACCGGCTCGCCGGCGAGCGTCTCACCCTCGACCGCCTCGGCGATCCGCAGCTCGAGCTCCGCGTCGGTGATCCGCGATTCGAGCGAGGAGCGATCGACGCCGGCCACGGTCGCCGCGGCGTCGTTCAGGGCGTCGCCCGCAACCGCGGCGGTGGTGGTGGCGGTGTCGAGTTCGGCTTGGAGTTGGGTGATGTCGTCGGGGGTGGCGGGTTGGCCGGTGTCGGGGTGGGTGCCGGTGCGTGCGGT
>NZ_JASJCS010000067.1 GCF_030065885.1 Ilumatobacter sp. | reverse complement strand
CGCCCGGGTGGCGGAACTGGTAGACGCGGGGGGCTTAAACCCCCCTTCCACTCCGGTGGAGTGTGGGTTCGACTCCCACCCCGGGCACCTCGCAGCACGCGCTGCGGCGATCACGTCGATGGCATCGGACTTGCCGGCCCGATGACGGGCCTGACGGTTGGGGCGGTCGACCTCGACCACGTTGATGCCCTTGCCGGTGAGGTGTCGAGCGAGCCCGACACCGTAGGAGCCGGTGCCCTCGACACCGACCATGCTGATGGTGCCGAAGCCAGCCAGCCAGGCGACGAGGCGGCGGAAACCGCCGACGGTGGTGTCGAACGTCTCGACGCCGAGCACACCTCCGTTCGCGTCGATCGCAGCTGCGACGTGGAACTCGAGGTGGGTGTCGACACCGCCGGTGACGGTGATCGTGGGGTTCTCTACGATGGTCATTGCCATCCCTTTCACGTTGAAGGAGTCAGGGTTGGCACGCACCTGCCGGGACGGCGACATCAGCTGCGAGAGCTGTTGGCGCAGTCCTCGATCACAGTCGTCGCCCGACCGGTGGGTGCCGTTCCCGAACACGGCCGACCGGTCATTCGAAAGACAGCCGAGCGTCAGCCGGTTCGCGAGTCAGACCAGGTCGGGAACGACGCCGAACCTACGCAGCAACCCCAACGGTGATCGAGGCCCACGCACGCCCGGTGCACCCACCAACATCCTCCCTGCCGGCTATGCGCTCGATGTTGAGAGGCTTGGTTGCGTCGTTCTGATCGTCTCCGGCTCGGGCGCGCAAGGTGCCCCTTGGCTCGAGCGGGTTACCTGCAGGGGCTGGCCTGGTAGTCCTGGTGGCCACGGTTGGGTTGGCATGCGCTGGCCCAGTCGATGCGCTCGATGCGGAAGCCCGGTTGGTCCAGGGAGATGCGCATGACGAGACGTGTGCCGTGTCCTGAGTCGTCGAGGAATCCTTCGGTCGTCACGGTCACGACGACGATCGAGTCTTCGACGGATTCTTGGTGGATCGTTCGTAGCTCTGCTGGCGACGACGGTGGACCAGCGACTGCGTTCGCGAAGGTGATCGGGCTGGTGCCCCACGGCCACACGTGCGACTGGCCAGAGATGGGCCAGTCAATAGTGTCGAGGTAGTCGTCGAGGCCGACTGGTGTCACTGTGCCGGCGTCTATGTCGATCCGCAGATCGGGGTCCCAGCCGGTCGCTGGGTGCTCGAACGGGGCGAGTCGGGCGAACCGGTCGCCGTTGGGCACGAGTAGGGTGCCTTGTGGCTCGAGCACCAGTTGCCCGTCGAGAGCGGTCCAATCCAGGGGCAGCTCGACGTATTCGACGGTCCCGTCGCGCCAGCCGCGGATGAGCTCGGTACGCATGCCACCGGTGGTTTCGGAGTACGTCGCGATGAATCCGCCGTCGAAGGTCGGCATCACCGCACTCATCCCGGGCTGTTCGGCGATGACCTGGCGGTCATCGATTCTCCATTGCCAGTTGTGGGCCTGAACGAGGTTGTTGGCGTCGTCGAATGCACCCAGCGGAATCGGCGACGGGGTGTCACCGTCTCGGCTGACCCACGTCACGACAGGAGGCGCGTCCAATGATGGGCGAGGGCCCTGGTCGTACCAGCCGCTGACGACGAGGCCGGTCGGGGCCGCCAAGACGTCCGCATCGAAGATCGGTAGCAGCGCTGAGAAGCGTTCGATCAGGCGGCCGGTGTCACCGGCTGTGAGCGATACTGCGATCACGTCCGATGGCGACGGCCAGTCGTTGTCGAGCGCGAAGTACACGACGTCGTCGGGGCCGGCAGCCAGCAGTGACGCATCGATGTACTCCTCGGACAGCGTGAACGCGACCGGTTCAGTCCCCTCGCGGCGCTCTCGTGTGACGCGACGATCGAGCGGGTCGTAGCTGACCGGGATGCCTTGTGGATCGACCACCACCTGCGTGCATCGGCGTTGGTTGAGCTGTTGCTGCTGCCACCACACGTCGCCGCAGACACGACCGATTCCCGCGAACTCCCAGTTCCATCCGACCAACGCCGCCGCCAGATCGGCGGGAGGCTCAGCACCGGGATCGGGCGGGGCCGCCGGATCGGCATCGTCGTTCTGCGGCTGCTCGCCTTCGGCGGCGAGAACCCAGCGCCAGCCCACAGCAGAGGTCTGCGCGGTCGTCGTCGTACCGTTGTCATAGGTGATGTGCGCCAGCTCGATGCCGGATCGCTCGAAGGCAACCGATTCGGCGGTGATCCAGAAGCGGTGCTCGAACGTTCCCGACAGCTCGGCGGGTTCGACGGCGATGCTGTCGCCGCCGTCGGTGACGAACTCGATCCGAGCGACGTCGGCTTCGGCGACACCGGCCGTGAACGAACCATCCGGACCGATACCGCTGATCACGGCAACCACCGGAGTGCGCGGCTCGGTCCGCGCACTACACGACCCCGAGGCGGAACCGTTGGGGGCGATGATGCGCACGCAATACACGCCATTGACACCATGCGCGACGACCTCCACCTCATCCAACTTCGCCACCGTCACGAACTCGCCGTCGTCGATCGAGAGCCGCGCAACATCGAAGTCATCATCGGGAACCGGCACGAGACCCGCTGCGAGCGCGATGAGCACATCGCGCTCGCCGATCGTCTCCAGCATCACGATGCGACCGTTGACGTCGCGTTCGAGCCAATGCGCGAACACGACACCGTCATCGTCCACGATCGACCGCGCCCGCCACTCGATCCCCGCCACGTCGACGGTCTCGTCCGTCGCGGATGGCGCCTCGGTCGCGGTGACCGGTCCCTCCTCGGCCGCGTCGCTGTCACCTTGATCGGTGGACGTTCGCGCCCAGATCGTCACCTCGGCGACATCATCGCCGCCCACCAGCACACGCCCGCCCACAGGGCCGCCGACACCGTCTTCGAACGCGACGATCATCTCATAGCCGTCGGGGAGAACACCGGGCACAACCCAGTCGCCCTCCGACAAGCCAGCAAGCGGATCGACAACGATCCCCGGTGCGTCGTCGTCGATGGTCGGCTCGTCGACCGGGATGTCCTCGCCGGCAGTCGCTGGCGTCGTGGCGCTGTCACCGCTACACGCCATCAGGCCAAGCGCGGCGAACAACGCGAGCACACGGCACCTCACGGCTCCGATGATCCGCTCATCCCAAGCGCGCGACCAGGGTCGTACGGCCCGCAGTCGGACCGCCATCGACGGAGCGCCACTCGGTACCGCGACCACCGACAGTGGCTGGTGGGGCGGAGCGCACCGCGCCGATCGTCGTGCCGGTTCAGAGCGGGCATCGGCGTGTCCGGCGGACGATGTTCTGATCGGCTGATCACCTCGTGCGAGGTGACAACAAGCGTCGCGCAGGTTCATGCGCGACCCTCGCTCGCACCGACGGATGCGTTGGTCAGGGCCGGCCGATCGCCGAATCGGAGTTGTTCACGACAGCGATCTCGCCATAGGTGTTGTCGAGGCATTCCCGGGCGAGGCCTGCCGCGTCCGCGCCTGCGAGCCTCTCGATGTCGTCGACGTAGAGATAGCCACCGCCCCCGTACACCTCATCGTCCGCCGACAGCGCTTCGCCGTTCGGCGTAACGACCGCCTGATCGTCGTCATCCCACCGAGTGCCTGACGGCCACAACACGGGGTAGCGCTCCCCGACCTCGTCGAGTGCGACGTACAGGCAGTCACCTTCGAGCTCCAAGACGCCACGTACCTCGG
This sequence comes from Ilumatobacter sp., assembly GCF_030065885.1. Taxonomy (GTDB): domain Bacteria; phylum Actinomycetota; class Acidimicrobiia; order Acidimicrobiales; family Ilumatobacteraceae; genus Ilumatobacter. Next base: position 31,940 of record NZ_JASJCS010000067.1, on the reverse strand, counting down.
CATCCATCTGATCGCCGCTGCCGGACGAGTTCGGATAGCGCATCACCGGTCCATCCACGGCGCTGCCCGAGGATCCGCACGACGCGAGGCTGCCCGCGACAGCGGCCAGGAACACTCGCTGAGCCACTCGTCCGAGGGCGGGCGCATCATCGGAACCGCGTCGAGTCATGACCAATCGGCGCTCATCGTTCCACACGGCGCCCACTGACGGTGGGCAGCGCCCCGCAACCCTCGCAGCGCTCGGCGTGCCGGATCCCGCGTGGGTCGAACGGCGCCCCTGCAGCCGTGGACACGCATGCCACAAATCGGGCGGCGTGGTCGCGTTCTCGAGCGCAAGAAGCGCGGCAATGCAGACTCGGCCCGCGCAGGTTCTGCAACGGGCTACCTTGCAGCCATGAGCGGCGCGAGCGACTCTCCCGGAGAAGTCTCACCGCACGCCGCGCCAGAGCAACAGATCGTTGAGCACATCGCAGCGTCCGACGTACTCGATGTCGCGTCTGGGCTTGCCGAAGTGCCGGTCGATCATCTCATCGAACACGGGAGGGAGCTTCCCCTGGTTGGGACACTCGTGTCCCTCGGTCGAATCGGGTACCACGTGCGCGACTACTTCACTCGCAAGCTGATGACGTTCTACCGACAGCTAGCCACGACTCCCGAACCTCAGCTCATCGCATTCGTGCAGCGACTTCGGGACGACGGTGATCTCAATCGCGCAGGGGAAATGCTGTTGGAGGTACTCGACAAGGCCACCACAGCCGAGAAGGCGCACCTCCTAGGCCAGCTCTACTCGTACTGCATCGTCACTGGAGTGCCATGGGCCGATTGCGAGCGGATGAGCGAGATGATCACGATGGCGTACGTCGATGATCTCCGTTACTTCCAGCGGGTACGGCGCGACGGGATCGGAGAGACGGGCGACGAGGTGGAGCACCTGCTCGCTCTCGGATACCTCGTTCGCGAGAAGAAGAAGTTCGGCGACCGGATCATGGAGCAGGTTCGGCCGACCCTCTCGACCTATGGAGAGCATCTGAGCGCCGCCTTCGCCAACTGAGCCGTCCCGACGGTTCAAGCTGCACCGCATCGAGTGCTCAGAAACGTTCAGCGGCCGAACCGAGCGGCAATCCCTTGCCCAGCGCGGAAACGGCACTTCTAGCGCGCCGGCACCTATACCCCAATCGTCGAGACAGCGGCACCCCGGTGGGTGGGTCGGCCTCGAGCGTCAGAGCTTCTTGAGCGGCGCCCAAGCGAGCGCGAGGTGCTTCTGGCCGACGCCGGCGAAGTTGATGACTGCTTCGGCCTTCTCGCCGGTGCCGGAGATGTCGATGATGACGCCCTCGCCGAACGCGGGGTGGGCGACGTCGTCGCCGACCTTGAGGCCGAGCTCTTGTGAGTTCGACGGCTGTGGTGCGCTGGCGGCGCGCATCGCCGACTCGACGATCCGGTCGCGGTGGGCGTCCTGCGCCTCGGATCCGCCGGCGCTGCGGTCCCTCCGGCGGAACGGTGGGGGCTCGTCGTAGCCCCGCTCGTCACGGTCGCGGTAGCTCTGCCGGCCGTAGCTCGACCTGCCGGTCACGTTGCCCTTGGCCTCGACCAGTTCGGCGGGGATCTCGTCGAGGAACCGCGACGGCGGGTTGTACTGCGTGCTCCCGAAGAGCATGCGGCTCCACGCATGTGAGATGAAGAGCCGCTGCATCGCCCGCGTGATTCCGACGTAGGCGAGCCGTCGCTCCTCCTCCATCTCGTCGGGCTCGGTGAGCGCCCGGTTGTGCGGGAACACACCTTCCTCGACGCCGACGATGAAGACGGCGGGGAACTCGAGCCCCTTCGCCGAGTGGAGGGTCATCAGCACGACCTGATCGTCGTCGTCCAGCTCGTCGGTGTCGGCCACCAGCGAGACCTGCTCGAGGAACTCGTCGAGCACGGTGAACTCGCGCGCCGAGCCGACGAGCTCGCCGAGGTTCTCGACGCGACCGTGGGATTCGACGGTGTCCTCCGCCTCGAGCTCGCCGAGGTAGCCCGAGCCGTCGATGGCGGCCTGCAGCAGGTCGCCAGGGCCGACGGCGTCGTCGTCGACCATCGCGTTGAGCCGGTCGAGCAGCTCGACGAAGGACGCCAGCCCGCGGCGAGCCGGGCCGCTGACCCCGGCCTCCTCGGCGTGCCGCATCGCCTCGACGAACGGGACGCCCATCTCGGCGGCGTAGTCGTCGAGCCGGCTCACGCTGGTGTCGCCGATGCCGCGCTTGGGGACGTTGATGATCCGCTTGACGCTGACCTCGTCGAGCGGGTTCACCACGGCGCGGAGATATGCCATCGCGTCCTTGATCTCGCGACGGTCGTAGAAGCGCGTGCCACCGACGACCTTGTACGGCACGCCGAGACGCATGAACGCCTCTTCGATGACGCGCCCCTGCGCGTTGGTGCGGTAGAGCACGGCCATCTCGCGCCAGTTCAACGCGTCGTCGCGGTGCAGCTGTTGTGTGGTGCCGGCCACCCACATCGCCTCGTCGCCCTCGTCCTCGGCGTGGTAGCGGACGATGCGCTCGCCGCCGCCGGAGTCGGTCCAGAGGTTCTTCGGCTTGCGCTCGACGTTGTGGTCGATCACTGCGTTCGCGGCGTCGAGGATGGTCTGCGTCGACCGGTAGTTCTGGTCGAGCACGATCGTGGTGACGTCGGGGAACGCGTCCTCGAACTGCAGGATGTTCCGGAAGTCGGCGCCCCGGAACTTGTAGACGCTGTTGTGCACGACCACGCGGTTGGCGACGTACGTGTGGACCTCTGCCACCTCCAGGTCGTACACGGGTCCGCTGTAGCGCTCGAGGCAGACGTCGTCGACGGACGCCGTCTCGATGCGACCCGCGTCGCCGGTCACGACCAGGAGCTCCATGCCGGGGAGCGCGTTCGCGATGGGCATCAGGTCGTACGTGACACCGGCATGGCTCAAGCGCCGGCGCACCTCGAGCCCGCCGGCCGCCGCCAACCGCTTGGCATCGTCGAGGGCAGCTGCGTAGCTCTTGTAGACCGTCTCGTATCGGAGACTGCGGCTCTTGCCCGATCGAAGCACGTACCCCGCGGCCTGCAGCCGCTGCGCGACGTCGACCCGGTTCGACGACCACTGCACCCGGTGATAGCCGATCTCGCCTCGACGATCGGAGAACATCGTCAGGTTAACGGTCGCTCGACGGGCGCCGTTCTGCGGGCGATGGTGGGGGAACTCGGCGCTGAGCTGACGGTCGGCGAGCAGCTGCTTCGCCCGCGTCGCAGTGTCGACGTCGCGGTACAGCCGGTCGAGCCAAGCCTGGTCCATGGCGAGACCGCGACCGACATCGTGGAAGCACACGGTCGGCAGCCCGTACTCGGCTGCGAACCACGCCTCCCAGTACGCAGCCTCGGCCATCGATGGACAGACCTCGAGGACCCACGCCGCGTCGGCGTGCTCCTGGTTGCAGCGGACGAACAGGCCATGCTTCGTGACGCCCTGCCGCGCCGATCGTGCGCCGACGGTTCGACCGATGCGCCAACCGCGGTCGGCGCGGTACATCAGATAGACGAGCCACGTGTCGGGCTGCGGAACCAGCCGCATGGGCACGAAGTGCTCGGGCGTCGCGACAACCGTGCGATCGCCCACTGTCACGCGAACCACGTCGCCGTCGAAACGGCCCTCATGCACGTGGGTCACCTCGGCGGGCACCACGTGTGGCCGTTGACTCGCACCGGTCACCATGTCGCCGACCGAGATGGTCTCGATCGCGCGCAGGCCATCGGGCGTCTCGACCAACGTGCCGGGCAGGAGGCACTGGTCGGTGTCTCCCACCACGCAGACCTGGTGGTGGTCGCCGGCGAGCAGGAGCACGATCTCGTTCTGCGCCTGGTTCGTGTCCTGGAACTCGTCGACCAGGATGTGCCGGAACCGGCGGCGGTAGTGATCGAGCACGTCGGGGTGTTCACGGAACAGCTCGACCACCTTCAGCAGCAGGTCGTCGAAGTCCATGGCGCCGGCCTTCTTGAGCCGGGTCTGATATTCGGCGTACACGTCGGCGTGCTTGCGATCGAAGATGTTGGCGGCACGGGTCGCCGCCTCGTCGGGGCTCACGAGCTCGTTCTTCCAGAGCGAGATCAGCCCGTGCACGCCCCGCGGCGTGAACCGCTTGGCGTCGAGACCGAGGTCGCGGATGACGTATCCCGTCAGCCGCACGGCGTCGGCCTGGTCGTAGATCGAGAAGTTGCGCGGATAGTCGAGCGCTTCGCCGTCGCGACGGAGGATGCGGACACATGCCGAGTGGAACGTCGAGACCCACATCGCCTTGACGACCGGTCCGACCAGTTCGCCGACGCGCTCGCGCATCTCGGCGGCCGCCTTGTTCGTGAACGTGATCGCGAGGATCTCGGACGGCCGGCTGCCCTGGTCGATGAGGTGGGCGATGCGGTGGGTCAGCACCCGGGTCTTGCCCGACCCGGCACCCGCGACGACGAGCAGCGGACCGTCGCGGTGCACGACCGCGTCGAGCTGATCGGGGTTCAGCCCCTGTGTGAACGGGCTCGGCACCTCGGACAACGGCGGCGCGTCGTCGAACTCGTCGTCGGGCCCTGGCTCGACGGCGTCACCGGCTTCGACGGGATGCGGAACCTCCCCGGTCGGATCGTCGGCGAACGGGTTGTCGGTGAACAGCTCGGGCTGGTCGGGCATCGTCACGACATCCTACGGACGGGGTGTGCCGACACAGGGCGTGCCGGTCTCAGCGGCCGGCGATCGCGGCGACGGTGGGCACCTGCGCCAGGGCGTCGTCGAGGTCGTCGCCGGGGAAGACGTTGATGCTGTGCACGCCGGCGGCCTCGAGCGCAGCCACGTGTGCCAGCGCGTCGTCCATCGTGCCGATCGCGCCGATCTCGATCCAGTGGTCGGCAGGCATGTCGATCAGCGCGTCGGCACCGCCACGCTCGACGCGAGCGTGCATCTCGTCGAAGAACGGCAACACGGTGAACGCCGGGCGCCGCTCGGCGATCAACCCGGCCACGAAGGGGGCGACGAAGCCGTAGGCCTCGCGTCGATCGTCGGCGACCGCCATCATCGTGAACGTCACGACGTGGAAGTCGTCGGGGCGCCCGGCCTGCTCGAGCGCCCAGTCGACGTAGGTCGGTCCCGCTCCCTCGACGAGGATCACCCCATCGGCGACGCGTCCTGCGAGCGCCAGCGACTTCTGCTGCTGCACCCCGGCGACGACCTTGGGGACGATCGCCGGCGGTTGGTCGAGCTGCACCGCGTCGAGCGTCACCTCGCGCCCGGAGAAGCTCACCTCCTCACCCGCGACGAGGCGCTTGACGACCGTGACGGTCTCGTCGAGCGTCGTCAGCGGCGACGGGGTCCGAGCGCCCATCTGGCCCATCCACTCCTGCACGCCGTGCCCGATCCCGGCGACGAAGCGCCCGGGTGCGAGGTTCGCGAGCGTGGCGATCTCCATCGCCGCGATCGCCGGGTTGCGAGCCACGGCCGGCATGATCCCGATGCCGACGTCGAGGCGGTCGGTCACGGCGAGTGCGGCGGCGGCCAGGCTGACGCCTGCGGTGTAGAAGCAGTCCTCGATCAGCCAGAGTTGCTCGACGCCCGCCGCCTCGAGCTGCCGGGCATACGCCGGCAGCTCGACGGCCGGGAACGTGCGATCGAAACAGAGACCTACCCGGGCGCGCGCCATGCAGCGCACCGTACCGGCCCGTGGATGCTCAGTCCCCCACGCGCTCGGGGGTCGAGCCGGCAGCCACCACCGAGCTCGGCCGGTCCTCGCCGTCGACGTCGGCCACCACGAGTTGGTCGCGCCCCAGCTGCTTGGCCTCGAGCAGCGCGGTGTCCGCGCATGCCAGCAGTTGGTCCGTCGTGCACGAACCCCTGCTGGTCGCCAGCCCGATGCTGGCGGTCATCTCGACCTGGCCTCGCGTCGTCGCGATCGGGGTCGATCGAATCGCAGCGCTGACGCGTTCGCAGGCGGCACGCGCGACGTCGCGATCGACGTCGTCGAAGGCGATGAGGAACTCCTCGCCACCGACGCGGCCGACGGTCGCCTCCCCGCGTACGCTCGACTCGATCCGCTGGGCCACGGCGAGCAGCACTTGATCGCCGACCTGGTGTCCGTAGGTGTCGTTGACGAGCTTGAAGTAGTCGAGGTCGATCATGGCCGCCGCACACTCGGTCGGGCGAGCGGTCGCACGGTCGGTCGCGGCCAGGACCGCTCGTCGATTCGGCAGGCCGGTCAGCGCATCCGTCGCCGCCCGTGCCTCGAGCTTGCCGATCGGACGGGTGGCGGGGAAGGCGACCAGCGCGACCAGCAGCATCGAGAGTGCTCCGACGGCGATGATCAACACCTGCTCCCGGTCACGCGCCTCGGTGAGGATGCCGACGAACCCGTCGGTCGGACCGAAGACACCGATCGTCCACTCGCCGTCGCCGATCGGCACCGATCGGAACGCCACGCGAGACGCTCCGGCTTCGCCCTCGAAGCCGTGCACCAGGCCGCGGCCGTCCTGGCCCGCCTCGATCAGCTCGGCGATGGCGGCACGCGCCGACGGGTCGTCGAGCTCGGTGACGCCGACCGTCCGGTAGCCGTCGCCGTCGGGCCGCTGGATGATGGAGGCGTCCGGGTGCGCGACCACCGTGCCGACCTCGTTGACGATCACCGTGCCGCCGTCGTCGCCGACGCGCAGCGTCGTCAGGAACGTCGACAGCGAGGCGAGCTCGATGTCGGCACCGACCACGCCGATCAGCTCGCCGTCGCGGTGGATCGCACGCGCCGCCGTGATGCCGAGCTGCCGGGAGGTGAAGAACACGTAGGGATCGGTCCACGCCACGTCGTCGGGTGAGCCGACCGCCTCCAGGTACCAGGGACGGGTTCGTGGGTCGAACGTGTCGGACGGGTCTGCGGCCTCGTCGGTCACCGCGCCGTCCCGATCGTGGAACACGAGGTTCGTGCGGCGATCTGCGCCGTCGAGGGCGATCGTCTTGGTGCGGTAGCCGTCGTCGGTCCGGCTGACGTACACGAACTCGCCGGACGGGGTGCCGATGAAGGCGCCGGCGAGCTGCGGCGAGCGCTCGAGCGCAGCGAGGAACGTGCCGGCGAAGTCCTGCGGTTCCACGGATGGTTCGGCCGCCAGACCGCTCGAGATCGCCACGATCGACTCGGCGGGGGCGACGTGGGCGCGCACCCGGTCGGCCGATTCCGCGGCCGCGGTGCTGAGCAGCGCATCGGTGTGCTCGGAGACGGCCGAATCCGTCAGGCGACCGGACGCAGCGATGAGCGCGGCGACCGTGCCCACCTGGGCGATCAACAGGCCGACGAACACCGCCAGCCGGAACCGGGAACGCATGGTTGCGTTATCGACCGCGTGCGGCGCGACTTGAGCGGTGCCAGGCGACCCGGCACGGCGGCGCCGGCCAGGAGAATCGAGGGCCTGCCGCCGCCGCACCACCCATGGCAGCGGCGACAGGCCGGAGCAAAGAACTAGCGAACGATCGCCACCGGTGAGTGGCTGTGCGCAGCTGCGTCGGCACTCGTCGAGCCGAGCAGCATCCCGGCGAAGCCGCCACGCCCGCGGGAGCCGACCACGACGAGGTCCGCCTCACGAGACGCCTCGATCAGGGCGAATCCCGGCGTGCCCCTCACGGCTTCGCCGGTGACCTCGACGCCCGCTGGCGGGTCGCCGGCCGCGTGCATCACACGCCCGACGACCGCCTGTGCGGACTCGTCCATCGCCTCGGTCTCGTTGGCAATGGTCGAGAACATCCCCACGGCGAGTGCGGGGAGGAACCACGAATGGACGACGCGCACCTCTTCGACGCCGTCGAGCTCGTAGGCCCAACGCAGGGCTCGGACCGACTCGTTGTCGTCACCGGTGTCGAGATCGTGATCGTCGACGCCGACCACGACGCGCCGGGGAACGCCACCGTGGTCGCCACGGATGACGACGACCGGGCGGGTCGTGTGATGGATCACGTAGTTCGCGGTCGAACCGAGCATCATCGACATGCGCCCCTTGCCGCGATGGCCGACGACGATCATCGCCGCATCGCGCTCGTCGGCCTCCTCGACCAGCGCACGGCCGGCGTGGCCTTCGCGTGCGATCGGCAGGAGGCGGTCGTCGTCGCTCTCCTCGACGAGCTCGGCGAGACCTTCGGTCGCGTACTTCTCGACCTCGTTGGGATCGATCGCGACGACCATGTCGTAGCCGGTCACCAGCGGGATCTCCCAGGCATGGACGACGGCGATCTGGTCGGTCGGCCCGGCGACCTGCCGCGCCCAGATCAGGGCGTCGGCCGATTCGGGGCTCGCGTCGGCGCCGACGACGATCGTGCGCACGTCATCCATGAAGCCTCCTCTCGACCGGTGGCCAGGGTGGCCCCGCAACGCGATGGTGCGCCCGGCATCGCCGGGCGCACCAGGGCCGTTGGGCCCAATCGCTTGGGGGTATGGACCGGTCAGGCGTCGGGGCCGTTGCCGCCGCGACCGGGGCGGACATCGTCGATGCCCTCGGTGATCCGTTCCTCGATCTCGGCGAGCTTGTCGGCCGCCTCGTCGGCGGTCATGCGCTCGTTCTCGACGGCCTGTTCGAGCCGCTCGGAGGCCTGCTCGACCAGTGCCGCGATCACGGCATCGACATCGGCGCCGTTCTCCTCGGCGATGTCGGCGACGGACTTGCCGTCGCGCAGCCCGTCACGCAGCGTCTCCCGGTCGATACCGATGGCGTCCGCGACGACCTGGCTCGCACGTGCGTGCCCGTTCCGGCCCCGGTGCCCGCGACGGCCCTCGCGTTCGGGGCGGTTCTCGACGAGGTGGTCGGCGACGGCGTCGGCCTGCTCGGCCGTGATGGTCGAGTCGTCGACCAGCGGCTGCAGCAGCTCGCGCAGGCGCTCGCCCGGCTCGGGGCGCTCGCCGTCGACCGGCACCTCGGCGTCGCCGTCGTCCTGCAGCGCGACGACCGCCTCGGTGGTCCCGACGTCGTCGTCGCTCGCTGCGCTCGTGAGCGATGGCATCGTCATCAGCAGGCCGACGGCGCTGCCGCCGAGCACGCCGGCGGTCACACCGATCGCCGTGTTGCGCTTGGCCGTGCTCGTCGCGCGGGGGTTGGTCATGGTCGTTGTCCTTTCGGGGGGTTCGATGTCCACACGATGAACGCCCCGATTGTGAATCGAACCAGGAGCAGTTGAGAACCAGGTAAGAGGTCGTCAGGCCGGCGCTGCGACCAGCCGGAACGCGACCTCGGCGCCGCCGCCGTCACGGTTGCGGGCCCATGCGTCGCCGCCGTGGCGTTGCGCCACCTCGCGCACGATCGAGAGGCCCAGCCCCGAGCCGGGGAGGGTTCTCGCGGCCTCGGCCCGGTGGAACCGGTCGAAGATGCCCTCCAGCTCGGACTCCGGGATGCCCGGGCCGCGGTCGGCGACGGTCACCACCCCGCCTCGGACACTCACCTCGATCGGGCCTCCCGACGGGTCGAACTTGCACGCGTTGTCGATCATGCACGACACGGCCCGCTGCACCCCCGACCGTTGCGCGACGACCGTGGTCGGCTCGGTGAGCACCTCGATCCGCCGGTTGACCCGCCGCTCGAACCGCTCGGCGACGTCGGCGACGACCTCGGCGAGATCGAACGGCGCCGCCGACTCGTCCGACAGCTCACCGCTCGCGAGGGCGATGATCTCGTTGACCAGGTCGGTGAGCTCCTCGGTCTCGGCGTGCAGGTCGCCGACGATGGCATGCCGGTCGTCGTCGCCGAGGTCCGGGTAGCGGCGCAGCGTGTCGAGGTTGGTGCGCAGGCTCGTGAGCGGCGTGCGCAGCTCGTGCCCGGCGTCCTGGACCAACCTGCGCTGGTCGTCCTTCGAACGTGCCAGGGCGGCGATCATGCGGTCGAATGCTGCGCTGAGGCGGCCGACCTCGTCGGACCCGCGCTCCCCCACCGCCACGTCGAGCGACCCGGTGGCCTCGACGTGTTCGGCGGCCGTCGTGAGCCGGCGCAGCGACGCGGTGACCCGACCGGCGATCCACAGGCCGGCCCCGGTCGCAGCGGCACCCACGAGCAGGACCAGCAGCAGCGTCCTCGTCTGCAGGCTGCCGAGCACACGGTTGACCTCGTCGAGCGGCCGCCCGATCTGGACGACGCCTCGCTGGAACCCGATGCTGCGCACGCGGTACGGCCCGTCGACCGTGTCGACCGTCCTGAACGTGTCGACCCGCGCCCGCCCCATCACGGCTCGTTCCGCGTCGGTGACCGAGATCGGCTCGGTGAACGTCGACTGGGCGACCGTGCCGTCGGTCAACACGACCTGCGCGTCGAGCTGCGACAGCGGGCCGCGGGCCGGGATCGAGTCCGGGTTGAGCCGACGCTCGCCGATGAACGGTTCGATGTCGAGCAGCGATCGATCGACCTCGCTGAACAGCCGCTCGCGTGTCGTCCGGTAGCTGATCGCGCCGACCACGATCGTCGCTGCGCAGGCAATGGTCGCGAGCGCCAGCGCGATCTTCCAGCGAAGGCTCATGTCGTGTCGACGCGGGCCACGTAGCCGACTCCGCGGACGGTGTGGATCAGCCGGGCCTCGCCCCCCTCTTCGGTCTTGCGCCGGAGGTATCCGACGTACACGGCCAGGTTCTTCGAGTCGGGTCCGAAGTCGTAGTTCCAGATCCGCTCGTAGATCGTCGTGTGGTCGAGCACGATCCCGGCGTTCCGCACGAGCAGCTCGAGCAGATCGAACTCGGTCTTGCTGAGATCGATCTCGCGGCTGCCGCGGACCACTCGCCTGCCCGCCGGCTCGAGCCGCAGGTCGCCGAGCTCGAAGGCGTCGTCCCGGCGGTCGTCGCCGGGCTCGGTGTCGAGCTGCGCACGGCGCGACAACGCTCGCATGCGAGCGAACAACTCGTCGAGATCGAACGGCTTCGGGAGGTAGTCGTCGGCGCCGGCGTCGAGCCCCGCGACGCGGTCGCTCGTCTCGGTGCGCGCGGTCAGCATCAGGATCGGGACCTGGTTGTTCTCGGAACGCAGGACGCGACAGACCGTGAGGCCGTCGACGACCGGCATGGAGACGTCGAGGATCACGAGCTCGGCGGGTTGCTCACGCAAGGCATCGAGGGCCATCGCTCCGTTGCTGACGGCGCGCGTGTCGTACCCCTCGAGGTTCAGGGCGCGGGTCAACGACTCCCGCACCGCCCGGTCGTCCTCCGCCAGCAACACCTGCACGGCACGAGTACACCAGAAACAGGTGTGGATTCGGTGAGAATGGCCCGATGCGTGCCTACGCGCTGGTCTGTAGCGGCGCTGTCGTCGGCGCGTCGCTGCGCTGGGCCGTCGGCGAGCTGGTCCCCGTCGGCGGCGAGGGGTTCCCGTATCCGACGCTGGTCGTGAACGTCGTGGGGTGCGTGCTCGCGGGGCTCGCCGCCCGGTACCTCGTCGCGGGCTCCGACCGCTGGCTGGCGGTCGTGACGGGTGGCATGGGCGGGCTCACCACCTACTCGGCGTTCGCGGCCGAGACGCGCCTCCTGGTCGACACCGACCAGGCCGGGCTCGCGCTGGTCTACGTCGCGACCTCGGTGATCGCCGGTCTCGCTGCCACCACGCTCGCACGCGGCGACTGGACACGCCCGTGACACCGGTGCTGTTCGTGCTGGCCAGCGCGTTGGGCGCCGCCGTGCGGCTGCGAGTCAACCAGTACGGCTGGACGTGGATCAGCACGCTGGTCGTCAACGTCGTCGGCGCCTTCGGTCTCGGATGGCTGCTGGCGGGCGACCCGTCCGACGGTGTCGCCACCGTCGTCGGGACCGGCTTCTTCGGATCGCTCACAACGTTCAGCATGTTCGCGCTCGAGGCGACGAGCGGACCGACGCGCCGGCGCATCGCGATCATCGCCAGCACGCTGGTCCTCGGCATGCTGGCCGCCGTGGCCGGCCACGCGGTCCGCTGAGCGTCACTCGGCCTCGGCGAGGCCCGGCCACCGGATCGTGAGCGCGGTGTCCGGCCACGCCGGCGGGTGCTCGGCCAGCCATGCCGCGAGCTCCGCATCGCGGTCCTCGGACAGGCACAGACGCCGCCGGGCGCCGGCGACCAGCGACGTGGCGTCCTCGGCGAACCGCGAGACCGGGCTGCGGGGGCTCGTCGCGTGTTCCGGGTCGAGCCCCAGTTCGGCCACGACAGCGACCAGGTCATCGCCGGTCGGACCGTCGGGCCGGTCGAGATCCCAGAAGTGCCGCCATGCGGCACTCCACGCCGACATCGGGTGGCGGGTCGGCACCTCGAGGACCACGGCGAGCCGTGCGTGCGCCGACAGGGCGAGCAGGAACGGTGCGATGTCGGCCACGTTGTAGGCCACGTTGTGGCACACGACGACATCGGCGACGGGCGTCGCGGGCGCGACCTCCGGCCAGGCGCCGTGGACCGTGCGACGGGCGACCCCCGCCGACTCGGCGGCCTCGACGAACGCGTCGAGCATCGCCCCGCTGCTGTCGACGCCGATCAGCTCGGTCGCCGGAGGCACCAACGCCAACGCGGCCCGGCCGCCTCCGCACCCCACATCGAGCACGGTGCCGCCCGCCGGTGGCAGGACCTCGCGGGCCCATCGCGCGGAGGTGCTCGACCGATCGATCGTGTCGTCGGCGACGAACGTCCGCACGTCGTGGGACCACGGCGAGATCGGGGCCTGGGCGACGATCTCGTCGGGTAGACCCCACGAGCCGAGCTGGTCGGCCCAGCGCTCCGCCGCCGTGGACGCAGGCTCGCCGTCGGCCGGCACGGTCACGACGCGGCGTGGTTCACGATGCGGCGTGGCTCACGACGTGGCGTCGTCCCCGCCGTGTGCGAGCACACGCACCGGCAGCACTCGAGGACCACGGATCTGGCCGACGCTCCACCGCACGTCCCCCGCCAGCTCGAAGCGCGGGAAGCGTCGCACGAACTCCTCGATGGCGACCTTCAGCTCGAGCCGGGCGAGGTTCGAACCCAGACACCGGTGGATGCCGAGCCCGAACGCGGCGTGACGGTTCTCCTCACGATCGATCACGAACTCCTCGGCACGGTCGAACGCAGCCGGGTCACGGTTGGCGGCCGGGAAGGGCAGCAGCACCCACTCGTCGGCCTTCATCGGACAACCGTGGAAGTCGTGGTCCTCCGCGACGAGCCGGGCCATCGTGACCGGCGCATAGGCGCGGAGGAACTCCTCGAGCCCGAACAGCATCACGTCGGGATCGTCGACGATGCGCTGCAGGTCTTCGGGATGATGCGCGAGGTGCCAGATCGACGAGCCGATGGCGCTCCACGTCGTGTCGATGCCCGCGATCAGCAGCAGCACGATCGAGCCGCGCACGTGCTCGTAGCTGAGCTTGTTGCCCTCGAGCTCGACGCCGAGCAGATACGACGTGAGGTCGTCGCGCGGGTTCGCGACGTGATCCTCGATCTGGCGATCGAGGTACTCGTCGAGCTCGGCGAAGCCCTCCTCACGCTCTTCGACGGGGAGGTTGACCTCTTCGAGCACGTTGTGCACGAAGCCTCGGAAGAGCTCCTCGTCCTCGGGCGGGAAGCCGAGCATGCGGGCGATGACGTTGACCGGGATGCTCTGCGCGTACTGCACGGCGGCGTCGACGACGGACTCACCCGCCGTGATGTCGCCCATCCGGTCGAGCAACTCGTTGCAGAGACGCCGGATCTCGGGCTCCCACGGGTTGATCGCCTTCGGCGAGAACGGGGGCAGCAGCAGGCGACGTGCGATCTGGTGGAAGGGCGGGTCGCTCGTGATCGGTGGCGCAGGACCGACCGGCGCCTCGATCACCGGGCGGCCGTTGCTGACGACGACGCTGCGGCTCGTGAAGTGATCGGTGTCGTACGCGACCTCCTTCACGAGCTCGTGGGTGATCGGTGCCCACATGCCGCCGTACCGCTCGGAGTGCGCCACGGGGCAGCCGCCCGCGCGGAGGTCGGCCCAGATCTGGTGGGCGTGCTCGTTGTACTCGGGCTCGGCGTGGTCCAGATCGGTCGCCCAGTCGCTGACGGGTCCGGTGCGCAACGTCATGAGTCGCCCTCGTGCACCGTGATCGCGTACTCGGGGCAGTTGGCGGCGGCGAGCCGCGCCTTCTCCTCGAGGTCCGGTGTCACGCTGCCGTCGCCGATCACGATCGCGGTGCCGTAATCGTCGACGTCGAACAGCTCGGGCGCCAACGCGTAGCAGCGGTTGTGGCCTTGACAGAGATCGGCATTCACCTCGACTCGCATGCGGCGATCGTAGACAGCGGGCCGCGTCGGGCTCTCACCGGCCGGCCGGGCTCGGCCCGCCGGCCCTCGGGCTGGCGAGGTCAGGGGTTCGCTCTCCGTCACCGCCCGTCGCGAACGAACACGGTCAGTGATCAAGTGAGCGAAATTCGTGACATATTGGCCCGGGAATCGGTAAATAGATGGAAGAGATTCCTCGGCAGCGCTACGTTTCAATGCAGGCGTCATCACACCGCAACAATTCGACTGGACCTTCCGAACGTGCCCGCCGACGCCGGACAGCGAACGAGACGAGCCCCCATGACTCGAGTGCATGACGAGACCAGCGAGGCGCTGCTGCGCGCTGCCCACACGCTGCTGACCGAGCAGGGAGCCGAAGCGCTCACGGTCCGCCGCATCGCAGGCGAGGCCGGCATGAGCACCATGAACGTCTATTCGCGGTTCGGCGGCAAGGACGGCGTCATCGACGAGCTGTACCTCGACGGCTACCGGCGCATGATCGACGCCATCGATTCGATCCCCGAGACCGACGACGTGATCGACGACCTCATGCGGCGCTCGGTCGCGCTCCGCAAGTTCGCGATCGAGAACCCGACCTACTACGCGGTGATGTTCCGGTCGGCGGTGCCGGGTTTCGAACCGTCACCCGAGTCGCGAGAGTTCGCATACACCGCGCTGGCGCGAACGGCGCAGCGCGTCGAGCGCGGCCAGGCCATCGGCGTCATCGCCGTCGTCGACGACTGCAACCCCGGCGAGATCGCGGCGTCGCTGTTCGCCACCTGCCACGGCCTGATCAGCCTCGAAATCGACGGCGTGGCAGCGGCCACCGTCAGCTGGCCGAACGTCTTCGACTTCGGCATCCGCACCGCGCTCGCCGGCCTGCACCCCTCGGTCGCCCCGGCGAAGCGCTGACCCGTCGGGCTCCACACGGACCGCCGCGCGCACGGGCGCACACTCGGACGCCCGCAGCCGAACCGCTGATCCGTCGCCCGCGGGCCCTCGCACCCACCGGTAGCCTGCCTCGGCAATGACGGCGGCCGTGCTGGGGAACATCATCACCGACACCACCGACTGGTTGGCGGACTTCTCCGCCAACTGGTGGTTCCTCGTCATCATCTTCGCCGTCTCCTACTTCGACTCCGTCATCCCGATCGTGCCGAGCGAGACGATGGTGATCATCGGTGGCGTGGCGGCGGGTCAGGGCGACCAGCACGTCCTCGCCGTGATCGCCTGCGGCGCGGTCGGCGCGTTCCTCGGTGACAACACGGCGTACCTGATCGGCGCCCGTCTCAGCGGATTCATCGACCGGTTGATCGAGAAGCGGCCCAAGTGGCGGGCGCGGCTCGACGCCGCGGCCGACCAGATCCGGTACCGGGGCGGGCTCCTCTTGATCACCGCCCGCTTCATCCCCGGAGGACGCACCGCCCTCACCGTGTCGTCGGGGATCACGCATCAGCCACGCCGCTGGTTCGTCGGCTGGGTCGCGATCGCCGCCGTCATCTGGGCGACGTACGCAGCGTTGCTCGGGTTCCTCGGCGGCAAGGCGTTCGAGGACAACCACACCCTCGCCTTCCTGGTGGCGTTCGTCGCCGCCGTCAGCATCACGCTCCTCATCGAGCTCGTCCGCCACCTCCGAGCCCGGTACGCCTGACCGGTTGGCGCCCCCCGGAGATCATCGGCGAGACTCGCCCGATGCTGGTTTCCGAAGCGGTGGCCCGCCGCAAGTCCGTCCGGAGCTTCACGAGCGAGCCCGTCGACGACGACACGATCCGTCGGTTGCTGGAGGCCGCCGCTCGCGCGCCGAGCGGCGGCAACGTCCAACCATGGCGGATCTACGTCGTCAACGGCGACACGATGACGCGCTTCCGCGAGTTCATCGCCGACCGCCCGATCGAGGCCGGCGAGTACGACATCTACCCGCCGAAGCTCTGGGAGCCCTACCGAACCAACCGCTTCACCATCGGCGAGCAGATGTACGCCACGCTCGGCATCGACCGCGACGACAAGGAAGGTCGCATGCGGCAGTTCGCCCGCAACGACGAGTTCTTCGGCGCGCCCGCTGCGCTGTTCTGCTTCATCGACCGCCGGATGGGCCCACCGCAGTGGTCGGACCTCGGGATGTTCCTGCAGACGTTCATGCTGCTCGCACAGGAGGCCGGCATCGACACCTGCCCCCAGGAGTACTGGTCGGTGCGCCACGGCGCGGTGCGTGAGTTCGTCGCAGCACCCGAGGAGGAGCTGCTGTTCTGCGGGATGGCGATCGGCCACGCCGACTGGGACGCGCCCGTGAACACGCTCGTCAGCGAGCGGATGCCGCTCGACGAGTGGGCCCGCTTCGTCTGAACGCACGCCGCCGGTGATCACGTTCTCGGACGCGGAGCGACGGGCACGGATGGTCGAGCGGCATCGGCTGAGCAGCCGCCGTCGCGCCGACCGGGTCGACACCGTCGCCGACGACCTGGTCGGACTCCATTCGAGCGACCCGGTCACCGTCTACCTCTCGCTGCACGCGCGCCTGGACGGGGCGACGATCGAGTCGATCGAGCGGGCGCTCTACGAGGACCGCAGCGTGGTCCGCCACCATGCGATGCGACGAACGCTGTGGGTCTTCACGCCGGAACATGCGCGACTCGCTCACGCCTCGACCACCCTCGGCCTCGTCGGGCCGCAACGGCGGGCACTGGTCAAGCTGCTCGCCGAGAACGAGGTCGCCGACGATGCCGATCGCTGGCTCGACGAGGCGTTCGCCGCTGTCGCCGCCGTGTTGCGCGAGGTCGGCGAGGCGACGGCGCGCGAGCTCGGAGAGCGGGTGCCGTCGCTGCGGGCCGGACTCTCCTACGCGCCCGACAAGCCGTACGGTGGAACCATCTCGGCGCACACCCGCGTGCTCGTGTTGATGGGCTTCATGGGCCGGATCGTTCGGGCGCGCCCACTCGGCACGTGGGTCAGCGGACAGTATCGGTGGGCCGAAACGGATCGATGGCTCGCGGGCGGCTTCGGATCGGACGAGCCGGCCAGAGCGGCGTCGCAGCTGGTCGACCGCTACCTGCGGTCGTTCGGTCCGGCGTCGCCGGTCGACGTCCAGTGGTGGACCGGGTGGGCCAAACGTGCCACGACGAACGCACTCGCTGCCTGCCGGGCGATCGAGGTCGCGGGGCAGCGGGGGGAGCCGCTGTACGTCGCCGAGGGCGACACGGCGAAGGCCTCGACCGAGCCCTCGATCGCACTCCTGCCCGGCCTCGATCCGACCGTGATGGGCTGGAAGGAGCGTGACTGGTACCTGCCGCCCGAGCGGGCGGCGACGGTGTTCGACCGGAACGGCAACGCCGGGCCGTGCATCGTGGCGGACGGAAGCGTCGTCGGCGGCTGGGCGCAACGTGACGACGGCACGATCGTCACGTCGTTGCACGCGCCGTTGTCGTCGACGCATCGACGCATGCTCGACGAGGAGATCGAGCGGTTGCGGGGCTTCGTCGGCGACTCCCGGTTCACGATCCGGTTCCCGAGCCCGCTGAGCAGGCACCTCGCCAGCTGACCACCGGTCGCGACACTCCTCGCTTGCCCGATCACCGACCGCCCGATCATCGACCGCCCGATCATCGACCGCCCGATCATCGACCGGCCGCGGCCGTCAGTAGCCGATCATCGATCGGAACCGGCCGGCGCCCACGACGTGGATCGACTCGGGCAGGCGGGCGCGCAGGCCGCGGTCCGAGGTCACGACGGTCAGCGACTCGTCGGTGCCGAGCCTCGCAGCCGCCAGCTCGACGATGTGGTCGTCGGCGGCGTCGCGGCCCCGGCGAGGAGCTTCGACGACGGCCAGGTTGCCGCCGCCGAGCTCGAGGGTGGTGTCGTCGACCGGAGCGTCGAACACGATCGTGACCTCGTCGGCGTGGGCCCTGCACCAGACGGCGACTCGCTGCGTGAAGCGCGTGGCCGCCGCCGATCGATCGTTCCACCATCCGTCGGGGCGCGATCCGTAGACGTTGTTGCCGTCGATGATCCAGTGACGAACGCCGTCTCCGGTCGTCACAACAGCGCCGGCTCGCTGACCTCGGCGCAGATCGCTTCGACGAGCGCCGTCGCCAACGGCGAGACGTCGTGAGGGTCGATGCGAGCGACCTGGTACATCGGCGGCAGCTCCCCGAGCGTCGCCCCGGGACGCCACTCGACGATGTCGTCACCGAGGAACCGCGACCCGAGGACGGCGACGCCCAGCCCGACCTCGACGGCGCCCTTCACGCCGGCGGTCGTCTGGCCGGCGAACGCGTCCCAGTGCTCGATCCCGGCGTCGTCGAGCAGTGGCACGCTCACGGCGCGGTAGTTGCAGTGGGCGCCGAACGTCACCAGCGGCACCGGACCCTCGTCGTAGGGCGCCTCGCTACCGGTCATCCAGGCGAGGTCCTCGGTCCACAACACGGTGTCGTCGGGCCGTCGCTCGTCGTCGGACACCTGGATGACGGCGACGTCGATCTCGCCAAGGTCGACGAGCGCGGCCAGCTCTTGGCTGCTGTCGACGACGACCTCGATCCATGCTGCCGGATGCACCCGGTTGAACCGACCCAGGACGGACACGAGCCGAGACGCCGTGATCTCCTCGTTGGAGCCGAGCCTGACCCTGCCGGCGAGCTCGGAGCTGCCGAGCCGTGCGACCGCCCGGTCGTGGGCCTCGACGATGGACCTGGCCTCGTCGGCGAGCGCCCGGCCGTCGCGCGAGAGCCGGACGGTGCGACCCTCGCGAATCAGCAGGACACGGCCGGCCCGCTGCTCGAGTCGTTTGATCTTCCAGCTCACCGCGGACTGCGTGACGTGCAGGTGCTCGGCGGCTCGGGTCATCGACCCGTGATCGACCACTGCGAGCAGCGTTCTGAGGGACTCGACGTCGAGTTGCACGAGTTCGAGCGTACATGACAGATCGTCATCACAAACAGCAAGACATGTCGCTTGCGACATGCTCCGAGCGAGCCGACAATACGGGTATGACGATGCAGCACACCCACCCCCGACGCGCCGTCACCTCGCAGACGCTCACGGCGCAGCAGTTCCGGCACATGGTCGGCCCCGGGCATCAGTTCCCGGTACTGACCGACCGCGTGCTCCGCTACTGGTCCCGCCGCCCGTAGCGCCGCGTCGGGCTCGTCAGAGCAGGGCCGCGGGCACCTCCACCACGCGCGCCCGTAGCCACTCGCCCAGGCTCTTCGCCTGGCCGTCGATGCGCGTCGACGCCGCGACGCCTTCCTCGAGCAGGTCGTGGACGACGAAGTTGATCGACCAGAGGTTGGGCAGCAGGTGCCGGTCCACTGCGAGCTCGGCGGTCTCGGGCAGCAAGGACTGCAGCCGCTCGGCGGTGAGGAACCCCGCCATCCACTCGTAGGCCTCGGCGGAACGGGCGAACACGCCGAGGTTCGCGTCGCCGCCCTTGTCGCCCGAGCGTGCGCCGATGACCGCGCCGAGCGGCCGCGAGACGGTCTCGGTCTCGCCGGTGTCCGCGGCCCCGGCGGCCGGGGGCGGATCACCCGGTCGTTCGTCCTCCCGGTACCCGGAGCCGTCAACGGCGGACTCGACCTGCACGGTGACGCCGCCCACGTGCACGTACTGCGGCACCAACTCCGCCGCCACCCGCGCCGGGCGATACACCCCGAACGGCGATGCGGCGGACGGCCCTCCCGACAGCCCGTAGAAGCCGGGGATGCTGGCGAGCGCCGTCTCGATCATCGCGTTCGAGAACGCCCTGCCGACCTTGCGCTCGTCGGGGTCCTTCACCGTCAACCGCCACTGCGCCGTGGCCGCCTCGTTCGAGTCGGGGTCGTCGCGGTCGGTCCGGATCACCCGCGACGAGATGGCGGCGAAGTCGGCGGGCTCGTACGGGCAGGCGCGCCAGAACGCAGCCTGGGCGGCGGCCGCCTTCGCCTCGATGTCGAGGCCGGTCAGGGCGACTGCGATCGTGTTGCGGTGGCCGCCGAGCTCGTTCATCGCCACCTTCAGCGTGGGCGGCGGGGGCTCGCCGACCGTTCCCGAGATCTGCACCCGGTCGACGCCGACCTGCTCGAGCCGGATGGTGTCGAAGCGGGCGGTGACGTCGGGCCCGAGGTAGCGGGGCCCGCCGATCTCGTACAGCAACTGCGAGGTGACGGTGCCGATCGACACCTCGCCTCCGGTGTCGTCGTGCTTGCCGATCACGGCCGATCCGTCCGCGGCGACCTCGGCCCACGGGAACCCGAGCCGCTCGATGCCGTCGACCTCGGTGAAGAACGAGTAGTTGCCGCCCGTCGCCTGCGCGGAGCACTCGATGACGTGCCCGGCGACGACCGCGCCGGCGAGAGCGTCCCAGTCGTGGCGCGCCCAGCCGTGGTGCCACGCAGCGGGCCCGCAGGTCACGGCGGCGTCGGTGACGCGCCCTGTCACGACGATGTCGGCACCGCGCTGCAACGCCTCGACGATGCCCCAGCAACCGAGGTAGGCGTTGGCGGTGAGCGAGCGGCCGATCTCGCCCAGGTCGCCGCCGTCGACGAACGGCTCGAGCGACCCCGACGACGCGAGCTCGTCGAGGCGGGGCATGAGGTCGTCGCCGTCGACGTACGCGATGACCGGCGACAGACCGAGGCGACCCGCGACGTCGTCGAGGGCGTCGGCGCAACCGGCGGGGTCGAGGCCGCCCGCGTTCGAGACCACCTTGATGCCCCGGTCGACGCAGGTGCCCATCACCTGCTCCATCTGGGTGACGAACGTCGACGCGAAGCCACCACCGGGCTGCTTGGCACGGATCCGGCTGAGGATCAGCATCGTCAGCTCCGCGAGCCAGTCGCCCGTGAGGACGTCGATCGGACCGCCCTCGACCATCTCGCGGGCGCCGGACAGGCGATCGCCGAAGAACCCCGAGCAGTTGGCGATCCGGATCGGCTCGGCCACGGTCACCCCTCCGGCGGTGCGAGCTCGACCAGCAGATCGCCGGCGTCGACCCGCTCGCCAACGCCGAAGCGCACCTCGGCGACGACGTGGTCGCCGTGGGCGGTGATCTTGTGCTCCATCTTCATCGCCTCGACCACCATGAGCAGCTGGCCGTCGTCGACGCGCTGCCCGGCTTCGACGTGCACGGCGATGACGGTGCCGGGCAGCGGGCAGACGGGACCGCTGCCCTCGGCCTCGGCGTCGTGATCGACGAACCGCTCGGGTCGGACCCAGTCGAGCGACCCGGCCGAGCTGGTCGTGCGGCCGCCGGTCGGCCCGACGTCGACGTCGACCACGTGCCTCGTGCCGTCGACCTCGACCACCTGGCGACCGGGAGCGCGATCGAGCAGGCGGACTCGGACGCGACGGCGATCGTCCTCGGCGAGGCTGCCGTCCTCGCGTGGCTCGGGCCACGGGCCGACCAGAACGTCTGCGGTCTCGCCGGTGAGCGTGTACTCGACGAACTCGGTGTCGTCGCCGCAGACCCACGTACGACGCTGACCGCGAGTGCGGAGGTTGCGCCAACCGGACGGCACGAACCCGAGGAGGCCGTCGGCGGCCCGCCCGCGCTGCTCGTCCTCGAACACCAACCCGATGAGGTGAGCCAGACGATCATCCCCGGCCGGTCCGGTCGCGGCAGCGACCTCGGGGTGATCGTCGAGATACGAGGTGAACGTCCGGCCCGCACGGAAGTCGGGCTCCTCCATGATCGCTGCGAGCGTCGCCGCGTTCGTGACGACGCCGCCGGCCAGCCGTGCGGTGCGCATGGCGCGAGCGATCTGCAGCGCAGCGACACCGCGATCCGCGTGGTGAGCGATCACCTTGGCCAGCAGCGAGTCGTAGTCGGGCGAGACGTCGCTGCCGCTGCGGAAGCCGGTGTCGACGCGGACGTCGCCGGCGATGCGGAAGGCGTCGATCGCCCCCGTCGACGGCAGCCAGCCCGCAGCCGGGTCCTCGGCGACGACCCTGACCTCGATCGCGTGCCCGTCGAACTCGATCTGCTCCTGCGTGAACGGCAGCTCGAGCCCGTTCGCGATGCCGATCTGCATCTCGACCAGGTCGACGCCGGTGATCGCCTCGGTGACCGGGTGCTCGACCTGCAGCCGCGTGTTGACCTCGAGGAACGTGATGGCCGGCGCCCCGGCGGCCTCACCGACCATGAACTCGACGGTGCCTGCCCCGAGGTAGCCGACATGGCGGGCCAGCGCGAGCGCGCCGTCGTGGAGCTGTCGCCGGACGTCGTCGATGATGCCGGGCGACGGCGCCTCCTCGACGATCTTCTGGTTGCGGCGCTGGATCGAGCACTCGCGCTCGCCGAGATGGACCACGTTGCCGTGGACGTCGCCGAGGACCTGCACCTCGACGTGTCGGCCTCGCTCGATGAACGGCTCGATGAACACCGTGCCGTCGCCGAACGCCGAGGCCGCTTCGCGGCTGGCCGCCTCGATGGCCGCCCCCAGCTCGGCTGGGTCGCGGACGACACGCATGCCGCGCCCGCCTCCGCCCGCGGCTGCCTTGACGAGCGCCGGCACGGCGACATCGGGAGGCGCGACACCGTCTGCGACCTCGACGATCTCGGTCGTCGGCACGCCCGCCGCGACCGCGGCGCGCTTCGCTGCGACCTTGTCGCCGAGCAGCTCGATCTGCTCGGGTGTCGGACCGATCCACGTCAGGCCCGCGTCGACGACCGCGCGTGCGAACCCGGCGTTCTCGGCGAGGAACCCGTAGCCGGGGTGCACGGCGGTGGCGCCCGTGCGAAGGGCTGCGTCGATGATCGCGTCGCCGCGCAGGTACGAGTCGGCCGGCGTCGAACCGCCGAGCGCGACAGCGACGTCGACCGAGTCCACGTGCAACGCGTTGCGATCCGGCTCGGAGTACACCCCGACCGTCGAGATCCCCATCCGGTGCGCCGTCCGAGCCACCCGGCAAGCGATCTCCCCCCGATTCGCGATCAACAACTTCATCGAAGAACCCCACGTGCTCCGACGCAACCACCCGGTCGGGGTGGCGTGGACGGGGCGAGTGGTCGGCCCCCTCCACCATCGACCGAGCCGGCTTCGCCGGTCGGTCGATCACGGCTGGGCGCGGCGCAGCCGCACGGACCCGTTCGGACCGAACGGAGCGAGGCGCAGCCGAGCGAGTGAGGCCGAGTCACCACTAATGCCGCCAGATCCCGTACTCGCGTGTCCCGCGAACGACGTTGTTGTGAGCGGCCGAGAGCGCCATCCCGAGCACGTGGCGGGTGTCGTTCGGGTGGATGATGCCGTCGTCCCAGACCCGACCGGTCGAGTACAGCGCCGACGACTCGCTCTCGATCTGGGCTTCCAGCGCCGCCTTCTGGGCCTCGAGCTGCTCCTCGTCGACCTCGATCCCGCGGCCGGCGGCAGCGTTGCGGGCGATGATGTCCATCACACCGGCGAGTTGGCGTCCGCCCATGACGGCGATCTTGTGGTTCGGCCACGAGAAGATGAACCGCGGGTCGTACGCCTTGCCGGCCATGCCGTAGTTGCCGGCGCCGTAGGAGGCGCCCACCATCAGGCAGAAGTGCGGGACCTCGCTGTTCGAGACCGCGTTGATCATCTTGGCGCCGTTCCGGATGATGCCGCCCTGCTCGGCCTTCGAGCCCACCATGAAGCCGGTGATGTTGTGCATGAAGACCAGCGGCGTGTCGGTCTTGTTGCACATCTGGATGAACTGCGCGCCCTTCTTGGCCTCCTCCGAGAACAGGATCCCGTTGTTGCCCAGGAGCCCGACCGGGAAGCCGCAGATCGAGCCCCACCCGCAGACCAGCTTGTCGCCGTACAGCGGCTTGAACTCCTCGAAGCGGCTGCCGTCGAGCACGCGGGCGTAGATCTCACGGATGTCGAACGGGATCCGCACGTCGGCCGACGCACAGCCGATCAGCTCGGCCTGGTCGTGGAGCGGCTCGTCGGCTGGCTGGGACGGACCGGGGCCGAGCTTGCGCCATCGGAGGTGCCGGACGATGTCGCGCACCATCCGCAGCGCGTCCATCTCGTCGGCGGCGAGGTAGTCGCTGAGACCGCTCGTGCGAGCGTGCATCTCGGCACCGCCGAGCGTCTCTTCGTCGACGACCTCGTCGATGGCCATCTTCACGAGCGGTGGGCCGCCCAGATAGGCCGTGCCCCGCTCCTTCACGAAGATCGTGTAGTCGCTCATGCCGGGGGTGTAGGCGCCTCCGGCCGTGTTCGGCCCGAAGACCGCGGTGATCGTGGGGATGCCGAGCTTGGACAGCTGCGTCTGGTTCCTGAATCCCTCACCGCCCCTGATGAAGATGTCGGCCTGGTGCGGCAGGTCGGCGCCGGCCGACTCGTTGAGGTTGATCCAGGGCAACCGGTTGCGGCGGATGATCTCCTGGAACCGCATGCCCTTGTCGACGGACCGCGGGTTCATCGAACCGCCCCGGTACGTCATGTCCGAGGCCCCGATCGCACATTCGACGCCCTCGACGATGCCGATCCCGGTGACCGAGCCGGCACCGATCGGGAACTCGCTCCCCCAACCGGCGAGCGAGCTCAGCTCGAGGAACGGCGTGTCGGGATCGACCAGCTGCTCGATCCGTTCCCTGGGCAGCATCTTGCCGCGCCGGCGGTGCCGGTCGACGTAGCGCTGCCCGCCGATCGACGGCACCGAGGCCATGAGCTCGGCCACCTCGGACCAGAGCGCCTCCATGGCGGCGACGTTCTCGCGGTAGTCGTCGGTGCGCGTGTCGAGCTTCGACCGCAAGACGTTCCCCACGCCGGCCACCGTATGTCCCGGTACCAGATGACGTCAATCGGTACCGCCGGCGGCGGCGAACCGGTTTGAGGCGATCTTGACTCATGCACCGCTGGTGGCGTGCCGATGGATGAACCATGAACAGGGGTGTCCCTCAGCGGGAGGGGACCGACAGGGGGTTCACACTGATCGAGCTCCTGGTTGTCATCGTGATCCTCGGCGTCCTCGCCATGGTCGTCGTCTTCGCCGTCCGCGGTGTCAACAACCAGGCCGAGGCGAGCGCGTGCGGCGCGGAGCTCAGGATTCTCAGCACGGCGGTCGAGGCGTACAACGCCGAGACCAACACGATCGCCGACGAAGCGGCACTCGTCTCGGCCGGCGTGATCCGCACAGCGTCGTCGCTCTACGACGTCAGCGTCGACGGCAACGGCGGGTACGACATCGGGCCGGCGGCCGGCAGCGGGTGCACCGGTTCCGTCAGCTCCTCGGGCCCGCCCGCGCCGCCGGCACCGCCCCCCGTTCCGCCCGCGGTCCCGACCGCGATCAGCTACGGCACGATCCCGGCGTGGGAGTACGGCGTCGCCGGCGAGCCGAACGAGATCGTCGTGCTCGGCGGGGCGGAAGGTGCGGCCGACTTCATCCAGATGATCACCGCCGCACCACCGACCGCGCGACGCGTCACGTTCATCAACCTCAGCCAGATCAACGCCGACACCGACATCGACTACATCCTCGACACCCGCGCCCGCCAGACCGGCACGACCGACCTCATCCTCTATCCCGACGACGACACGTCCACGATCACCCGCAGCAGTGGCGGCACCTGGGCGTCGGTCGACGACTACCTGATCAGCGTCGACCCGGGTGACGGCTGGCTGGTCTGGCAGAACCCGCCCCGCGGCGACGGGTTCCACTACGCCGACGCGAGCGGGCCGACACTCGAGTCGCTGATCCTCGCCATCGGCTGATCTCGGACCGACACGGGCGACGCCGGGTCACACGTCGAGCCGTGCGCGCAGTTCGGCGGCGGCTGCGATCGGGTCGGTCACGTGCATCGCATTCAGACCTACCGCCTCGGCACCGGTGATGTTCCACGGGAAGTCGTCGAGGAACAACGCCCGATCGGCGGCGACCCCGAGGCGCTCGAGCGCGAGCCGGTAGATCTCGGGAGCGGGCTTGCGGAGGCCCACGTCGGCCGAGTCGACGACGACGTCGACGAGCTCGTCCGCCCCGATGATCGTGCGCCACACGGCCCAGTCCGCGACCATGTTGGAGACGATCGCGGTCCGGTACCCGGCCGCACGGGCGTCGCGGGCGACGGCGACCATCTCGGGGATCGGGCGGATGCTCTGGACGAACTCCTCGACGCCCGGTGGTTCCGGGAACGCCGTCAAGCCCTCGGCCCGCCAGAACGGCTCGATCCGGGCAACGAACTGCTCGAGCGTGATCTCGCCCCGTTCGGCGGCGTGCCACGGGTGGTCCGTGTCGTCGTCGAGCGGGCCGAGCGCTATCGACATGAAGCGATCTCGGGTGAGACCGAACTCGGCGATCCGTCCCGCCATGATGCCGCCGGGGTTGCCGCCGAGCACACCACCGAAGTCGAACAGCACCGCATCGAGCTCACGCCCTTCCACCATGGCGACTCCGAACGTACCAGCGGGAGAGCACGCAGTGGTACCGTGCGGCCACGATCGGTACCACGGCACGACGCGGAGGAACGGGGCAGCGATGGACGTGAGCGAGGTTCTCGACGACTTGGTCGCCGAGCAGGGCGCACTCGACGCCGTCGTGGCCGCCCTCACACCCGAGCAGTGGGCGCTCGACACCCCCAGCCCGCGCTGGTCGGTGGCCGACCAGATCGGCCACCTGACGTACTTCGACACGACGGCGGCGCTGGCGATCAACGATCCGAGTGCGTTCGTCGACCACCGCGACGAATTGCTGACGCACTTCGCCGACCAGTTGGCCGTCGACGATGCCACGCTCGGCGCGTTCCGAGCGCTCGACCACACCGAGCAGCTCGCCACCTGGAGGGAGCACCGCAACGAGCTCGAGGCCGCCGCGCGGACGCTCCGCAACGACACACGCATCGAGTGGTACGGCCCGTCGATGGGCTCGAAGTCGTTCCTCACGGCGCGCCTCATGGAGGTGTGGGCGCACGGCCAGGACGTCTGCGACGCCGTCGCCGCCGAGAGGCCGTCGACCGATCGCATCCGCCACATCGCCCAGCTGGGCGTGATCACGCGAGGGTGGAGCTACATCGTCCGCGGGCTCGAGCCGCCCGACGAAGCGGTTCGGGTCGAGCTCATGTCGCCGGAGGGCAACCACTGGTCGTGGGGATCCGACGATGCAGGCAGCTCCGTCACCGGTCCGGCGGTCGACTTCTGCCTCGTCGTCACGCAGCGACGCCACGTCGACGACACCGGGCTCGTGACGACGGGAGATGCAGCACGAGACTGGATGCTCAAGGCGCAGGCGTTCGCAGGCGGCGCCACCGACGGCCCGCAGCCAGGAGGAAGCTGATGGACTTCGACATGCCCGACGACGACGACCAGCGTCGTCTCGCCGTGCGCGAGTGGCTCGCCGACCATCCCGACCCTACGAACGCCGATCTGCACGCCGGCGGCTACATCGTGCCGCACTGGCCCGAGCCGTACGGGCGCAACGCCGACCCGATGCACCAGTTGATCATCGACGAGGAGTTGAAGCGCGCCGGCGTCACGAGGACGACCGTCGCCACCAACGCGATCGGGGTCGGCTGGGCGGCGCCGACGATCCACCTCGCCGGCAGCGACTGGCAGAAGGAGCGCTTCCTCGATCCGATCTTCACCGGCGAAGAGGTCTGGTGCCAGCTGTTCAGCGAGCCCGATTCCGGGTCCGATCTCGCGAGCCTGTCGACGCGGGCGATCCGCGACGGCGACGAGTATGTGATCAACGGCGCCAAGATCTGGTCGAGCGGCGCCCACCACGCGCAGTTCGGCATCCTCATCGCGCGCACCGACCTCGACGTGCCCAAGCACAAGGGCATCTCGTACTTCATCCTGCCGATGGACCTGCCGGGCATCGAGCTCAGCCCGATCGTCGACATGACGACCGCCTACTCGTTCAACCAGACGTTCTTCGACAACGTGCGGCTCCCGGCGAAGTACCTCGTCGGCGAGGAGGGTGACGGTTGGCGGCTCGCCAAGGTGACCCTGGCCAACGAGCGGGTGTCGTTGTCGTCGGCGGGGTCGATGTGGGGGACGGGCCCATCGGCCGACCACCTGCTCGACCTGGTGCGGGCGACGGGGGGTGTGTCCGATCCGATCGAACGGCAACGGTTCGCGCAGCTGCACATCGAGTCGGAGGTGCTCCGGCTCGGCCGGCTCCGCACGCTCAGCGCCCGCCTACGCGGCAAGACCCCCGGGGCCGAGGCGTCGATCCAGAAGATCATGGGCGACGAGCACGGCCAGCACGTGATGGAGCTCGCGAAGCACGTCGCCGGCCCGCACGGCATGATCGACGGCTCGGGACCGGAGGGCGCTCTTCCCACCGGGTCACAGACGGGTGCCACCGAGGTCAACTTCCCGCGCGGTGAGGGCCACTACCCCACCGTCGACCCGATCTGGCACTACGGCTTCCTCTTCGCTCCTGCGCTGACCGTCGGCGGCGGCACGTTCGCGGTGCAGCGCAACATCGTCGCCGAACAGGTCCTCGGGCTCCCGCGCGACATCAACGTCGAGCAGGGCATGACCTGGTCGGAGTCCCGCCGATCACGCGACTGAGCGACGACTCGAAGTCGCCGCTCAGTCAGTGGTGACGGGGGTCACCGATCGCGTCTCGCCGCGCCGTTGAGGCGAGCCGCATGTGTGGAGATCGTCGCCGGTCGCTCCGCGTCAGTCCTCCGAGTCGTCGTCGTCACCGCGGTGCTTGCCGGGCGCCTCGGCCGACTTGCCCCGCGAGCCGTTCTGCCCGGGCGCATCGGCCTTGCCGTTCGACGAGTCGTCGTCGGACACGTCATCGTCCGACGAATCGTCGTCGGGCGAATCGTCGGCGGACACGTCGTCCTCGGACGAATCGTCGTCATCCGACACGTCGTCCTCGGATCCGTCATCCTCCGACGAATCGTCGTCATCGGACACGTCGTCCTCCGACGGATCGTCGTCGTCCTCGCACGGATCGTGGTCGCGTGCTTCGTTCGCCCGCTTGTCGGAGGCCTTGCTCGATGCCAGCTCGGCGATCGCCTGCCCCTTCTCGCAACCTTCCAGGTCGGTGGTCCGGGCGAACTCGGAGACCATCTCGCCGTGCGACTCGTCCGAACTGTCGTCGTCGCCTTCGGACGTGTCGTCGACGGCCTCGTCGGAGGCGTCATCGTCGCCCGTGGCGTCGCCACCCTCGTCGGTGGTGACCGGCGGGGCGGACTCGGGTGCGGTCGTCGGGGCCGGGTCGGGCTCCGTCGTCGACGTCGGCTCGGTCGTCGACATGGGCTCGAGCTCGGTCGTCGGCGTCGGTTCGGTCGTCGACGTCGGCTCGGTGGTGGACGTCGCCTGAGTGTCCTCCTGGGCCGGTGCGTCGTCGACGAGCACCGGGACGTCGACACCGGCGGCAGCAGCACCACCGACGCTGAGGCCGGCGACGGCGACCCCTGCGACGGCCTTGCCGGCAACGGTCTGGAGGAATGTGGACAGGCTGGGGATCACGGTGACTCCTGCACTCAAGCGGACGTTGCCCAAGAGATCGCCCTACGCGGTCGGACTGTTACAGAACGTGGTCTCAAGCATTCGGCAAGGACGCGCTCGGTTCGCCGCGCCGGGTCGACACCGACGAGTGCCGCGCCACCAACGTGACGGCACTAGCCGAACGCCAACGGGGTGATGGCGGCCGACGTGACGATCGTGGCGATCGTCAGCGGTGCACCGACGCGTGTGAAGTCGCCGAAGCGATAGCCGCCGAGGCCGTAGACCATCAGGTTCGTCTGGTAACCGACGGGCGACAGGAACGAGCACGAGGCGCCGATCAGCACGGCGACTGCGAGCATGCGCGGCTCGGCGCCCGCCTCGGCGGCGACCGACAGCGCAACCGGCAACATGACCGCGGCCGCTGCGGTGTTGGTCAGGAGCTCGGTGAGGACCAGGGTCGCGACCATCACGACCACCACCAGGCCGACATCGCCGAACCCGAGTCGGTCGGTCTGCTCGACCAGGCTGGCGATCTCGCCGGCCAGTCCGCTCTGGCTCACACCGGCGCCGAGGCTGATCGCCGCCGCCATCGTGAGCACGACGTTGAGGTTGATCGCTCGCCAGCCCTCTCGAAGCGTGACCGCGCCGCCGACCACGACCGCGCCGGCACCGAGCAGCGCTGCCTCGAAGAGGGAGAGCCACCCGGTCGCCGCGACGACCACGACCGCGAGCGTGGCGGCGACCACGAGCCACGCGCGGGTCTGTCGCACCGGCGGTGCCGCGTCGACGGCGGCCACGAGCGAGAAGTCGGCGTCACCTCGATACGTGTAGCCGAACGATTCCTCGGCCAGGACGAGGAGCACGTCGCCGGCGCGCAGCGGGATCCGACCGATCTGGCCGCCGAGCGCCCCGTCCGATCGGTGGACCGCCATCACCGCGCCGCGGTAGCGGCGGCGGAAGTCGGCCGACCGCAGCGACTGGCCGACGAGCCGGGATGTCGGCGAGATCACGGCCTCGAAGACGAGCGTGCCCGCACCCTCCGCGTCCAGGAGGTGGAATCGCTCGGTCGCCTCGAGGCCCGCCACGTCGTGGAGATCGATGACCCGGGCGACGTCGCCGACGAAGCAGCAGACGTCGCCCGCCTCGAGCACGGTGTCGGGGGACGCGGCGAGCGACGTGGCCTGCCCGTCCTCGACGCCCGGGCGTTCGATCAGCGCGAGGAAGGCACCATCGAGATTGCGGAGCCCGGAGTCGGCGATCGTCCGCCCGACGAGCGGGCCACCGGCCTCGACTCGCGCCGCCATCTGGAACTCCCGAGCCCGCCGGCTGAGGTCCCTCGCCACGGCGGTCCGTTGCGGGAGCAGACGGACGCCCACGGTGGACAGCAGCACGATGCCGACCGCTGCGACAGGCAGGCCGACCACCGTGATCTCGAGCACATCGAACGGCTCGGCGCCCGACTGCTCGAGCAGATCGGACACGACGAGGTTGGTCGACGTGCCGATCAGCGTGATGACCCCGCCGAGGATGCTGGCGAACGACAGCGGCAGCAGGAACCGCGAGGCATCGTTTCCCGTCCGTTGGGACCAGCGCACCACGCGCGGGGCGAACATGGCGATCAGCGGAGTGTTCGGCACCACCGCCGAGAGCGCAGCAGTCGAGGCCGCCAGAGTCGGGAGCGCCCGGCGGCGTTCGAGCGCCCGGTCGACCACGGTCGCGAACGTACCCGTCGCAGTCGCCGCACCGGCCAGCACGTACAACGCTGCGATCGTGGCGGGGGCGGGACTCGACAGCCCGCTCAACGCGAGGTCGGGTTCGATCACGTCGGCGAACAGCAGCACGCCGACAGCTCCACCGAGCACGACGACGGGCGGGAACCGGTCGGTGACGAGCACCCCGATGGTGCCGATCAGGACCAGCAGCGCGATCCACGAGTCGGCGCTCACCGGCGTCACGCTATCCCGGTCACCGCCCGGCACGAGGCACGGTGGAGGCGCCGGCGCGGCCCTCGCCACGCTCACCGACAGTCCGTCGGCACTCAGTAGCTGCGGGGCAGGCCGAGCACCGTCTGGGCGATGTAGTTGCACGTCATCTCCTGGCTGACGGGCGCCAGCCGCTGGATGCGCGCTTCTCGCCAGTACCGCTCGACGTGGTACTCGGTGGCGTAGCCGAGACCCCCGTGGGTCTGCACCGCCTGATCGGCTGCGAACCAGCACGCCTCGGCGGCGAGGTACTTGGCGGTGTTCGCCTCCCGGCCACAGGGCAACCCGCGGTCGTAGCGCCACGCCGCCTGCATCGTGGTCAGCCACGCAGCGTCGAGCTGCATCTGCGCCTGTGCGAGCGGATGAGCGATCGCCTGGTTCGAGCCGATCGGTC
>NZ_JASJCS010000066.1 GCF_030065885.1 Ilumatobacter sp. | reverse complement strand
CGGTTCTGGCCGCAGTGGTCGAAGTGGAGATGGCTGTTGACGATCGCGATCACGTCACGCTCGTCGACCCCCGCCTCGTTGAGGGCAATGACGATCGGGACGACCGTCGGGTGGTAGAGCTCGTTGAGCCGCTCGTGATCGTCGCCCGCGCCGGTGTCGTAGACGATGATGCCGTCGGGGTGGCGCACGACGAAGCCACGCATGATCGCGACGCCGTCGGCGCGCCGCGGGTGCCCGTCGGGCAGCTGCACCTCGCCCAGCTCGATCGGCGTCACGGTGATCCGCATGGCTGCACGCTAGCAGTTGCTATCTGTCGATATCCAGCCGCTAGCATGTCGGCATGGACGAGCGCTCCGCGTTGTTCGTACGGCTGCCCTCACCGCTGGTCTCCCGGCTCGATGCACACATCCGCGCCGACGGCCGCACCAAGCAGGCGGTCGTCGAAGACCTGCTCTCGTCGCAGCTGGCGGTCGATGCGAACGTCGAGCTCCACGACGACGAGATCCTCGACCTCACCGCCGTCGCCGCCTTCCTGCGCGTCGACGAGTCCGACGTGCTCGACCGCATCGCCACGGGGGACTTCCCCGCCCGCCGGTTCGGCGACCAGTGGCGCTGCTCACGGGCTGCCGTGCTCACCTGGCTCGCCGGCACCGACCCGCCCACGACACGCCCCACCGGCTTCTCGGCCTGACAGCCATCAGCGAGCTCAGGAGCCGTGGCCGATCGGGCTTCGCCGGTCGGCGAAGCCCGATCATGATCAGAACAGCGTGGGTTGCTCAGCGCGGAACACCCGCGGGCAGCCGCCCCACGGCACGTAGTTGTCCATGAAGACCCACGTCCGGCGGTGGATCGCGGACGGACCGTAACCCTGTAGCGCCGCCTTGTGGATGGGGCACGGATACCCCTTGTTGGTGTCGAACGACCAGTTCGGGTAGCTGTCGGCGAGCCGCCGCATCTCGCGGTCCCTCACGACCTTGGCGAGCACGCTGGCGGCGGCGACACTCAGGCAGTTGCGGTCGGCCTTCACGCGCATCTCGACGCGAGGTACCAGCGGCGACACGAAGTTCCACTTGCCGTCGCTGACCGCGACGTCGGGGACGACATCGAGCCCTTCGACGGCACGCCGGCACGCCAAGCGCTGCGCGTCGGCCATCCCCATCTCGTCGCACTCCTCTTGGCTGACCGACCCGACCGACCAGGTGACGCACCAGTCGGCGATGCGCTCGAAGAGGCGCTCGCGATCCCGCTCGGTCAGCAGCTTCGAGTCGCGCACCCCGAGCACTCGCTTCTCTCGCGGCAGGATCGCGGCACCCACCATCAGCGGTCCGGCCCACGCGCCGCGGCCGACCTCGTCGATGCCGACGACGGTCTCGCAGCCCTGCGCCCACAGCTCCTGTTCGATCTTGCGGGTCGGCGCCCGGCCGCGTGCCATCGAGGCCGACGATACCGGTTCGGCCCGGCGTCGTTCGGAAGAACGCAACGACCCGGCGGCGGACCGCTACCGGTCGTCTCGCCCGCGTCGACCGAACCCGCGTCCGGGCGGCGGCCACCACCACCAGTCGCCGTCATCGTCGGCCGAGCGTCGACGGCCGAGGATCGACGGCATGCGGGAGGAATCCGGTCGCCGATCAGGCGAGGTGCCCGAGCAGCTGCGAGGTCACGCGACGAGGATCGTCGTCCTCGAGCCACCGCGGGATCGCGAGCAGCCACGAGATCGGAGCGCTCGGGCGTGTGATGAGGTACGAGAGAACGCTGACGAGCCGATCGAGCTCGAGGACGTCGCGCGCACGCGACGCGTCGTCGAGGCGGTGCAGTCGTTCGGCCGCGTGCCAGGCCTGGGCACGCGCTCGATCGAGCGAGAAGCTGAACAACCGACGGCCTCCCCGCGCAGCCGCCAGCTGCGTCCACCCCGACACGCGGCCGAGGTCGCGCAAGATGGCCGGCTGGGTCTCGGCGAGGATGTCGTTGATCGCATCGAAGTCCGGCCGGAGTTCGTCGAGCGACTCCCCGACCCCGGCCAGCTCGACGACGACCTGTGGCAGGTCGTGGTTGACGTGAGCGTTGATGCCGAGCAGGAGGTGCTGCACGATCAACAATTTGCGATCATCGACGACGTCGCCGGCCGCCTCCCAGCACACAGGCGTCGGCCGTGAGCCGTGACGGGGACCGAGATACCAGTCTGCGAAGGTGCGGGCGAAGCGCGCCATCCGCTCGCCGTCGCCGAAGCGCCCGTCGGTGATCGCATTCTGGACGCGGTCGGTCACACGGGCGTACATCGCGGCGAAGTAGCCGCTGGCGTCCTCGGCGTCCCGGGCGGCCGATCGCAGTCTCTCGATGGTCGGCTCGAGCATGCGACGACCGTAACCGCGTAGCCGATCGCTGCTCGGCGACTCGGGGCCGTCAGCGGCGCAGGACCGACTCGTGGAAGGCGAGCATGTCGGCGTCGAAGAGGGCCGGCTGGTCGCCGATGCCGCCGATCCTCGCGCCGCGACGGCCGAGACCCGACTGGACGGCCGCCACGAACAGATCGCGATCCGTCAACTCGGGCGAGCGTTCGCCCGACCACGGGTCGACGAGTGCGCCGTCGTCGTCGACGAGCGCGGTCGGTGCGGCGGGTGCGACGCTCGCCTCGGCGAGCTCGTGCACCGGCTCGTGTCGATCGAAGCTGTGGTGTGCTCCACCCACGATGCGGATCGACGCGTCACCGCCCGCGGCTCGGATCGCCCGGGTCTGGGCCTGCACCTGTTGCACGGAACACCACTCGTCGAGATCGCCGATGATCGACCGGACGACCGTGCTGCCGACCGATGCGTCGGCGAACTGGTGACCGCACCACGGGTAGACCGCGTACACGCCTGCGAGGCCGGCATCGGGTTCGAGCACCGCATCCGTGAAGCGGCGCATCGCGGCCGTCATCACCGCCGACCCGCCCCGGCTGTGACCCTGCGCCGTGATCCGCTCGGGGTCGACCGCCGGATGCTCGCCCAGCGTGCGAACCGCTGCCAGCACGTCGAACGCGCTGGCGGCGAACGAGTACTGCGTCTGGTTGGCGACCGTCGACGAGACAGCTCGCGCGCCGAACGGGTCGATGAGAAACACCGAGTAGCCCGCCCCGACCAGCGTCTCTGCGTGCTGCCGGTGGTTCGGGCCGACGCCGAGACTGCCGGGCACGACGATCACGAGCGGCTCACCGACGGCGCCGGGGCGAACGAACAGCTGCCCCTCGATCGTGATCGGCTCGCACCCGGCCGGGTCCGTGATCGCCTGGTGGTAGTTGACCGGGTTCGCGCTGACGATGTCGACGCGCTCGCCGACGATGCCGTCGTACTCGATCCGTTCCTCGCCGAACCGACCGATCAGCTCCTCCGCCATGCGATCAGCTTGGCGACCGCGTCGGCGACGCAACGAAGCGGCACCTCGCTTCGTGGGTGCGACCCGGCCGTGTGGCAGCGTGTCGCCGTGCAGACGACGACGTTGCTCGATGGTGGCTTGGGTCAAGAGGTGCTGCGTCACGCCAAGGGCGACGTGACGCCGCTGTGGTCGACCCAGGTGATGATCGACGAGCCCGAGCTCGTGCGGCGGGTTCACGGCGACTTCATCGAGGCCGGCGCCGACGTGATCACCGTCAACACCTACTCGACGACGAGGGTCCGACTCGAGCAAGCGGGTCTCGGGCACGAGTACGAGCGGCTGCAGCGCTTGGCAGGCGAGCTCGCCGTCGAGGCGCGCGAGCAGCACGGGCGCGCCGGCGTGCGGATCGCCGGATGCCTGTCACCGTACGGATGGTCGTACCGGCCCGAGCTGGCGTTGCCGTACGACGAGCTGTGGCCGCTGTACGCCGAGGACACCGAGCTCCAGGCGCCATTCGTCGACGTCATGCTCTGCGAGACCATGGGTTCGATCGACGAGTCACGTGCCGCCGCCCGCGGCGCCGCGCACGCCGGCGCGCCGGTGTGGATGGCGTGGACGATCCGCGACGACGACACCGCGTGCCTGCGCAGCGGCGAGCCGCTCGCCGATGCGATCCGCGCAGTGGCAGACGATCCTGCCGCGCCCGTCGATGCGATCCTGGTGAACTGCTCGCAGCCCGAGGCGATCGACGCCGCGATACCGGTCCTGGCCGGCGCCGGCATCCCGTTCGGCGCCTACGCCAACGGCTTCCGGAACAGCGTGGAGGACTACGCGCCGGGGTCCGTGGTCACCGTGTTGACCAGCCGCGACGACCTCGACCCGGCCGCGTACGCGGACATCGTCGACGGGTGGCTGGCGGCCGGCGCCACCATCGTCGGCGGATGCTGCGAGATCGGACCCGAGCACATCGCCGAGATCCGGCGACGGCTCGATGCTCGACCGCTGAGCGTCAGCTGAACGAGGTCGGGCCGCCGCCCGGCGACCCGGACGGCTCCTCGTCGCCGGCAGCGCCCGCAGGGCCGGCCGGCGGTCCTGGCGCCGGCCAGAGTGCCTCGCCCTTGGCCTCGTTCGTCGACCAGCCCGGAGCGAGCACCGGCGCGACCAGCTCGATCGCGGCACCCTGCTGCTCCCACAGCACCGCCGGGCGCTCTCCGTGCCAGCGGATCGCGTACGACACCGCCGACCCACGCCGCGTCGGCACGCCGTACACCTCGAACGACTGGCCCAGCCAGGAGGGCGGCAACCCGTCGGGCAGCAGCGACGCGCCGTCCGCGAGCGACGTCTCGAGCCAGGCGATCGCCGCGACGCCGTCGGGGGGCGCGTCAGGACGCCGGCTCGGCGTCCGACGGGCCACGATCCGGTCGAGATCGCGCAGCGCCCGTCGTTCACCGGCCTGCGCCAGCGTGCGCCCGGCGGCCACCACGGCGACGTCGGCGGCCCAGGTCGTGGTGGGGCCGAGTCGCTCGACCGCACCGACCAGCTCGGGCAGCCAGTGATCGGGATCCTCACCCATCCGCACGAGCTCGTTGAGCGCCAGCGCGAAGCCGGCGGCGTCCTCGTCGGCACGTGGGATCGCCCCGAGTGCGAGCTCGCAGCGCGACGCCACGACTCGTTCCGCGAGCCCGGCACCGAGCTCGCCGTCCGGCAGGACGAACCGGCTGGCTCGCTCGACGATCGTCGACCAGCCCCGCACGACCTGCATGAACGTCGGCAACGGCGGCAGCGGCCCGGACCGCCCGGGACCGTGCGGCACGCCGATGCGCAAGGTGGACCGGTGGCCGAGCGGCATCACGAACGCGTCGTCGGGCAGCTCGATGCCGTCGATCGGGACGTCGGCGATCGGGCGCTCGGTCAGGACGTCGCGACGTGAGAACGCGATCGCCACCGGCATCGTCGACTCGTTCTCGACCTCGACGACCGTGAACCCGCCTGCGTCTGCGACCGAGAAGACTCGCTGGACCACGTCGCCGTTCGGCACGCGGACGCGGGTCTCGGTGACCGGCGTGCCGTCGATGCGCCGCTGCCGGACGGCCGGCTCGTCGTCGGGGACGTGCCAACGATCGTCGGCGGCGACGTACCACCGCAGCTCCGGCCCGTCGTCCCACGGGTGCAGGTCGCCGCCCGGTGACACGGAGGCGCGCCACGTCTGCCCGGTCACGCCGGTCGTGATCATGCTCAGTCGAGTTCGCTCTTGCTCGAGCGCGACATCAGCGCCGCGAGCGCGTCACGCGCGCTCCGCCCTTCGTGGCAGACGGCGACGACCTGCTGGGTGATCGGCATGTCGACGTCGTACCGGTGGGCCAGGTCGAGCACGCTCGGTGAGCTCTTGACGCCCTCGGCGACCATGTTCATCGACGCCAGGATCTCGTCGATGGACTTGCCTTCGCCGAGTGCGAGACCCACCGAGTTGTTGCGGCTCTGCCGCGACGAACAGGTGGCGATGAGGTCACCCATGCCTGCCAACCCGGCGAACGTCAGTGGGTCGCCGCCCATGGCGACGCCGAGCCGCGACATCTCGGCCAGGCCGCGCGTGATCAACGTCGCACGCGTGTTGTCGCCGAACCCCATCCCCTCGGCCATGCCGGATGCGATCGCGATGACGTTCTTGACGACGCCTGCGACCTCACAGCCGACGACGTCGGGGTTCGTGTACACCCGCAGGCTCGGTCGCGTGAGGATCCGCTGGAGCTCGAGCGCGATCGTCGTGTCGGGGATCGCCACCACACTGGCGGCCGGCTGTCCGGCGAGGACCTCCTTCGCGAGGTTCGGACCCGTCATCACGCCGACGGGTCGACCCGGCATCTCGTCGGCGGCGACCTCGGTCATCCGCATCAGCGACTTGCGCTCGATGCCCTTCGACAGGCTGACCACCGGTACCCAGGGCCGGAGGTGCGGCGCCGCCGCGTGCGCCACCTCGCGGAAACCGTGCGACGGCACCGCCATCACGACGACGTCGGCGTCGGCGACGGACTCCTCGATCGAGGCGGTGGCACGGAGCTGATCGGGCAGCGTGAACGACGGCAGGTAATCGGGGTTGACCCGAGCGTCGTTGATCTGGTCGACGAGCTCGGCCCGCCGCGCCCAGAGCACCGTCGGCGTGTTGACGCAGGCGAGCGCCGCGACCGTGGTCCCCCACGAGCCGGCACCGATGACCGCGACCCTGATCTCCTTCGACCGTGCCATGCGATCGCAGCGTAGGCCAGCGCACCTCGGACGGACAGATGCGGCGCCGGGTCGTAGTCTTCCCGTCGTGGAGACGGCCGTGCTCATCCCGATCAAGGCGTTCGGCGCTGCGAAGGCCCGACTCCGCGGCCGGCTGCCCGACGACGACCGGGCGCGGCTCGCCCGCTGGCTGGCCGAGCGCGTGGTCGACGCCGCGCGGCCCTTGCCGACGTTCGTCGCGTGCGACGACGACGGTGTCGCCGACTGGGCCACGGCGCTCGGCGCCGAGGTGCTGTGGAGCCCCGGCCTCGGCTTGAACGGGGCCGTCGACCACGGCGTCGACATCGTCGCCGGCAAGGGTGCCGACCACGTCATCATCAGTCACGGCGACCTACCGCTGCCCGCCGACCTCCCCTCGGTCGCTTCCCCCGGTCGCGTCGTGCTCGTACCGGACGGGCGGCGCGACGGCACCAACGTGCTCGGCCGACCGTGCGACGTGCCGGTGCCGGCCTCCTACGGGGCGAGCAGCTTCCGGGTGCACCTCGGGCACGCGCTCGCCAGCGGCGCGCCGGTCAGCGTGCGCCTCGACCCGCGGCTCTCGATCGACATCGACACCGTCGAGGACTGTCGCCATCCACTGGTCGTCCCCGTGCTCGCTCCGGTGCTCGGCGAGGCGATGCCGCAGTGAGTGCCGACGAGCCGGGCCAACCGGCCAATCCTGCCGATCCGCTGCCGATGTCGCGCAACATCGGCACCCCGTCGGTCGCGCTCGCGATCGGCGCCCATCCCGACGACGTCGAGTTCGGTTGCGGCGCCACGCTCGCGAAGTGGGCTGCGTCCGGTTGCACCGTGCACCATCTCGTCTGCACCGACGGGTCCAAGGGCACCTGGGACGCACACGCCGACGCCGGCGAGCTCGCCGCACGCCGTCAGGTCGAGCAGCGCGCCGCGGCGCGAGCGCTCGCCGGCGACCGGGCCGGCGAGGTGGTGTTCCTCGAGTACGTCGACGGCGAGCTCGGCAGCGACCTCGAGGCTCGTAGTCGCGTCGCGTTGACGATCCGGCGGTTGCGACCCGAAGTCGTGCTCGGCCACGACCCGTGGAAGCGGTATCGGCTCCATCCCGACCATCGTCACGCCGGGCTCCTCGCCTGCGAGGGCATCGTCGCCGCTCGTGACCCGCACTTCTTCCCCGAGCACGACATCGCGCACCATCGTCCCGACGAGCTACTGCTCTGGGAGGCCGATGAGCCCGACCACGTCGAGGACGTCACCGAGTGGGTCGAGCGCAAGCTCGAGGCACTCGAAGCTCACGAGAGCCAGTTCGAGTCGACGATGAAGGCGGTCGACGACGCCGAGCTCGAGGCGTTTCGCAACCGGATCCGCGAGCGGCTCGGTGGGCTCGG
This sequence comes from Ilumatobacter sp., assembly GCF_030065885.1. Lineage (GTDB taxonomy): Bacteria > Actinomycetota > Acidimicrobiia > Acidimicrobiales > Ilumatobacteraceae > Ilumatobacter. The sequence goes on along the minus strand of NZ_JASJCS010000066.1, from coordinate 27,677 downwards.
GGCGCCGCACGACATGGGGGCGGCCGAGATCTTCAAGCGGATCGACCGTCTCTGACGACGCGAAACGAGGGGCGAGCCAGGCTCGCCCCTCGTTCGTCGCAGGTGGTTTCAGCGCTTGCGCGCCGACGTCTTCTTGGCGGCCGCCTTCTTCTTCGCCGGTGCCTTCTTGGCGGCAGCCTTCTTCTTGGCGGGGGCCTTGCGGGCCGGTGCCTTCTTGGCGGCAGCCTTCTTCTTGGCGGGGGCCTTGCGGACCGGTGCCTTCTTCGCAGCCGCCTTCTTCTTGGCCGGTGCCTTCTTGGCGGCCGCCTTCTTCTTGGCCGGTGCCTTCTTGGCGGCCGCCTTCTTCTTGGCCGGCGCCTTCTTGGCGGCCGCCTTCTTCTTGGCCGGGGCCTTGCGGGCCGGTGCCTTCTTCGCAGCCGCCTTCTTCTTGGCCGGCGCCTTCTTGGCCGCGGCCTTCTTCTTGGCCGGTGCCTTCTTGGCGGCCGCCTTCTTCTTGGCGGGGGCCTTGCGGGCGGGCGCCTTCTTCGCGGCAGCCTTCTTCTTGGCCGGCGCCTTCTTCGCAGCCATCAGCTCGTCAGCGCCCCGGGTTGAGGGCCGACTTCAGCGTCGAGCTCGCCTGGAACTTCATGGCGGTCGATGCCTTGATCTCGACCGGCGCGCCGGTCTGCGGGTTGCGGCCGGTGCGGGCCGGACGCTCGGTGGTGCTGAACGAGCCGAAACCCGGCCAGGCGACCTTCTCGCCCTTCTTGGTGCTGGCAACGACGGTGTCGAAGAAGGCACCCACGGTGCGCTCCGCGTCCGCCTTGGACACACCGGCGGCGTCTGCGACGGCATCGATGAGTTCTGACTTGGTCATGGTCTTCCTTTGCAACACGAATTGGTGGACGAGTCACGGGATCTGTGCCTCTGGCCCGTCGGGCTGCCTGCCATGAAACGCGTCAAACTACACCGTTGCAACTATCAATCTCGTTGCACTTGCAACCAGGGCCGGCTCCGGCCCTTGCGCCATGGGGGTCAGAGCACCGTCAGTCGACGCTGAACGGCGCGAACGCAACTCGGAGTCGTGCAGCCGTTGCCTCGGCCTCGCCGGTCTGGTACTTCGTCCTCGGCCAGAAGAAGCCGCGCAGTCCGTCGCCTCTCGTCCTCGGCACGACGTGCACGTGCAGATGGGCGACGCTCTGGCTCACGACGTTGTTGTTGGCGACGAACGTGCCCTGGGCGCCGAGCGCGTCCGGCATCGCCGCCGCGATGCGCCGGACGCGTTCGAAGAACGCACCCACCTCGTCCTCCGCCAGGTCGGCGAGCGTCACCAGATGGCGGCGAGGAACCACCAGCGTGTGGCCGTGGAAGAGTGGGCGAGCGTCGAGGAAGCCGACCGCGACGTCGTCCGACCACACGACGTGCGCATCGGCCTCGCCGGCGACGATCGCGCAGAACACGCAGGCCACCCCAGCCCGGACACCGTCGTCGCCCACACCAGCGACGATAGGCGCGCCCGCGGCATCGACCCTCGCCGGTGTGGGCGGGCAGCCATCGGCGCCCGCGAGACACCCCAGGTCGAGGGCACCATCCACCATCGATTCGGCGACGTGGGTTATCAAGTCCCCTGTTGGGAACACCGAACCATCGCCGGCCGAACCGGCCGACAGCATCCGTCAGAGGTGACCGTGACCGATCTCCTTTCGAACGACCAAGCGCACCACACCGAGGGCGCTGATCCGAATCGAGAGGAGGAGACCCGGGCGGCGGCAGGCACGACGACTCGCGTCGTCGTCGACACGTCGGTGTTGATCGCCGATCCGCACTGCGTGGCGTCGTTCGGCGACGCCGCGCTGATCATCCCGCTCACGGTCGTCGAAGAGCTCGACAGTCTCAAGACCCGGCCCGACGATGTCGGGCGCGCCGCCCGAACGGCGTTGCGCTCGATCGAGGAGTTGCGCATCGAGCACGGCGGCTCGCTCGCCGAGCCGGTGCCGGTCGGCACGGGGACGGTGCAGATCGAGATCAACGGCATCCAGAAGCACCTCCTCCGCGAGCACGGCCTCGACGTCGCCGTGCCCGACAACCGGATCATCGGCGCCGCGCTCGGCCAGACCACGTCGGGACCGACCGTCATGCTGTCGAACGATGCAGCGCTCCGCATCAAGGCGGCCCACCTCGGGGTCACCGCGGCCGAGCACCAGCCGACGAAGGCCAACCGGTCGCAGCAACCCGTCGGCTGGTCAGTGGTCGAGGCGCCGTACGAGGTGATCGACTGCCTGTACGCAGCCGGCGCCGTCGATGCCGGCGCGATTCCCGAGTCGGCCACGATGGCCGAGAACGAGTTCGCCGTGCTCCGATCCGGCAGCCAGTCGGCGCTCACCCGGCGGGTCGCATCCGAGCTCGTGCTCCTCAGCCAAGCGGTACCCGAGCCCTGGGGTCTCCGGCCGCGCAACAAGGAGCAGCGCTTCTCGCTCGAACTGCTCCTCGACCCCGACATCGCCGTGGTCGCGCTCGACGGGCGGGCGGGCACCGGCAAGACGATCCTGGCGATCGCCGCCGCACTCGAGCAGGTCGTCGAGCAGCAGCGCTACGAACGCGTGGCGGTCTACCGGCCCCTGGTGCCAGTCGGGCGGGCCGACGTGGGCTTTCTGCCCGGCGGTCTCGAGGAGAAGCTCGATCCGTGGATGTCGGCGATCCACGATGCGATCGTCGCGCTCACCGACCGCAACAGCAGCCACGACGCGCGGCACCTGATCGAAGAGCTCACCGCGCGTGGCCAGCTGTCGCTCGAGTCGGTCACGTTCCTCCGAGGCCGGTCGCTGCAACGCCAGATCGTGGTGATCGACGAGGCGCAGAACCTCGAACCGACCACGCTGCGCACGATCCTCACCCGGATCGGCGACGGCACCAAGGTCATCTTCACCGGCGACACGAGCCAGATCGACGCGCCCTACCTGGGTGAGTCGAACAACGCGCTCGCCGTGCTCACCAACGCCTTCGGCGATCAACGGTGCTTCGGCCATGTCACGCTGACGGCCTGCGAGCGCAGCGACGTCGCGAGCCTCGCCGCCGAGCTGCTCTGACGCGACCGACCCCCCGAGGCCCCATCGGCACCGGCCGATCCTCGGTGCCCCCTCTTGCGGCCATGGCGATTTAGTGCTAAAACTAAGCGAGCCCTCGACACAGGAGCACACGCATGTCCGCAGCAGAAGTCCTCGAGTTCCACGTTCCCCGGCACGTCGACTGGCAGGACTACGCCATGTGCAAGGGACGCACCGAGCTGTTCTTCGCTCCGAAGGCCGAGCGGCCGCAGGCACGCGAGCGGCGCGAGGCTCGCGCGGCCAAGCTCTGCGCAGCCTGCCCGGTCACGGGCCCCTGCCGTGAGTTCGCCCGCAACGGGCGCGAGTACGGCTTCTGGGCGGGCGAGAACGAGGAGGACCGGCACCTGCTCGGCTTCACCGTGTCGGCACCGATCGGGATCCGCGCCCGCAACGCCGGCGCCGCCGCGAGCTGAAGCGCGACCTCGCCCGCTCCTGGCTCCGGAGCACTGACACACCCACGGTCTAACGTTCGGGGCGTGCAGACCTCAGACGCCTCGCTCGACACAGCGGCGGGCACCGGCGGGGTCCCCCGGTTCGCCGTGGTCGACATCGAAACATCGGGCCTGTCGACGCGCTGGCACAAGGTGCTCCAGATCGCCGTCGTCACCGTCGAGGGCGGCACCGTGGTCGACGAGTGGACGTCGCTCGTCAAGCTCCGCTGGCCACTGCAACGGGTCGGCCCGAGCCGCGTCCACGGCATCACGCGAACCACCCTGCGGCACGCGCCGTCCCAGCGAGAGGTGCTCACCGAGCTCGCCAGGCGCCTCGAGGGCGCGGTCTTCACCGCCCACAACGTGCGGTTCGACTGGCCCTTCCTGAGCAAAGCGGCCCGCCGGTCCCACGTCGACCTCGGCGGCACGCGCCGGCTGTGCACGCTCCGCCTGTCACGGGGCCTCGACCCCGATCGTGAGCTGTCCCACCGGCTCGCCGACGTGTGCGACCGATACGGCGTCAGCAACGACCGCCCCCACGACGCACTCCACGACGCACGTGCGACTGCCGAGATCCTCCCCCACCTGCTCGCCGCCCACGGCGTCGAGTCCGCCGCCGACCTCGAACCGCTCTACGAGCGCCGGTAGCGAGCCAGCACCGCGGTGGCGGTCGCTCGCGCCCGCTCGGCCAGCTCGGGCGGGTCGAGCACCTCGGCATCCGCACCGAGCCGTACCAGCATCCGCGCCAGCCACTGCTCGCTCGCCATCGGCAGCGTGGCGGTCACCCAACCCGCCTCGTCGGGGTCGCTGACCTCGTCGACCGGATAGCGCTCGATCGCCCAACGGGCGTCGGGCGCCAGCCTGAGCCGAGCCCGTGGCACCGAGCCGTCGGCGAACCATGCGCCGGGCGTCGGCAACGGGTCGTCGGTCGGCTCGACGACCTCGCCCGTGTCCTCGAACGCCGCGATGCGGTCGATCCGGAAGGTCCGCACCTCGCCCGATCGGTCGTCGTCGGCGCTCACGTACCAGTGCCCTCGATCGGCGAACACCTGGCGGGGGACGATCGACCGCTCGGCGACCTCGTCGCGCGCTGGGCTCCAGTACTCGATCCGCACGCGCGTCCCGGCGTCCGCAGCCGCAACGATCGACTCGACGTGGTCCGGTCGATCGAGATCGATGCGGACACCGGCCGTGTCGTCCTCGCCCAACGCAGCCGCCAGCTTGGCGAGGCCACGGCCGAGCGGTCCGTCGCGGTCCGCCCCGGGGAGCTCCATCGCCGCGCGCCCGGCCGCCAGCAGCTCCCACGCCTCGACGGAGTTGAGGCGCAGCGGACGGGTGAACAGGCGGGGCACCCCGACCCAGATGACGCCGTCGTCGATGAACACGTCGATCAGCTCGTCGACGAACGGCGGCAGGCCACACATCGCGACCAACTCGAGGTCCTTCGCCACCTCGGCCTCGGTGAGCGCGAACCGCTCGGCCGCCTCGGCAACGGGCACCTCGCCGCGTTCCATCAGCCACGGCAGCATCACGAGGAGCCGCCGCAATCGCTCCTCGGCCGGACGCGGGCCTCGCCGGCTCACGAGACGGCCGACTCCAGCCAGGCGACGATGTCGGCGCGCACGTCGTCGGGGGCGAGCACCTCGGCGTGCTCGAGGTAGCCCAGCACCCACGAACGGAACGCCGGCCGGTTCGAACAGGGCACGTCGAACTCGATCGACCCGTCGGCGTGGCGCTCCACGATCCGCTGCGAACCGAGCTCGCGCTCGGCGAGCGCCGCCCGCCGCACGCCAATCAGCACCCGAGCGTCGACGTGTGCGACGTCAGCGCCGATCAGCTTCGGGTCGTCCGGGAAGGCGTCGCGGGGGTCGAAGTCGGCGGGTCGATCGAACGGCGGTCCGTCGACGGTCTCGACGTCGCCCTCGATGCGGTCGATGCGATAGGTACGCCGCGCTTCCCGCTCGTGATCGTGGCCGATCAGGTACCAGAAGCCGTCGCGCAGCAGCAACCCCCACGGATCGACGGTCCGTCGCAGCGCCCGGTACTCGAACGCCACCGGTGTCCGAGCGGCGACCGCGCTCCGCAGGATCGGCAGCGCGGCAAGGTCGGGGACGATCGCTGCGACCGCTGCGCTCTGGTCGAGGAGGCCGGCGCCGAGCTTCCAGAGCGCCTCCTGGCCCGTCGCCGAACCGGGTCGGGTCGCCGCCATCGCGACCTGGAGCGCACGCATCTCGTCGGCGTCGAGCTCGAGATCGTCGAGCTCGTAGCGGCCACGGTCGATCCAGTAGCGGGTCTGACCGGCGTACTCGCCGCCGGTGACGATCTCCTGCTCGATCGGGACGCCGATCTCACGCAGGGCGGCCTTGTCCCGCTCGAACGCAGCCCGGCGAGCGGCGTGGGCGTCCGGGTACTGCGGGTCGAGCTCGCCGGCGATCTCGACGAGGCTCAACGGCTCGGCGGTCTCGAGCAGCAACGCCAGCAGGTTCGTCAGGCGTTCGACGCGGTCGGCCATCTCAGCGGTGGTAGTCGTAGAACCCGCGGCCGGCCTTGCGGCCAAGCAGGCCGGCGTCGACCATGCGCGACAGTAGCGGCGGCGGTGCGTAGAGCGGCTCCTTGAACTCCTCGTAGAGGCTCTCGGCGACGGCGAGCGTGGTGTCGAGGCCGATCAGGTCGGTCAGCTGGAGTGGACCCATGGGGTGGCTGCAGCCCTCGATCATCCCGGTGTCGATGTCGTCGGCCGACGCGAAGCCCGACTCCATCATCCGGATCGCCGACAGCAGGTACGGGATCAGCAGCGCGTTGACGACGAACCCGGCGCGGTCCTGGCTCAGGATCACCCGCTTGTCGAGCAGGTCGGTCGCGAAGCCGTTCGACCGCTCGGTGGTCTCGTCACTGGTCATCAGGCTCGTCACGAGCTCGACGAGGCGCAGCACGGGGACCGGGTTGAAGAAGTGGATGCCGATCACCTGCTCGGGGCGCTCGGTCGCGGTGCCGAGCTTCATGATCGGGATCGAGCTCGTGTTGCTGGCCAGGATCGCATCGTCGGCGGTGACCGCTCGGTCGAGCTGCTGGAAGATGTCGACCTTCATGTCCTCGTTCTCGACGACGGCCTCGACGACGAGCTGGCGGTCGGCGAGGTCGGCGAGGTCGGTGGTGAACGCGAGCCGTGCGACCGCTGCGTCACGATCGGCCTCGGTGAGCTTGCCGGCGTTCAGGCCGCGGTCGAGCGACTTCACGACCCGGGCACGGCCGGCTTCGGCGGCCTGCTCGTCGACCTCGCGCACGACGACGTCGAGCCCGGCGCGGGCGCACACCTCGGCGATTCCCGACCCCATCAGGCCGCAGCCCACCACACCGACTCGTTCGATCGTGCTCATAGCCGGTGATTCTGCCCGATCGGGTGCGCCTCGACACGCACGGGCACGCGGTTCTCGCGGCGTCGGCGGCGCGGCCGCTACGGTCACTCGTCGTGAGCGGGCGGATTCGTGGTGTGGTCTCGTTGGTGGTTGCCGTGTCGTCGGCGATGGTCGTGGCGGCGTCGCCGGTGGGTGCCGGGCCGTCGGGTGGTGCGTTGCCGCCGGTGTTGATCGAGGTGTTGCAGGTCGCGGGTGAGTACGGCATCCCCGCCGATGCCGAGATGGTGGCCGCCAACGTAACCGCGGTGACGCCGGCCGAGAACGGTTTCATCACCGTGTTCCCCTGCGATGAAGACGTCCCCGACACCTCCAACGTCAACTACTTCACCGACGACATCGTCCCCAACCTCGTGCTGTCACGCATCTCCGCAGCGGGCACGATCTGCGTGTACACCACCGCCATCAGCGACGTGATCGTCGACGTCGTCGGCTACGTCCCTGCCGGCTCCGCGATCACACCGCTGACCAACGCCGCCCGCCTCACCGACACCCGCATCCCGAACCCCGCGCCGATCGCGGCGGGCACCACGATCGAAGTCGACATCACCACCCCCGACGAGGTCCCCGACACCGCCGACCTGGCGATGCTCAACGTCACCGCCATCGCGAGTGACCAACCCGGCTTCTTGCGCGTCGCACCCTGTGGCACCACGCCGGGCGAGACCAGCTCGGTCAACTACCTGCCCGGCGCGATCGTCCCCAACCTGGTCATCACCAGCGTCGGCACCACCGGCACCGTGTGCATCTTCACCCTCGCCCCCGCCAACATCGTCGTCGACATCTCCGCCTACGCCACCGACGGCGTCACCACCCTCCCCACCCCGCGACGCATCTACGACAGCCGCGACCTCGGCCCGATCCTGCCCGCCGGCAACACCGTCACCTTGGACATCGCCGGCCTCCCCGACGTGCCCGACACCGCCACCGCCGCTGTCTACAACCTCACCTCCGACGCTGCGACCGGACCCGGCTTCGCCACCAGCCACCCGTGCCAACCCCAACCGCCGCTGGTCTCCAACCTCAACTACCTCCCCGGCCAACCCGTGGCCAACGGCACCATCACCGCCCTCTCACCCGACGGCGAGCTCTGCATCTACCACCTCACCCCCACCCACCTCATCGTCGACCTCATCGGCTACACCACCGACACCACCCACTACGTCGCCATCAACCCCCAACGCATCTGGGACACCCGCGAAGGCTGGCAACCGAACTGCGACCTTGCGCTCATCTCACTCGGCGGTGGCAACTACACACTGCACGACTTCGAGGCGGGGACCGCCGAGCCGTTCGGACTTCCGCTGCGCCCGGTGAGCGATCCACGGATCACCATGAGCGCCGATTGCACCGGAGTGATCTACCAGGCCAGGAACGATCCGGCGACCCACGACGCCGTGTTCGTCGAAGCGCTGTGGGATGGCTCGTGGTCCATCGTCGGTACGACCGAATCGTTTCACCCCGCACATCTCGGGCTCTGGGCACTGGACGACGGAACCGTGCTCGGCTACGACGGGAACTTCGTCACGAACATCCGGACGGGTGTAACCACCGACGCGCAATGGATCAGGTTCATCACCGGCTTCGAGCCCATCGAAGTGATTCTGTCGCGAGACGGTTCGACGCTTCTCGTGATGAGTCCCCAGGATCACCCTCGACGCGATCCGTTGCTCGTGACGACCTGGGACTGGCCGACTCGCTCTCTGCTATCAGGCTTCGAGGTCTCAACTGACATCATCGACGTGTCGATCTCGGCCACGGGGAGGTACCTGGCGTTCTCGACCGACCAGCGCTTCATGCAGCGACCCGGTTGGGCTGTGATCACGACGCTCGACGGCGCTGCGGTCGATGCGGTGTTCGACGACGAGGGAGACGTCCTCGTCTGGTGGCAAGGCGACGGCCGACTGAAGCTGATCGCGCGATCCGGGATCTACTCGATGGAACTCTTCGGACCGATCTCGCTGGTGCTCGAGGATCGCAACGGGATCGCGGTCCTCGGCGGAAAGGTCCTGAGCCGCTGAGCACCGTCAACCCGGCTATCGCTCACGGTCAGGCCCCCGCTGCACAGTCGATCGCTTCCGGCTACTCCGGTGGGCGGATGTAAGCGTTTGCGGCAGAATGGCGCGGTGTCCAGTGACGCTCAGCAGACATCGCACCGGCAGTGGGTCGGCGCGCCCTACCCCCTCGGCGCGTCCTACGACGGGACGGGGACGAACTTCTCGATCTTCTCCAGCGTCGCCGAAGGGGTCGAGCTGTGCCTGCTCGGCGACACCACCCCCGACGGTCGCCGTGACGAGGTCCGCGTCGAGGTCAACGAGGTCGACGGTCACATCTGGCACGTCTACCTGCCCGACGTCCGGCCCGGACAGCACTACGGCTGGCGCGTGCACGGCCCCTGGGACCCTGCGCTCGGCCTGTGGTGCAACGCCAGCAAGCTGCTGCTCGACCCGTACGCCAAGACGATCGAGGGTGAGGTCGACTGGTCGCCGGCGTGCTTCGGCTACGAGTTCGCCGACCACGACAAGCCGAACGTCGACGACTCGGCGCCTCATGTGCCGTTGGCCGTCGTCAGCGACCCCTACTTCGAGTGGGGCAACGACCGGCCACCGAACACGCCGATGCACGAGACGGTCATCTACGAGGCACATGTCAAGGGGATGACGATGCGGCATCCCGGCGTGCCCGACGAGCTGCGTGGCACGTACTCGGGCATCGCCCACCCGGCCGTGATCGAGCACCTCGTCGACCTCGGCGTCACGGCGATCGAGCTGATGCCGGTCCACCAGTTCGTGCACGACCACCGACTCGTCGAGCTCGGTCTGCGCAACTACTGGGGCTACAACTCCATCGCCTACCTCAGCCCGCACAACGACTACGCGTCGCGCGACGTGCTCGGGCAGGTGCAGGAGTTCAAGGCGATGGTGAAGGCCCTGCACAGCTCGGGCATCGAGGTGATCCTCGACGTCGTCTACAACCACACGGCCGAGGGCAACCACCTCGGCCCGACGCTGTCGATGCGCGGCATCGACAACCAGGCGTACTACCGGCTCGTCGACGGCGACGCACGGCACTACCTCGACTTCACCGGCACCGGCAACAGCATGAACATGCGCCACCCGCACGTGCTGCAGCTGATCATGGACAGCCTCCGCTACTGGCACCTCGAGATGCACGTCGACGGCTTCCGGTTCGACCTCGCCTCGGCGCTCGCCCGCGAGCTGTACGAGGTCGACCGGCTGTCGGCGTTCTTCGACATCGTCCAGCAGGACCCGCTGATCTCGCAGGTCAAGCTGATCGCCGAACCCTGGGACGTCGGCGAGGGCGGCTACCAGGTCGGCAAGTTCCCGCCGCACTGGTCGGAGTGGAACGGCAAGTACCGCGACACGATCCGCGACTTCTGGCGTGGCGAGCCGGCGACGCTGGCGGAGTTCGGCTACCGCTTCACGGGGAGCTCCGACCTGTACGAGGCCGACACCCGCAAGCCGATGGCGTCGGTCAACTTCGTCACCTGCCACGACGGCTTCACGCTGAACGACCTCGTGTCGTACAACGAGAAGCACAACGAGGCGAACGGCGAGGCCAACCAGGACGGCGAGTCCCACAACCGGTCGTGGAACCACGGCGTCGAGGGCCCGACCGACGACCCCGAGATCCTCGAGCTGCGCGCCCGGCAACGGCGCAACTTCATCGCGACGCTGCTGCTGTCGCAGGGTGTGCCGATGCTGTCGGGCGGCGACGAGATCGGCCGCACGCAGGATGGCAACAACAACGCGTACTGCCAGGACAGCGAGCTCTCGTGGCACGACTGGGACAACGTCGACGACGAGCTCCACGAGTGGGTCAAGCGGCTGGTCGGCATCCAGCGCGACCATCCGGTGTTCCGGCGGCGCCGCTGGTTCCAGGGCCACCAGATCCGGGGCATCGACGACATGGCCTGGCTCCGCCCCGACGGCGAGGAGATGAACGACGACGACTGGGAGTCGGGCCACGCCAAGTCGGTTGGCGTGTTCATCAACGGACAGGCGATCCGGGCGCGCGACCCGTTCGGCGGACGGATCGTCGACGACACGTTCCTCGTCCTGTTCAACGCCAGTGAGATCGATCTCGAGTGGCAGCTGCCCGATGCACGGTGGGCCGAGCACTGGATCGTCGAAGTCGACAGCGCCGACCCCGACGCCGGCACACCCGAGCGGCCCTCGCACTACTGCGCCGCCGGCAGTGCGATCGACGTCACGAGTCGCTCGCTGGTGCTGCTCCGGCAGACCGACGACGTACCGGTACCGACCCACCCGGCGGCCGGCCGCACCGGCGGTTCGACGGCGTGACCGGCCACGGCGCCGCCGTCATGGCGGACGGCACGCGGTTCAACGTCTGGGCGCCGGCTGCGTCGAGCGCGACGCTCGCCGTCGAGCCTGCCGGCCGGGCGGCGATCACCGTCGCGCTCGACCGCGTCGACGGCGGCTACTGGCAAGCCGACGTCGCAGCGGTCGGTCACGGCGACCGGTACACGTACTCGATCGACGGTGGTCCGCCGCTCCCCGACCCGGCTTCCGGGTGGCAGCCCGACGGCGTCCACGGCGCATCCGCCGTCGTCGACCCGCGCCGGTTCGACTGGACCGACGCCGAGTGGCGCGGTCGCGGTCTCGACGGCATCGTGCTCTACGAGCTGCACGTCGGCACGTTCACGCCCGAGGGCACGCTCGATTCCGCAATCGCCGAGCTGCCCCGGCTGGCCGCTCTCGGCGTCACCACGATCGAGCTGATGCCGGTCAACGCGTTCCCCGGCGACCGCAACTGGGGCTACGACGGCGTCTACCCGTACGCCGTGCAGGCGTCGTACGGCGGCCCCGAGGCGCTCGCCCACTTCGTAGACGCCGCGCACGCTCACGGGCTGGCCGTGATCCTCGACGTCGTCTACAACCACGTCGGCCCCGAGGGCAACCACATGGGCGAGTTCGGGCCCTACTTCAGCACGGCGTACACCACGACGTGGGCGCCGGCGATGAACGTCTCCGAGCCCGACAGCGACGGCGTGCGCGACTTCTACGTCGGCAACGCAGCCCGCTGGGTGCGCGACTTCCACGTCGACGGGTTCCGGCTCGACGCCGTGCACGCGGTGTTCGACACGACGGCGAACCCGTTCTGGGAGCAGATCTGTCGTGCGGCACGTGAGGCCGCGGCCGCGTCGCGGCGCCGGATCGTGCTGATCGGCGAGACCTCCGACAACGATCCGCGCCAGCTGGCTGGGCCCGACCGCCACGGCTACGGCTTCGACGCCGTGTGGTGCGACGACGTGCACCACAACCTGCGGGTGGCGATGACCGGCGATCGCGAGGGCTACTACGCCGACTACGACGGCACACCGGCCGAGCTGGCCGACACGATCAGGCACCGCTGGAAGTTCCGCGGCCAGTTCTCGGTCGCTCGCGGCCGACGGCACGGCCGGCCGGTCGACGAGGCTGCGCCGAACCGCTTCGTCGCGCACACGCAGAACCACGACCAGGTCGGCAACCGCCCGCACGGCGAGCGACCCGACCATCACGTCACCGCCGCGCAGCGCCGCTTCGCCCCGTCGGCGGTGCTGCTGTCGCCGTACACGCCGATGCTGTTCCAGGGCGAGGAGTACGGCGAGCTGGGGCCGTTCCCGTTCTTCGTCGACCACACCGACGCCGAACTGCTGCGCGCCACCAACGAGGGCCGCAAGGCCGAGTTCCCCGACGCCGACTGGTCGGAGGGATACCCGGTGCCGGGCGACCCCGCGACGTTCGAGTCGGCCAAGCTCGACCCGTCGGTCGCCGCGCCCGGCACGGCACACGCTCAGCTGCTGGCGATGTACACCGAGCTGCTGCGCCTGCGCCGCGAGGTCGCCCCGATCGCCGACCCAGGGGCCGTCCAGCAGGTCGAGTTGGTGGAGGGTTCGGTCATCGTGCGTCGCACCCTGGCTGACGTGACCACGGCGCTCGCTATCAACGAGTCGGACACCCCTGCCGCGCTCGACGTCGACGGATCACTGGTGTTCGCATCCGACGCCGAAGCCTGGGGCGGGGACGCCGCGACGGCGCTCACCGACGGCTCGCTGTCGCTCGCGCCATGGTCAGTGGCTCTGGTCGTCGCCTGATCAGGCGCCGTACCGGCATCGTTCTGCACAGCATCTCGGCCTCATCGGAGAAGCTCGGGTTCGTCGGCAGCGTCGCCGGCGCCTCCACCTGGGTTGCCCTCACAGGTCGCTCACCCCGTTGCGCAGGCAACCTGAATGGTCGACCCGCCGACTGGACCCCACCGGAGCGTCTCGGACCGGCGGGCCGCCGCTCCGTACTACTCGCGTTCGAAGACGGCGATCGGGAGGGTGAGGTCGATGCCGGAACCCACGATCGACGCGGCGTCGGTGGTGCCGCTCAACATCGGCGCCTCCGGGTCGAGCACGTCGTACCAGGCGCCGGCTGGGAACGGGAACGGTCGATCGACGGCGGCCAGCCCGCGGCGGACCGCCACGACGACCTCGTCGCCGCGCTCGTAGGCGATCACGCCCTCTCCGGCGTCGATCGGCCGGTACGAGCCCTTCCTGCCGAACGCGCCGGGATGACGGCGCCGCAGGTCGAGCAAGGTCCGGACGAGCGAGGCCTTGACCGCCGGGTCGTCGGCCGACCACAGCGCCGCGACAGTGCGTTCGTCCAGCGCCTCGGCCGTCACGGTGCCCCAGTCGGGCGGCGGGCGGTTGTCGGGGTCGACGAGCCGATACGTGAACGACTCGGCGCCCTGATAGATGTCGGGCACACCCGGTGAGGTGAGCCGCAGTGTCGTCGCCGCGAGCGTGATGCCCGGAGCGATGCGGTCGAGCGCGAGGGCGCGGTCGAGCTCGTCGTCACGAAGTGCCTCGGCGAGCGGTCGCAGACGGGCCTCGAAGTCGGCGTCCGGGTCGTCCCAGTTCGTGCGGACGCCTGCCTCCCGTGTGGCCTTGAGCAGGTACGCCGCCATCCGATCCACGCCGACTCCGGGGGCGCACAGTGCGGTCTGGATGCCGAGCGACACCGTGACGGCATCGAGTCCGGTCAGGCCGACCAGGTCGTTGACCCAGCGCTGCGACGCCTCCGCCCAGTCGGCCGCCGTGCCGACACCACCGTCGGCGAGCGGCAGCCGGCGCTCACGCACGCGCCACGTCAGCGCGGCGGAGCGGGCGCGAACGTCCTCGGAGCGCTTCGTGTCGTGGGTCGAGCCGGCGAGCATCGCGAGCGGCTGCCCGGCCGACCGCTCGAGGTTCTCCTCGTGGAACTCGGCAACCGTCCGACCGAAGCGGCCGGGATCGCCGCCCACCTCGCAGACGGACGCGAGCCGCAGGTACCGGTAGAACGCGCAGTCCTCGGCGCCCTTCGCCATCACGGGACCGGTCAGTTGCTGCCAGCGCGACCTGAGCTCGTGTTGCTCCGGCGTGGCCGGGTCGAGGATCGCAGTCGCCACCGGGCCGTCCGAGATGTCGCCGATCAGCCGCTCGGCGTCGGGGTCGCCGGGCAGGTAGGTCCGGTAGCGGGGCAGGTCGGTCGTCAGCGCCAGCAGTTCGCGGCGGTGATCACCGCCGTCGAGGGCGCGCGCGGCCACTCTGGCCAGACGCTCGAAGTCCGGCGCGAGTCCGCCCGCCACGACCTCGCGCCTCGCCTCGGCCTCGTAGTCGTGGAAGGGGCGGTCATCCCCGGCATCGGCGATCCACCGTTCGGTGACGACCGGTTCGGCGCCGGCGTCGAGCAGCACGTGGTCGACCGACCGCATGAACTCGTATCCCGTCGTGCCGTCGACCGGCCAGGTGGGCGGCAACCGCTCGTCGGGGGCGACGATCTTCTCGACGTAGAGGAGCACGTCGTGGCCGATCCGGCTCCGCAGATCCTGCAGGTACCCCTGGGGGTCCGCGAGCCCGTCGACGTGGTCGACGCGGACCCCGCCGAACCCGGGGTGACCCGCATACCGGGTGGGCAGCGTGTCGACCACCTCGGCCACGTGCGGGTGCTCGACACGCACGGCGACCAGATCGTCGACCATGAAGAACCGCCGCACGTTGCGCTGCGGATGACGCCAACTGTGCAGCCGGTAGTGCTGTGCCTCGAGCAACTCGGGGAGCGGGAGGTCGCCCGTCCCGGCCGCGACCGGGAGGCGACGTTCGCCGTAGAGCAGCAGGTCCTCGCGGTCACGAACGAGATCACCGCCGGCCACGACGGCGTCGAGGTCGCCGCCGAGCACCGGCAGGATGACCGTTCCCCCGGTCAGCTCCCAGTCGACGTCGAACCAGTCGTCGGCCGCCGATCCGGGACCGTCTCGCAGGAGCGCCCACCAGTGCGGGTTCAGGTCCGGGCGGGTGGACGCCATGTGGTTCGGCACGTGGTCGACGACCGCCGCCATGCCCCGCCCCGCGATCGTGTCGAGGAGCCGCTCGAACGCCTCGGCACCACCGAACTCGGCGCGCACCGAGGTGTGGTCGACGACGTCGTAGCCATGGCTCGACTCGGGGACCGATTGCGCGACGGGCGGCAGGTAGACGTGGCTGGCGCCCAGCCGCTGCACGTGGTCGAGCTTCGCGGCGACGTCGTCGAACCCGAACTCGGGGGTGAGCTGGAATCGATACGTCGCGACGGGAGCGACCGTCATGGCCGCAGACGTCGATACCAGGCGATCGCCGCGTTCGTCGACGTGTCGTGGGCGGACGGGTCGGGTTCGCCGATCAGCTCGGGCGTGATGCGGTTGGCGAGCTCCTTGCCGAGCTCGACGCCCCACTGGTCGAAGCTGTTGATGCCCCACACCGTGCCCTGCACGAACACGATGTGTTCGTACAGCGCGATCAGCTGACCGAGCACCGACGGCGTGAGCCGCTCGGCGAGGATCATCGTGCTCGGCCGGTCGCCCGGGAAGTGCCGGTGCGGTTCGTCCTCGTTGGACCGGCCGAACGCCAGTGCTTCGGCCTGCGCGAACAGGTTGGCGACGAGCAGGTCGTGGTGGTTCCGGTAGGGGTGGTTCGGGGTCGCGAACCCGATGAAGTCGACCGGCACGACCCGAGTTCCCTGGTGCAGCAGCTGGTAGAACGCGTGCTGCCCGTTGGTGCCGGGCTCGCCCCACACGATCGGCCCGGTGTCGCCCGGCACCGGTGTGCCGTCGAGCCTCACCCGCTTGCCGTTCGACTCCATGTCGAGCTGCTGCAGGTATGCCGCGAACCGCGACAGCTCCTGCGCGTAGGGCAGCACGGCCTTCGTCGCGCGTCCGAGGACGTTGGCGTGCAAGATCCCGATCATCGCCATCAGGACCGGGGCGTTGCGGTCGAGCGGTGCGGAGCGGAAGTGCTCGTCCATGATGCGGAACCCCGCGAGGAACTCCGAGAAGCGCTCGGGACCGATGAGGATCATCAGCGAGAGTCCGATCGCCGAGTCCACCGAGTACCGGCCGCCGACCCAGTCCCAGAACCCGAACATGTTGGCGGTGTCGATGCCGAACTCGCTGACCCGCTCGGCATTGGTCGAGACCGCCACGAAGTGTGCGGCGACCGCGTCCTCGCCCAGGGCGTCGACCAGCCAGTCGCGAGCGGTGCGTGCATTGGTGAGCGTCTCGATCGTGCCGAACGTCTTCGAGGCCACGATGAACAGGGTCGACGCCGGGTCGAGCCGCGTCAGGGTCTCGTGGATGTCGGCGCCGTCGATGTTCGAGACGAAGTGCGCCCGCAGCCGGGGATGCCCGAACGATGCGAGCGCCTGCGCGGCCATCGCCGGGCCGAGGTCGGAACCTCCGATCCCGATGTTGACGACGTCGGTGATCCGCTCGTCGGCGCGGATCCGGTCCGCGAACGCACCCATTGCGTCGAGCACCTCGTGGACGTCGGGCACGATGTCGTGGCCGTCCTGGACGAGCACGGCGTCGCGAGGCGTTCGGAGGGCGGTGTGCAGCACCGAGCGATCCTCCGTGACGTTGATCCGCTCACCGTCGAACATCGCATCGCGCCTGGCCGGCACGCCGGCGGCGTCGGCCACGTCGACCAGTGCGGCGACGAGCCGGTCGTCGATCGGTTGCTTGGAGTAGTCGATGCGGAGGTCGCCGGCGACGACGACGTACCGTTCGGCGCGCCCTGGGTCGGCGGCGAACAGCTCGCCGAGCGTCTGCCCGAGCACGTGAGGGATGAGGGACGATGTCGGTTGTGAGGGGGTGTCGGCCACGCCCGCGAACCTAATCGCGGTCGTGGATCGGCACATCGGGCGCCGCCGCCTCATCCACGACGAGCACCGTGCCGCTGCGCCGGACGACCGCGATCGGCAGGTCGGGGTCGGCGAGCAGCCACCGCTCGACCATCGGCCGCTTCGCGGCCCCGGTCGTCAAGACCACGCGACCACGGGCACCGTTGACGACCTGCCGCGTGAGCGTCATCCGCGGCCAACCGTTGAACTCGTCGACGAGCTCGACGTCGGACTCGGATCGGATCGGGCGGGCGTCGCCCGGCGGCCATGAAGCCGTGTGGCCGTCTGCGCCCAGGCCGAGGTGCACGACGTCGAAGCGCTCGGGCAGCGAGGCCGCGTATCGCCGACCGGCGGCGGGAAGGTCGCGCGCCGTGACCGGCATCGGCACGACCCGGCACGGGAGCACCTCGAGCTGGCCGGCGTTGCGGGCCTCGTCGCCGTCGGGTGCGATGCGCTCGTCGACCTGCCAGGCCGTGACGACGCGCCACGGCAGGTCGGCGTCGACCAGGGTGGCGAGCATGGGCGGCGCAGTGCTCCCGCCGCTCAGGGCGAGCGACGCCGATCCGCGCCGCCGCACGGCGTCTCGCAGCCGGCGCGCCAACAGATCGGCAGCGACCGCGCTGGGGTCCGGGGCGACGACGATCTCCATCGGGCGAAGTCTCGCACGGGTCGTAGCCTGCACCGCGATGGGCAACGACCAGCTCCGGGGTCTCCAGGCTGCGGTGCTCGCCTACACCATCTGGGGGCTGCTGACGATCTACTGGAAGCAGCTGACCGGTCTCGACGCCGTCGAGCTGATCGGATGGCGGTTGTCGACGGCAACCGTCTTCATGGTGGCGATCCTGTCGGTGACCGGTCGCTGGCAGGCGGTGCGTGCGGCGTTCACCGAACGCTCGACCGTACTCCGGATCGTGCTGGCATCGGTGCTGCTGACGCTCAACTGGACGACGTACGTCTGGGCGGTCGTGAACGACCGGGTGATCGAGACGGCGCTCGGCTACTTCCTGGCGCCGCTCGGCACGATGGCGCTCGGCGTGGTCGTCCTCGGCGAGCGCATGACGCCGCTCAAGAGGGTGTCGGTGGCGTTCGCACTCGTCGCCGTCGTCGTGCTCACCGTCGCCAACGACCGGGTGCCGTGGGTCGCTCTCGCGCTCGCCGCCACGTGGTCGTGGTACGGCCTGACGAAGCGACGAGTGCCGCTCGACCCGGTCGAGAGCCTGACGAGCGAGCTGATCGTGCTCGTCCTGCCGGCCGTGGCGCTGGTGGCCGGCGGTTGGCTTCGAGCCGACGGGATCCCCGACCAGGCGGCCGGCGCCGACTGGGCGTTCCTGATCGGTACCGGCGCCATCACCGCGATCCCGCTGCTGCTCTTCGCGTTCGCCGCCAAGCGCGTGCCGTTCACACTGCTCGGCCCGACGAACTACCTGGTGCCGATCATCAACTTCCTGCTGGGCTGGCTCGCGTTCGACGAACCGCTCTCGCCGAGCCGGGTCGCAGGGTTCGTACTGGTCTGGATCGCCTTGATGCTCGTGACGACCGACATGCTCCGGGCGCGACGCGACAGCGACGCTGCTGCGCAGCCCACCACGATCCCGACCCGTGCAGCCGGCTGAGAGTTACGAGTTGTGGCTGGTGCCGCGCAGACAGGTACGCCTTGCGCGGCGAACGGTCTTCTCGTCGCCTTGCTTCGCAGCCGACGCCGTGCACCGCGACGGGTCGCCCCGCCTGTCGGCTGGGCTCCGCGGCGCAACTCGTCACTCAGGCGGGCGACCCGCCGACGACCAGCGATCCAGTGAACAGCTGGTCGAGCACGTCGACGGCCGCGACGTACCGCTCCGAGTCACCCGCTGCGTGCGCGATGCGGGCGACCCCGGTCATGATCGCGCCGAGCAGGTCGGCGACCGCGCGCTGATCGGTGTCGGGAGCAAGCTCGCCGTTGGCCACGGCATCGCCGACCAGGCCGCTGAAGAAGCTGGCGTGCCGCCCCCTCTGCGGCGCCATGAGCGCGAGCAGGTCGGGATGCCGTTGGGTCTCCTGTGCGACCGCGACGATGAAGCCGGGGATCGAGGGGTCGAGCGCCTGTAGCTCGCACGCCCGCCGCATCACCGCCGTGAACCGCTCGAGGAGCGCCGCATGGTCGGCGGCCGCCCGCTCGAACTCGGTGTACACCTGGTCGATCGTCTCGCAGTACACGGCTGCGTAGAGGGCGGCCTTGGAGTCGACGTAGTGGTAGATCGCACCCGGCGTGATCCCGACGTCATCGGCGATCAGCCGGTTGGTCGTGGCTCGGAAACCGTGGCGTGCGAATCGCGCCCGAGCGGCGCGGAGGATGCGTTGCTCCGTCTCTGCCGAGTCGGCCGAGGGTGGCCGACCCCGCGTGGTCCCCATGGGCCGACGGTAACGCCGAGATCCGCGGCACCTACGACTGAGCGGGCACGCCAGCTGGCAGACTGTGGCGCATGACGCCACCGGCCAGCGACATGAGCGATCTGTCCCTCGATCAGATCGTCGAGCTCGAGCGGCGCGCCGAGCAACGCGATGCGGACGGCGGCGACGACGGCGACGCCCCCGCCGAGTTCGGCGGTGGTGGTGACGACGACGAGATCGTGCTGCCGTGGTGGCAGCATCCGATGAACATCGTGACGATGGTGGTGACCGCCGCGATCCTCGCCGCGATGATCGGCTGGATGGCCGGTGACAACAACAGCCGGACCAATCACAGCGACGTCGACACCGGCTTCCTCCAGGACATGCGGGTGCACCACGAGCAGGCCGTCTTGATGAGCCTGATCTACCGGACGCTGCCCGACACCGACCCGGGGCTCCGCACGATCGCCCGGAGCATCGTCGTCGGCCAGAGCATCGAGGTCGGCCGCATGATCCAGCTCCTGCGCGACTACGGCGAGTCCGAGGTCAACGAGAGCGACACGTCGATGCAGTGGATGGGCATGGTCGGCGGCCAGGCGAGCATGCCGGGCATGGCGACCGAGGACGAGCTCGAACAGCTCGGCCGGCTACAGGGCCGCGAGGCCGACGAGCTCTTCGTCCGGCTCATGAGCGACCATCACGTCGGCGGCATCGAGATGGCCGAGTTCGCGGCCCAGGAGGCCAAGACCGACGAGGTGCGGCTGATGGCCGCCTCGATGGCCGAGGCCCAACGTGGCGAGCTCGTCGAGATGGCCAACCAGCTCGAGTGAACCCGCGAGGATCGCTGGTGATCGAACATCGGGCCGGCCGACGGGACGGTGCGGCGGACGGGTCATACACTCGGAACCGATGCCGAGCCGTCACCCCCTGCGCCCGGTTCACCGGAACCTCGCCCTGGCGGTCGCCGGCGCGATCTCGCTCGCTGCCTGCGGTGTCGACCAGGGCGTCGTGAGCACCGCTGCCGATCGCACGCTCGAACGCGAGCCGGCCGCAGCGATCGACGAGGTCGTCACCGACAAGACGACGCCGCCGACACCCACGACGCCGCAGGGCGGACCGGACGGCGACGGCGCGACGACCGATGCCACGGCGCCGCCCACCAGCCCATCACCGACCGAACCGACGCTGCCCGCCATCATCGAGCCAGAGCTCTTCGTCAGCGTCCCGTTCGAGGACGTCGTCGACGTCGACGAGAACAAGCCGAGCCGCGACCACGACGAGTTCGTGGCGGTCGCCTTCACCGACATCGAGCAGTGGTGGGCCGAGGTCTACCCCGAGGTGTACGGCGAACCGTTCGTCCCGCTCGAGGGTGGGGTCTACGCCGGCTACCCCGAGCGTTCGACCGAGATCCCCGGCTGCGGCCAGCCCGTCACCCAGTACGAAGATCTCGCGCAGTTCGCGGCGTTCTACTGCCAGATCGGCGACTTCATGGCCTACGACGACGACGATCAGGAGCCGAGCATCCTCACGCCGCTCGCCCAGGAGTTCGGCGACGCCGTCATGGGTGTCGTCCTCGCCCACGAGTACGCCCATGCCATCCAGGAGCGGATCGGCGCGCTCGACCGCTTCCTCCCGACGATCACCACCGAGCAGCAGGCCGACTGCTTCGCCGGGGCGTGGACCGGGCATGCCTACGGCGGTGACTCCGAGCTCTTGCGACTCGGAGATCGCGACCTGCGGACGAGCTTGATCGCGGTGCTCAGCGTGCGTGACCCGGTCGGCACCAACCAGTTCGTGCAGGGCGGCCACGGCTCGGCGTTCGACCGGGTCGGCGCGTTCCAGGTCGGCTTCAACGAAGGACCGGCGCGTTGCGCCGA
The DNA here is from genome assembly GCF_030065885.1 of Ilumatobacter sp. GTDB lineage: Bacteria > Actinomycetota > Acidimicrobiia > Acidimicrobiales > Ilumatobacteraceae > Ilumatobacter. Next base: position 6,307 of record NZ_JASJCS010000066.1, on the reverse strand, counting down.
GCTCCTCGACAACCCACTGCCCCTGATGCCGAACGAGTTCCAGCAGCTGGCCGACCTCGAGCGGCAGGGCAACGCTTCGTACGACTGCTCCGACGACCCCGACCCGAACTGCACCCCTGCGCCGCTGTTCCTGGCCGACGACATCAACGAGTTCCTCACGCTGGCGGCTCCGGGCTTCACGCCGCTCGCGCCGCAGCCGGTCGCCGACCTCAGCGCGGTCACCTGTGCCGACGGCGTCCCGGTCGCCGGGCTCGCGCTGCTGTGCGTCCCCGATGGATTCGTGTACTACGACGAGCCACAGGTGCTCGAGCTGTACAACGAGTTCGGCGATTTCGTTCTCGGGTACGTCTACGGGATCGCATGGGCCGAGGCCGCGCAGCAGGCCATCGGCTCCCGACTCACCGGAGAAGCCCGTGTGCTCGCGAACGACTGCCTCGTCGGAGCGTGGGTCGAGGACATCACACTCGGCGCCAATCGAAGCCCGCAGCGGGAGAGCCTCGTCGGGACGTCGCCGGGTGATCTCGACGAGGCGATCCGGATGGCGATCCTGATCGGCGACGAGGGCGCCAACGTCGACGTGGTCGGCAGCCCCTTCGAGAAGATCGACAGCTTCCGCGACGGTGTCCTCGGCGGTCTCGCCGCCTGCGACGCACTCCTGTAGCCCCCACGTCTCCTGCAGCGCGTGAGGTTCTTGCGGACATAGTGCGCAGTATCCTCACGCGAACACCGATGCGGCCGAGGACGGGCCAGGTCAGTCGTCGTCGGACGGATCGTCGGAGGTCGTGGTCGTCGTCGCTGGGACGGTCGAGGTGGTGGTCGTCGATGGCACCGTCGTGGTCGACGTGGTGGCCGTCGGAGTGGTGGTCGGCGCCACCGTCGCTTGCGGGACGACCGTCGTCGTGGTCGTCGTCGTGGACGTCGTCGTCGAGGTGGACGTGGTCGTCGTCGCGTTCGGATCGGGGTAGTCCCAGCGCATCTTCATCGCCTCTTCGGACTGCTGCTCGGGTTCGGTGACGCCGTCCCAGATCAGGACCCGGTCGCCGATGTCGAGCATCGACTGCAGGTTGGCGCCGAGGTACTGCGACACCCGGATGCAACCGTGCGACGCCGGTTCGAGCGGCACGTTCAGGGCGCCGTGGATGGCGATGCCCTGGTTGATGTAGATCGGGTCGTACATGCCGCCCAGTCGGCTCTCGCGCCGGCCCTGGATCGTCTTGTACGCCTCGAACACGCCTGGCGGGGTGTAGGAGCGACCGCAGATGGCCTTCTCGATCGCCTCTTCGAGGATGTTGCCGTTGTCGTCGGTATCGATGGTCACCGTCTCGCAGTACTCGGCGGCGTTGTCGTACCAGGGGGTGAACCCGTCGGCGCCCACGGCGAGCTCGCCCGTCGAGATGTGCGCGACGAGGGCAGGCCGGTCGCCGTGGAACACGATCATCACCTGTTCGGGCAGGTAGATCTCGGTGTGATCGGCGAGCCCGCCGGTCGGCCGCCGGGGCTGGATGGCGATCGGGTCCTGCATGCGATCCCACATCTCGGCGGTGACCCGGCCGGTGGCGTCCGAGCGCGGTACCCCCATGACCAGCTTCTCGAACGCCCAGACCGCTTGCTCGGTCAAGCTGCCGAAGATGCCGTCGATCGGACCGGCGTCGAATCCGAGCTCGGTGAGGCGTTCCTGCACCGCTCGAACGTCGTCGCCGACGACCCCTTCGGTGAGGGAGCGGTCGAGTGCCGTCTTCTGGATCGCGACGTCGGTCGACTCGGTCACGATCTGGTCCTCGGGACTGATCGTCTCGACCGGCTCGGTCGACACCGGCGTGGCGACCGAGGCGGTGACCGTGGTGCTCGACGCCGACGTCTCGTCACCGCCGTTCCCACTGATCACACCGGCAGCGACGACGGCCGCGAGCAGACCGCCGGCCGCTCCGGCGGGCAGCCAGCGAGACACGCTGCTGTGGAGGTGTTGGCGGTTGTTCACGGTGTGGATCGGGGGGCGGCGCAGTGGCGACGACGCGCCGCGTCAGGCTACCAACGGGAACTCGCCCACGGCCGTCGGTGTTCCCGATCCGGACCGATTGTCGGCCGGATCCGGCCCGCCTCAGCGGACGGGGCGGATCTCCTCGAGATCGGAGCGGAGCGACCACATCTCCTTGAGGATCGTGAAGATCACGCCGGGTGACGACAAGGTCGACTCACCGCGCGTGCGGGGGAAGTAGTCGACGCCCATCTGCATGATCTCGTACCCGAGTCGGGTCGCTCGGATGATCAGCTCGGCGTCGATGAACGAACCCTCGCTCTTCAACTCGACGTGTTCGAAGATCCGTCGCCGACACAGCTTGAAGGCGAAGTTGATGTCTCGGACCTTGACCCCGAACAAGGCCTTGATGAGACCGTTGTAGACCCACGTGTAGATCGCTCGCAGGGAGCCCTCGCCCGTGCGATCGAACCGGTAGGCGCTGATGATGTCGACGTCGTACTCGCGCAGCAGGCGGACCGCCCGCGGCAGCTCGGCCATGTCGAACGGCAGGTCGGCGTCGGTGTACAGCACGAGGTCGCCGGTCGCTGCCGCGAACCCAGTCTTCATCGAGCCGCCGAGCTTGCGGTTGTGCTCGTGGTGGATGACCCGGATGTGCGGATCGTCGTTCGCGAGGCGGTCGGCGATCTCGCCGGTGCGGTCGGTCGACTCGTCGTCGATGACGATCAGCTCGTAGTCGGCGATGTCGCCGGACGTCACGAGGTCCTCGCACGCTCGACGCCCGAAGGCCAGCGCGCGCTCGATGTAGTCCTCCTCGTTCCACATCGGGTAGAAGACCGAGAGCTTCTCGAACGTCGCGTCCGGCATCGGGGCGGAGGGTAGCCCGCTCCCGGGGGCCGTAGAGTGTCGCCGTGTCCGAGGCCGTGCCACCCCCGCCACCGGCGTCCGCGCCGCCGCAGGTCACGGTCTACGAGCGGCGGACCCCGCGTCCCGGAGAGCTCGCGCCGGCGTGGCGAATCGCCACCGCCGTCGCCTGGATCGGCGTCGTCGTCAGCTTCGCCGCGATCTGGAACGTCAGCGTGCAGCTCGGGCTCTCGACGTGGTGGCTCGGCCCGCGCGCGCAACCCGAACCGCGACTCGTACAGCTGAGCCCGTTCGCGGCACCGGTCGCGATGCTGCTCGCAACGATCAACCAGGCGCGCTGGCTGCCGTGGTGGGGTCTCGGCGCGGCGGGCGTGATCTCGATCTACGGCATCGGCGACCTGGGCCGGGTGACGTCGATCGCGGTCGTCGAGCTGCTGATCGCCGGAGCGGCTGCCGTGTTGTCGGTCGCCTCGCTCACGGGCGCCTACCGCCGCGCACCGGCGCCCCGCTGAACCCCGGTCGAGCGGCCGGGTTCGGCCCGTCACGCGTCGCCGCTCGGCTTCTGCCGGATAGGTTCGAGCGCCATGTCGAAGGTGCTCATGTCGCTGCCCGTCGGTGAGCGGGTCGGGATCGCGTTCTCGGGCGGGCTCGATACGTCCGCCGCCGTGGCCTGGATGCGCGAGCGAGGCGCGATCCCGTACAGCTACACGGCAGACCTCGGCCAGTACGACGAGCCCGATCTCTCCGGCGTACCCGGCCGGGCGAAGCTCTACGGCGCGGAGGAGGCCCGCCTCGTCGACTGCCGCGACGAGCTCGTGCGTGAGGGACTCATGGCGCTTCAGTGCGGGGCGTTCCACATCCGCACCGCCGGGCGGACCTACTTCAACACGACGCCGCTGGGGCGAGCGGTGACCGGCACGCTGCTCGTGCGGGCGATGAAGGAGGACGGCGTCGACGTCTGGGGCGACGGTTCGACGTACAAGGGCAACGACATCGAGCGCTTCTACCGCTACGGCCTGATGGTCAACCCCGCGCTGCGCGTCTACAAGCCGTGGCTCGACCCCGAGTTCGTCGACGAGCTCGGCGGGCGGACCGGCATGAGCGAGTTCCTGCAGGCCCGCGACCTGCCGTATCGCGACTCGGTCGAGAAGGCGTACTCGACCGACGCCAACATCTGGGGTGCCACGCACGAGGCGAAGGCGCTCGAGGAGCTGTCGACCGGGATGGAGATCGTCTCGCCGATCATGGGCGTCGCCCATTGGGACCCGTCGGTCGCGATCGCGCCTGAAGACGTGTCGATCCGCTTCGAGGAGGGCTGGCCCGTCGCGATCGACGGCCGCGAGTTCGAGTCCCCCGTCGATCTGGTGATGGAGGCCAACGCGATCGGTGGCCGGCACGGGCTCGGCATGAGCGACCAGATCGAGAACCGGATCATCGAAGCCAAGTCGCGCGGGATCTACGAGGGACCGGCGCTGGCGCTGCTGCACATCGCCTACGAGCGCTTGGTGACGGCGATCCACAACGAGAACACGATCGAGAACTACATGACGATGGGCCGCCGGCTCGGGCGGATGCTCTACGAGGGCCGCTGGTTCGACCCCCAGAGCCTGATGCTGCGCGAGCCGCTCATGCGATGGGTCGGTGCGGCGGTCACCGGCGAGGTCACGCTCCGGCTCCGGCGTGGCGACGACTACTCGATCCTCGACACCACCGGCCCGAACCTCACCTACGAGCCGGACCGCCTCTCGATGGAGCGCGTCGACGACGCCGCCTTCGGGCCGCTCGACCGCATCGGCCAGCTCACGATGCGCAACCTCGACATCGACGACAGTCGGGCCAAGCTCGACGTGTACCGGTCGGTCGGCACGCTCGGCAGCGGCGACGCCCTCGAGCTCGATCCAGGCGAGTAGACCGGGCTCGTCCAACCGGCCGGGCCCGATCCGCGCCACCTGACCGCGCCGGCGTCGCCCGCATCCTGGGACACGGGTTCGCAAGATGGTACGCGAGCGGCCTGCCGAGGCCGGAGGCCCGAGACACCGGCGGCCACGGCGCGGGAGAACGACGGTCACCGGATCGCGTGTGGATGCGTCGCGACGGCTTCTGAGCGCAGCCAACTGCGGCTCGTCGTTGCCGACGAGATCCGCGCGCAGTGCGGTGCTTGTGCATCCATGAACGATCGGCGCACGGCGACGTCGCTTGAGCCGGTGGCCGGCCAGGTGTTCAATCGAGGTGAAGGGCGCAGGTCTGCGCCCTCGACCGCACCTTCGGATGCGGAACACAGAAAGGAGAGTCCCATGAAGCGACTCTCTCGGGTCATCGGCGTCGCAACGCTGGCGCTGATGGCGACTGCCGGCCCGGCGATGGCGGCCCGTGGCCAACCCGACCACACGGTGCCGATCAGCGGAACCGTGACCGGGGAGCACTGGATCGTCCCACAGGCCGGGGACTGTGACGTCCCCGACGACGCCGTGGACTGGTGGCGGTTCTCGAGCACCGGGTCGGGGCAGATGTCCCACCTCGGCCGTGTCGACTACTTCCTCACCCAGTGCACGTACGTGGTTCCCCCTGCCGGTCCGCTCAGCAGCGGCACGATCACCTTCACCGCCGCCAACGACGACACGCTGGTCGTCGCGCAGACCATGCAAAGCGAGATCATCGGAGAGTTCCCGTTCCCCGACGGCTTCACGGTCGAGGGGACCTGGGAGGCCGCCGGCGGAACCGGGCGCTTCGACAGTGCGACGGGTTCCGGCACGTTGGACGGCAAGGGTGACGTCCCGAACGGCGTGCCCTACTTCGACGACCTTCCCGACGGCCTCGCGCGGTTCAACTTCCACGGAGAGATCGCGTACGCCGCGTCGGATCGCAGTTCGTTCGGTGGGGACCAGGTGATGGCCCTCAACGTCGATCTCGCAACCGGCGCCAACCTGTACGGATGCGACGAGATCTCCTGGTTCGGAACGATCGAGCTGTACGGCAAGACACGCGGCATGGCGCTGTACTCGATCGCGGGTGGCGTCGAGGCCGACGGCCTCTACCACTACGAGGAGGGGTGGCGAATCTTCACCAAGAAGTTCAGCGTGCAGGACGGTGAGTTGGCGCAGTGCGACCCGGGACGCCTCCTCGCCGCTGGAACGGACATGGGCGTCTGGGACACCACGACCGGTGAGTTCGAGTCCGAGGGCTCGGTTGACTACGCCAAGGGCCGCTTCAGGAGCTGGTACGGGAAGACCGTCATGCAGGACGGTGTTGCTCCACAGCCGGTGTCTGTCGCCGGTCTCCACAACGTCCCCGGCCTCATCGGCGGGTTGTGGCTCGCAGAAGACAGCTAGCTGTGCTCCGCGGGGAGGTTGTCCTCGGAGCATCGGGTGAGGGTGTCGATTGGTGACCTCCAGCCGAGTGATCCGTGGGATCGGTGGTGATTGTAGAAGTGCATGAACCCGTCGTAGGCGTGTCGGCGTTGGTCGTCGG
>NZ_JASJCS010000195.1 GCF_030065885.1 Ilumatobacter sp. | reverse complement strand
ATCGGCATCTGCAACGGCTTCCAGGTGCTGACCCGCACCAAGCTCCTGCCGGGCGCACTCGGGCACAACGCCCACGGGCGCTTCGAGTGCCGGTGGGTCGTGCTCGAACAGCCGGCCTCGCGCTGCCTCTGGACCAAGGGCATCGAGCAACCGCTGCACTGCCCGATCGCGCACGGCGAGGGCCGCTACGTCCACCCCGACCCCGACTCGCTCGCGGAGGCCGGGCAGATCGCACTCCGGTACCGGAGCACGAATCCGAACGGCTCGGTCGCCGACATCGCCGGCGTGTGCAACCGGGACGGCAACGTGCTGGGCCTGATGCCGCATCCGGAGAACTTCGTCGTCGGCCGCCAGCACCCGCATCACCTCCGAGGCGGCGGGCTCGACCATCTCGCGCTGCAGCTCTTCCGCAACGGCGTCGCCGCGGCCTCGGAGATGTGACGGCATGATGAAGACGCCATGAGAACCAGCCTGTTCGAACCCTTCGTCGAGATCGATCTCCCGCTCGCCGACCGGCGCGACGGGAAGATCCGGGCGTCGTGGGCGTGCGGTTCCGAACGGCGGCTCATCGTCACGACCGATCGGTTGTCGGCGTTCGATCGGGTGTTGGCCGGCGTGCCCTACAAGGGGCAGGTGCTCAACCAGCTGTCGGCCTGGTGGTTCGAGCGCACCGCCGATCTCGTCCCCAACCACGTCATCGACCTCCCCGACCCGAACGCACTCCTGGCGGTCGAGGCCCGGCCGCTGCCCGTCGAGGTCGTGGTCCGCGGCCACATCACGGGGGTCACCGACACCTCGCTGTGGGGTCTGTACTCGACCGGCGCGCGTTCGATGTACGGGTACGACTTCCCCGACGGGCTCGACAAGAACACCGCGCTGCCCACGCCGATCGTGACACCCACCACCAAGGCCGAGCGGGGCGGGCACGACGAGCCGATCACGTGCGACGAGGTCACCGAGCGGGGCCTGCTCGACCGAGACCTGTGGGACCGCGTCCAGGCGGCTGCGCTGGCCGTGTTCGCGCGAGGCGTCGAGCTCGGATCGCTGGCCGGTCTGGTGCTCGCCGACACCAAGTACGAGTTCGGCCTCACCGCCGACGGCGAGCTGATCCTCATCGACGAGGTGCACACGCCCGACTCGTCGCGGTGGTGGATGGCCGACACCTACGACGAACGGCTCGCCGCCGGCGACGAGCCCGAGAGCCTGGACAAGGAGGTCGTGCGGCGTGCGTTCGCCGACATCGGCTACACGGGTGACGGCCCGATCCCGGCGGTACCGTCCGAGGTGTGGTCGGCGACGACGTCTCGCTACATCGCCGCCTACGAACGTCTGACCGGCACCACGTTCGAACCCGGCGCCTATCCCGTGGGCGAACGACTCATCGACAACCTGACGAAAGCAGGACTCCTGTGAACGACACACCCGTCAGCGTCGCCGGACCGACCGGCAGGGCACCTGGCACGACCGGTGCAGCGGTGACGGCCGCCGGTCATCGTGACGATCATCCCCGGGACGAGTGTGGCGTGATCGGCATCTCGACCCCGCACGGCGACGGGATCGCAGAGCTGACGTTCTTCGGTCTGTTCGCGCTCCAGCACCGCGGCCAGGAGGCCGCCGGCATCGCGGTGAGCGACGGCCAACGCGCCCGCGTCCACAAGGACGAGGGCCTCGTGGCCAACGTGTTCACGCCCGAGGCGATGGCACCGCTGACCGGCTATCACTCGATCGGTCACACGCGGTACTCGACCACCGGGTCGAACGCCCAGCGAAACATCCAGCCGTTCCTCGTCGAGACGATGCACGGACCACTGGCCGTCGCCCACAACGGCAACATCGTCAATGCGCCCGCGCTTCGCGACGAGCTGCTCAGCCGCGGTTTCGGGCTGACGGCCACCAGCGACACCGAGGTGGTCGCCCTCATGCTGGCCGCGGCGGGCGGGCGCACCTGGGAGGAGCGCCTCGAACGCACGCTGCCCGCCTGGAAGGGGGCGTTCTCGCTCGTCCTGCTCGATGCCGACGAGGTCATCGCCGTCCGCGACCCCTGGGGCTTCCGACCGCTGTCGGTCGGCAAGCTGCCGTCCGGCGGCCACGCCGTGGCCAGCGAGAGCTGTGCGCTGGCCACGCTCGGCTGCACGGACATCGACGAGGTCCGTCCCGGCGAGATCGTGACCCTCAAGGGCTCCGAGATCAGTCGCCACCAGGCGCTGGCGCCCGCGGCCCGCAGCGCCCGGTGCACCTTCGAGTTCGTGTACTTCTCGCGGCCCGACTCGGTGTGGGACGGTCACAACGTGCACCACGTCCGCCAGCGGCTCGGCGTCGAACTGGCTCGCGAGTCCGCGGTCGACGCCGACGTCGTGATCCCCGTGCCCGACTCCTCGATCCCGGCTGCCATCGGGTACTCGAACGAGACCGGCATCCCGCACAACGACGGTCTGATCAAGAACCGGTACATCGGCCGGACCTTCATCGAGCCGACGCAGAATATGCGCGAGCGCGGAGTCGCCCTGAAGTTCAACGCGCTCGCCGAGAACCTGGCGGGCAAGCGGGTGCTCATGATCGACGACTCGCTCGTGCGCGGCACCACCGCCGGCCCGCTCGTCAAGCTCGTGCGCGACGCCGGCGCCACCGAGGTGCACCTCCGCATCACGTGCCCGCCGATCACGCACGCCTGCCACTTCGGTGTCGACATGGGTCACGACAGCGATCTGATGGCCGCACGCCGGACGGTGCAAGAGATGCAAGAGCACATCGGCGCCGACAGCCTGGCGTTCCTGTCGCTCGACGGCATGATGCGGGCGGTCGGCGCCACCGAGGGCTACTGCAACGCGTGCTTCACCGGCGCGTACCCGATCGCCGTCGACGAGGCGCAGGCCAAGCTGTCGTTCGAGGGGGCCATCGCCTGATGCGGGTGCTGGTGATCGGCTCGGGCGGCCGTGAGCACGCCATCGCCTGGGCCTGCGAGCGACACGGCCACACCGTCACCATGGCTCCCGAGCTGGGCGAGGTCACCACCGACGACGTCGACCTCGTGATCCCGGGGCCCGAGTCGGCGCTGGTCGCCGGCGTCGCCGACGAATGCTCCTTCCGGAAGATCCCCTGCCTCGGCCCGACCTCCAAGCAGGCCCGGATCGAGTCGTCGAAGGGCTACAGCCGCCACCTCGCCACCAGCCTCGGCGTGCCCGGCCCGCGCTACGAACGGTTCGAGGAGATGGACGCCGACAGCGGGGTGGCGTGGGCGAGCGAGTTCGGCGCCCCGGTCGTGGTCAAGTTCGACGGACTGGCTGCCGGCAAGGGCGTCGTCGTCCCGACGACCGCCGCCGAGACCGAAGCGGCGATCCGTGCCACCGCCGCGCTCGGGCCGTACATGCTCGAAGAGCAGCTCTCGGGTCCCGAGTGCTCGCTGCTGGCCCTGTGCGACGGTACGACCGCGGTCGCACTACCGCTCGCCCAGGACCACAAGCGGATCGGCGAGGGCGACACCGGTCCGAACACCGGCGGCATGGGCGCATACGCGCCGGCGCCGGTCCCCTACGACGCCGACGAGCTGCTCAGGACGTTCGTCCTCCCGATCGTCGACTACTTCGCGGCCGCCGGCACGCCCTACGTCGGCGTGCTCTACGCCGGCCTCATGCTGACGGCCGAGGGGCCGCGACTGATCGAGTACAACTGCCGGTTCGGCGATCCGGAGACGCAGGCGGTCCTACCGCTGCTCGAATCCGATCTGGCCGAGTTGGCGCTGGCGTGCACCCGGCACGCCGTCGGCGACGAGGAGATCAAGGTGCGCCCGGGCGCGGCGTGCACGGTCGTCGCCGCGTCACCCGGCTACCCGGACGATCCCCACACCGGCGCGCCGATCCACCTCGACGGGTTCTCGACCACCGACTGGGCGAACCAATCGACCAACGTTCCCGAAGCGACGCTCTTCCCCGCCGGCGTCGACGACGGGCGGACCGCCGGCGGGCGGGTGCTCGCCGTCACCGGGCTCGGCGACGATCTCGCCGCCGCCCGATCTGCCGCCTACCGGGCCCTCGACGGCGTGTCGTTCCCCAACATGCAGGTGCGCCGCGACATCGGATGGCGTGCGCCAGGCGCGCTGCTCACCTCCTACGCCTCCGCCGGCGTCGACATCGACGAGGGCAACCGGGCCGTCGAGCGCATGCGCGGCGCCGTCGAGCGCACGCTGGGCGCCGATGTGCTCAAGGGTGTCGGCAGCTTCGGCGGCGTGCTGTCCGCACGCCGGATCCTCGAGCTCGGCGACCCCGTGCTCGTCGCGTCGACCGACGGTGTCGGCACCAAGGTCGAGCTGGCGGCCCGACTCGGCAAGGTGCGCGGCGTGGGCGCCGACATCGTCAATCACTGCATCGACGACGTGCTCGTCCAGTCGGCTCGTCCGTTCTTCTTCCTCGACTACATCGCGGCCAGCGCGCTCGATGCCGACCTGGTCGCCGAGGTCGTGACGGGCATGGCCGACGCGTGCGAGGCGGCGGGGTGCGTGCTGCTCGGCGGCGAGACGGCCGAGATGCCCGGTGTGTACCAGGAGGGCGCGTTCGACATCGCCGGCACGCTCGTCGGTGTCGCCGAACGCAGTGAGCTGCTCCCCCGTGACGACGTCGCGGCGGGTGATGTGCTGATCGGTGTCGCCTCGAGCGGACCACACACCAACGGGTACTCGTTCCTGCGCAAGCTGTTCGATTGGGTGCCGATGGACGTCACGCCGCCCGGCTTCGAGGTGCCGCTCGGCGACGCCCTGCTCGAACCTCATCGTTCGTACCTCGGCGTGCTCGACGCCGCGCTCGCCACCGGCGCAGTCAAGGCGCTCGCCCACATCACCGGGGGCGGCCTCCCCGAGAACCTGCCGCGGGTGCTGCCCGACGGCGTCGACGCCGAGATCGAGCTCGGCTCGTGGCCGCGCAGTGCGCTGTTCGATCTGATCACCGAGTTGGCCACCGGCGTCGACACCCACGAGCTGCACCGCATGCTCAACATGGGCATCGGCATGGTCGTCGTCTGCGCGGCGGACGAGGTCGACACCGTGCAGGCGGCGATTCCCGAGCCGACGTGGGTGATCGGCGCACTCGTGCGCGGCGACGCCGGCGGCCGGACCGTCCACCTGCTCTGAACGTCCAGGTCCGACGGCGCCGGTCCTGCGCGCTCGCCGTCGGTGCCGATGACCTGCGACGTCGGTGACGTTCGCCTCTGGCAGGAGCGACGGTGGCGGGTGGACGATGGCGGTCGAGATGGCGTCTGCCGTCAGACGCCGCGACGAGGTGTACGAGGCGTCAGACGACCGATGTTCATCCTGTGGGTTCCCGTCCTGGTCGCCGGTGTGGTCGTGGCCGCGCTCGCCAGCCGGCGGGCGGTCAACGCCGCGCTCGAGACCGTCGACGCGCTCGGCATGAGCGAGGGCTTCGTCGGCATCACCGTGTTGGCGATCGGCACGGACCTGCCCGAGATCGCCAACTCGATCATGGCGTCGCTGACCGACCACGGCGACGTCAACGTCGGCGACTCGACCGGGTCGGCGCTGACGCAGGTCACGATGATCCTCGCGATCCTCATCGTCGTCGCCGGCCTCTCCTCCGACTTCAAGCGTGACGAGCTCCAGATCGTCGTTCCAGCCGGGCTGATGTCGGTCGGCGCGCTGGTGCTGCTCGCGGTGCTGCTCGCCGACGAGCACCTGAGCCGTTGGAACGGCCTGACGATGGTCGGCGCGTGGGTGCTCAGCATCCTCGTGCTGCATCGGCGCACCCAAGCCAGCCACGAGGCGCCTCGGATCCCCGACGGACGGGTCGGCGGGGCGATCCTGGCGACGTTGTTCTGGCTGCTCATCGTCGGCGGCGCGGCGGTCGCGATCGTGCGCTCGTTCGTCGAGATCACCGACGCGGTCGGCGTCCCCGAGTTCATCGCCAGCACGATCGTGCTGGCGATCGGGACGTCCGTGCCCGAGCTCGTGGTCGACTGGGTCGCGATCAAGCGCGGTGCGGCGGCGCTGGCACTGGGTGACCTGTTCGGCGCCACGCTGATCGACTCGACGTTGTCGGTCGGCAGCGGCCCGATCTTCCGCGGGACGGCGGTCTCGCCGGAGACGTTGACGGGTGTACTGCTCATCGCGGTGGGCATCGGGGCCACGACTGTCATCGTCGCGACGGTCCGCCGTCGGTCGCTCGTCTCAGCTGGCCAGCACCACGAGCGC
>NZ_JASJCS010000194.1 GCF_030065885.1 Ilumatobacter sp. | reverse complement strand
TGTTGGGTCATCGCGTGTCCTCTTCCTCAGTGAGTTCTTGGTCGTTCTCACCAAGGGTCACGCGATGGCCCACCTCACCGGTGGACCACCTCCACTACTTCCACCACCTCACGAGACGCCAACGTGGTCGACCGTGTCGCCGTTCGCCAACGAGGAAGAGGCGGTCGCCTTCGTGCGAGAGGGCGAACGGTTGGCCATCAGGATGCAGAGCGAGCTGGGGGAGAGCTGGAACGTTGAGTATTACCCCGAGCCCACGAAGCCCAGCGGCGGTTTCACGCAGCGCTAGTACGTCAGTTGTCCGCGGCCACAGTCCGCCGCACGTCTGCCGCCCGATCTCGACGCATTTACGCAGTGTCCTCGATGCGCCAGCCGATCGCGTCTGCGATCTCGCGGCTTCGGTGTTCGGCCGTCTTGAGGTAGCGGAGGCTGGCGGCGCTCGATGCGTGGCCCATGATCGACATGACCTCTCGGAGCGAGGCTCCCGCGGTCGCGGCCTCGGTGCCGGCGAGGTGGCGGAGGTCGTGGAAGCGGACGTGGCTGAGGTCGACTGCGTCCCTCGCCTTCGACCACTGCGGGGCGAAGTAGGTGTTCAGCAGTGGGCCGCCTCGCAGCGATGTGAAGACGAGCGCCCCCGGCTCGATGACCTCGACGTACTGCTCGATGTGATCCGCCAGCCGAACGGCGATCGACTCGGCGACCGGGACGGTCCGTACAGCGCTCTCGGTCTTCGGCGGTCCAAGGGTCGGGCCCTGGCCCTTGATGTCGTGCAGCGCTTGCATCACCCGCAGCTCCCGGCGCTCGAGGTTGACGTGCTCGATCGTGAGGCCGGCGAGCTCGCCGAAGCGCAGCCCGCTCGCCGCGGCCGTCCACACCAGGCACTCGAACCTCGGGTGGATCGCGCCGGCGAGCGCCCGGACGTCGTCCCACCTGAGGAGCGGACGCTCGATCATCCGCTCGGCGGACGCCCCCTTGATGCGGACCGGGTTCCGGGCGATCAGGCCATCGTCGACAGCGGTCGTCATGATCGAACGGAACAGCCGGTAGATCTTCGCCACCGTGTTGTGGTGCAGACCGCTCGCTGCGAGCCGGCCGTGCCACGTCCGTACGGCCATCGGATGAACGTCGCCGAGATGGATATCGGCGAACACCGCAACGATGTGGCGGAGCTGGCCCTCGTAGATCTCACGCGTCCGCGGACGCACCGGCCGCTCAGCGACCCACCGGGTCGCGTACTCGCCGAACGGGATCTTGCCGGCGTTCGGATCGATCCACACGCCGCGGAACATGTCCGCCTCGATCGTGGCGAGCCAGCGCCTCGCGTCGGTCTTGCTGGCGAACGTGGTGTCGGCGGGAATCTGCTTCCCGAGGTGCCAGTAGCGCGCTTGGTAGCGACCGCTGGGCAGCTTGCGGATGTTGCCGAAGGAACGGGCTCGGGCCATGGAAGGCTCCTCGTGCTCGGTGCCAACTCGGTAGGCACGTGTAGGCACGACGGCCCGTGGGACCCATCGGCGTTACGTTCGCCCTGTCAGGATTTGCACCCTGACCAGGACGTTCGCGTGGAGCGGACGACGGGAATCGAACCCGCATCATCAGCTTGGAAGGCTGAGGTTCTAGCCGTTGAACTACATCCGCGTGCCCCGAAGGGTGACGGACAATCTACCGGGCGGCCGTCCCAAGTCCGGTGAGGTCGCGCCCAACGCCCGAGCCTGCCGCCGCCCAGGTAGATGCTTCTCGACAGGACAGCGCGATCACGATGGTGTTCAATGGTTGCGTGCGCAGGGGTCGAACATGGGTGGGCGCCATCATGCTGGGGGCGATCGTCCTCTCCGCATGTGGCCGCTCGGGCTATCAGTACGTCGAGAGCGACGACGAGACCGTGTTCGCCAAGATCCCCGACGACTGGCAGCTGATCTCCGAGGGCATCGTCGACTTCGCCCTCCGCCCCGAGGACGGCAGCCAGCTCCGCCTCCTGCCCGGCGACGAGACGCTCCCGTGGCGCGCCCAGTTCACGGCCGACCCCGCCGGCCAGGTCCGGCCCGACCGCGTCGCCGGCTACGTCGACGTGCAACCGACCGACGCCCGCATCCGCGAGACGCTCACCCTCGAAGCGCTGCTCGACTACGGGCCGGGCGGCGAGGCGCTCGGTGACCCGATCCCCGTCAGGCTCGGCGACCTCGAGGGCTACCGGGTGCAGTTCGAAGTTGCCGGCGACGACCCCCTGACCAACGATCGACTCGTGCTCACCGACGACCGCCGCACCGTGATCTACGTGATCCAGGTCGGTTGCCGGAAGTCGTGCTTCGACGTCGAAGCCGACGAGATCGACGAGATCATGACGACCTTCACGGTGGACATCTGATGCGAATCCGACGACGGAAGCAGACCGACTTCGAGCCCGTGCCGGACACAGCGAACGTTGCGGCCGGCGCGGAGAGCGAGGGCGACCTGATGGTGCAGACCGACACACCGATCGACTTCGGTCAGGACATCACCCGGCCCCGCGAACGCGACCGCACCACGCGCCGCAAGCTCCCGACATGGGACCGGCTCAAGTACCTCACCCTGCTCGGCGGGCTGTTCGCGATCTTCTGGTGGCAGAAGCTCGACACCAACCCGATCAAGAGCGTCGCGGACGGCTTCTGGGAGACGGTCGAGAAGCAGGCCTGGATCCTCGTGCTCGCGGCGCTCGAGACCGTACGCCAGTTGCACTTCCTGATCGCCGAGCGGTGGGGTCGCTACTACCGCTTCTGGAAGCACACCGTCTTCGGTCGCTTCGAGGGCCGCACCTCGAAGATGGACCCGTGGACCAGGTTCCGCCTCGCCCGCGTGTTCCGCTGGGTGTTCATCCTCGCCGTGATCGGCGTCGTGGTCGGCCAGCTCGCCGACGAGAACCCGATCAAGGCCATCGCCGGCCTCCCCGGCCGCATCAACGACGCGCTGCCGTTCGCCGCCCGCCTGATCATCTACCCGCTGCTGCTGATCAGCCAGTTCGGCCTCCTCTTCTGGTTCCTCAGCCGCGGCGGCGTCGAGACCTACTTCCCCGACGACATCGACACCCGCTTCGACGACGTCTGGGGCCAGGACCCCGTCAAGGAGAAGATCCGCGAGAACCTGATCTTCCTCGAGAACCCCGAGGCGATCGAGCAGCGCGGCGGCTACACGCCGGGCGGGGTGCTGCTGTGGGGTCCACCGGGCACCGGCAAGACCCTCCTGGCCGAAGCTGCCGCCGGCGAGACCGGCAAACCGTTCGTGTTCGTCGACCCCGGCGCGTTCATCAACATGTTCATGGGTGTCGGGATCCTCAAGGTGAAGGGCCTGTTCCGCAAGCTGCGCAAGCTCGCCCTCCGCTACGGCGGCGTCGTCGTGTTCTTCGACGAGGCCGACTCGCTCGGCAACCGCGGCGCGCTCGCCCAGGGCGGCGGCCAGTTCCAGTCGACGCCCGCCGCCTCGTTCCTGCGCGACTGGAGCTCGCCCGGCTCGTCGCTGCCGTACATGAGCGAGGCCAGCCAGCAGACGCTGTGGGCCGACGCGCTCGAGGGCGGCGAGCGCCAGGGCCCGCACCGCGACGCCGTGATGATGATGGGCGGCGGCGGGGGCGGCATGGGCACGCTCCAGGCGCTGCTCGCCGAGCTGTCCGGCCTCAAGAAGCCGCGCGGGTTCTTCAACCGCAACGTCCGCAAGATGCTCGGCATGCGGCCGAAGCCGCCGCCGCGCTACCGCATCCTCGTGATGATGGCGTCGAACCTGCCCGAGGCGCTCGACGAGGCGATGCTGCGCCCGGGTCGCATCGACCGCATCTACAAGGTCGGGTACCCCACCTTCGAGGGCCGCATCCGCACCTACCAGGGCTACCTCGACAAGGTCCGCCACGAGCTCACCGACGCCGACGTCGAGAAGCTCGCCACCATCACGCCCTACGCCACCGGCGCCCGCATCAAGGACACCGTCAACGAAGCCCTGATCAACGCGATCCGAGACGGGCGCGAGGTCATCACCTGGGGCGACATCGTGCGCGCCAAGCAGCTCAAGCAGCACGGCCTCGCAGACGACTTCACCTACGTCGAGCACGAGCGCCACGCGCTGGCCGTCCACGAGGCGTGTCATGCGGTCGCCGCCTACCGGCTTCGCAAGCACATGGTGATCGACGTCGCCACCATCGAGCGCCGCGGCTCGATCGGCGGGTTCGTCTCGTCGATCCCGCCCGAGGACCGGTTCACCCACTGGCGCAGCGAGTACGAGACCGACATCCAGGTCTCGCTCGCGTCGCTGGCGGGGGAGCGGATGCTGTTCGACGGTGACAACTCCTCGGGCGTCGGCGGCGACCTGCGAAGCGCCACCCAGCTCGCCACGATGATGTCGGGCTACTGGGGCATGGGCTCGACGTTCGCCAGCCACCACGTGCAGCGCCAGTTCGGCATCGGCGGCGGTGGCGGCCGGGGCGGCGGCGAGGGCGAGGACGACCGCGAGCACCAGCTCCTCGAGGGCAGCCTCGGCGACCAGGTCGAGATGCGCCTGAGCGAGCTGTACGACCGGGTCGTCGAGCTGGTCGCCGCCAACCGGGTCGAGGTGCTCGCCGTCGCCCATGCGTTGGAGACGCACCTGACGATCACCGGCGAGGACGTCGCCGCGATCATCGACGGCACCGAGGGCCCGTTCATCGACGGCGCCGGCTACTACGACCCGGCGGCCATCGAGAAGCTCGAGCACTACCACCAGGCGGTGCTCGACTTCCGTGCCGCCGGCATCGAGGAGCTGCCGCCGCTGCCCGAGATCGAGGGCGTCACGGGCCGGCTCGTCGACTCGGTCGTCGCCGCTGCGACACCGGCCGAGACCGAAGGCGTCCCCGTCGCCGAGCAGTGAGTTGACCACTGCGCTCGCGCCCGGGGGCGCATGGCGGGCCGAGCAGGACCTGCTCACCGAACCCGTCCGCGCCGACCGGGCGGAACTCGAGGCGATCCTGCACGACGACTTCGTCGAGATCGGTGCGTCAGGCCGACGGTGGGGTCGACCGGACACCATCGAGCAACTGGTGGGCGCGCCCTCGCTCGAGGCGTACCAGGTCGAGCTCGTCGCGCTTCGCGAGCTCGCCGACCAGCTCGTGATGGTCGAGTACGAGATGACGACCGCCGAGCGCGGCCTCGTCCGCCGGATGTCGCTGTGGACCAACGAGTCCGGACGCTGGCAGATCCTGTGGCACCAGGGCACGCTGTGTTGATCGGGCTGCGCACGGGCTCGAGCCACTGGCTCCGGCCCTCCCGGAGCTGCGGTGCTCGCTCTGCTGCGCTCCTCGCCTCCTCGCCCTGGCGAGCGCGGCCAACTGGCGCGAGGTGACCGGCTTCGCCTCCCGTGCTCGCTGTCTCCGCAACGGCGCCTCGGCGCCGCCGCTTCGACGCTCGCCCCCACGGCGCAACCCGGTCGACCGGGACGCTCGTCCCGTGCCGGTGAAGGCCAGGTCGCGGCGAGCCTCCACCCGGGCGTGACACCCCGGTGCGATGATGTGGGGGCATGAGCGCTGACCCCTCGTTCCCGACAGCCGGCTCGCCCCTCTCCGACGGGCTGATCGCCAAGGTCCGCAAGCTGCTCGCGATGGCCGAGGGATCGGCGAACGCCAACGAGGCCGACGCGTTCTCGCGCAAGGCGGCCGAGCTCATCGCTGCGCACCGCATCGATCCCGATCACCTGCGGGCCGGTGCCGAGCGCGGCGACGACCTGGCGGTGGCGGAATACGAGCTCGGCCGTGGCGCCTACGTGCGGGGCCGGCTGGCGCTCTTGCAGGCGGTGGCCGAGGCGCACGGGTGTCGGGTCGTGTTCGAGGTGCGCAACCGGGGCACGGTCGCCTTCGTGGCGGGGTTCCGCAGCGACCTCGACACGGTCGAGCTGCTCTACCACTCGCTCCACGCGCAGGCGTCGACGCGGATGGCGTCGCAGCGTCGGGCAACGGCCGCGGCCACCCAGCAGTGGCGGCGCTCGTTCCTGTTCGGCTACGCCGACCAGATCCACACGATGTTCGAGTCGACCCGACACGAGGTGCAGCGCCACGTGCATCCCGCCAGCGCTGCGCTGCCGGCACTGCGAGCCCGCGATCGGCGCGTCGAGGAGTACGCACGGCAGCAGTTCGGCCGCGTGGTGCGGGCCCGCCGGCCGAAGGCGGCCACGGCGACCGGCTGGCACGCGGGCCGAACGGCCGCGCAGCG
>NZ_JASJCS010000193.1 GCF_030065885.1 Ilumatobacter sp. | reverse complement strand
TGCCCGATCAGGGCCGCCGGCTGGTCGGCGGCCGCGTCCTCGGCCTGCCGTGCCATCGTGCTGTCGGGCGGGTCCGGGAGTTCGAGCGGCATCCGGTTCCTCCGCCGGGTCGCCAGTGCGAGCCGACCGGCGATCCCCTCGGCCTGGCCGCGCAGGATCGGGATGATCAGGCGGCGTCGTGCAGCCGGCGTCAGCGAGCCGTTCGTCCGCTCCAGCCAGCCGATCCCGCCGACCCGTCCCGGATCGGGCGCCGCAGTGTGCATCGCGGCGATTCTCGCAGGCGGCCCGACCGTGCGCCGTGACAGGATCGGGAGATGGCGACCACCCTCGTCCGACCCGCCACGCCGGCCGACACCGACGTGATCAAGCAGCTCGCCCTCGACAACCAGATGTTCGAACCCGACGAGATGGGTGACTTCGACGAGATGCTGGCCGGCTTCTTCGACGGCACCCTCGAGGGCCATCGGTGGATCGTCGCCGATCTCGACGGCGCCGTCGCCGGCGCTGCGTACTACGCACCCGAGCCGTTCGCCGACCGCATGTGGAACCTGTACTTCCTCGCTACCGCGCCCGACCGACACGGCGCCGGTGTCGGCTCGGCGCTGATGAATCACGTCCTCGGCAACCTGCGCGCTGTCGGCGTCGACCTGGCGCGGACGCTGATCGTCGACACCTCCAGCCTCGACGGCTACGACGGCGCTCGCAGGTTCTACCGCAGCAAGGGATTCGTCGAGGAGGCCCGCGTGCGCGACTTCTACGGCCCCGGCGACCACAAGGTCACCTTCTGGAAGTCGCTGATCGACTGACGAGAGCTGCCGCGGCCGACGCTGCAGCCGCAATGCCGTGTGCCTGCGAAGCCGTTCGATGTGGTAGCGCCGTCACCCCACGGCTTGGGCGCCTCCCATCTCACGGGCGACGTCTGCGCACAGGGTGATCGTGGCTCGCGATCACGCCGTCGCCGAGGATCTTGCGCAACCGCGAGACGTAGACCTGGAGCGACTTGCGCGCCGTGTCCGGTGGCTCCTCGCCCCACACCTCGTCGATCAGCCGCTCGGTCGACACGACCTCGCTCGCATGCGCGAGCACGACACCGAGGACGACCCGCTGCCGATGCCCGCCAAGCGCCGGAGGCCGCCCGCCCTCGGACACCAGGAGAGGCCGGAGAACGCGAAACTCCACTACCAACTCCATACGCGCACGGCATGGCGATACATCCAGTGTGTTCGTCCGGCGCTTCGTGGCTGGCCGGGTTCGGCGTGACGTCGTACGAGGGGCGACTCAGGACTCGCTGACGGCGATGCCGGGCCAGATCGCATCGACGACGGCGCGGGCATCGGCCGGTCGCAGCCGACGATGGCCGATCATGAGCCGGAGCCAGAGCGGACCGTAGATCGCATCGAGCACGGTCTCGATGTCGAGATCATCCCGGATCCAGCCGTGTTCGACGCCCCGGCGGAGACGTTCGATCGACAGCGCCCGGCGTGGCGCCCAGAACCGTTCGCGGAACTCCTCGGCGATCGCCGGGTCGCGCTGTGACTCGCCGACCAGTTCGCGGACCAGCGCACCGGTCGGGGAGTTGAAGAGCCGGATCACGGCCCGCAGGTGGGCCTCGAAGTCGGCGCGGAGGTCGTCGCTCTCGCGAAACGGCGTCGCCCGCATGGTGCCGACGACGAGCGCGTCGAGGATCACCGCAGTGCGCGAGGGCCACCACCGGTAGATGGTCTGCTTGGCCACGCCGGCCGCCTCGGCGATGTCGTTGACCCCGACCTGGCCCGGGTCGCCGGCGCCGACGAGCTCGAACGTGGCGTCGAGGATGCGCTGGTGGGCGAGCTCGTCCCTGGTTCGACCGCGGGGCATTCCTCCAGCATAGCCCAGAACATGGACCGCGAGTCTTGTAATTGATTTGTTGGACCGATAGTCTCGTTGAACATGACGACGAACCACGCAACGAACGACCAGACGATCGATGCGACGACGGCTGCGACGAGCGGCGCAGCGGAACGGCAGAGGGTGGCAGTCCTCGGGCTCGGGTCGATGGGCTCGCGGATGGCCGCGAACCTGGCGTCGGCCGGCTTCGCGGTGACGGTCTGGAACCGGTCATCGGGGCCGGCCGAGGCTCTCGCAGGCGAACATCCCGTGATCGCTGCCACCGACCCTCGAGCTGCGGCTGCCGACGCCGATGTCGTGATCTCGATGGTCGCCGACGACGCTGCTGCCCGCGGCGTCTGGCTCGACCGTGAGACGGGCGTGCTCGCTGCGATGAAGGACGGTGCCGTCGCGGTGGAGTCGTCGACCCTCTCGGCGAGCACGATCCGCGAGCTGGGCGACACGGCCGCTGCGGCCGGCGTGGCGTTCCTGGAGGCGCCGGTGGTGGGCTCTCGACCGCAGGCGGATGCCGGAGCGCTGTTCGTGCTCGTCGGTGGCGAGGCCGAGGTGCTCCATCGAGTGCGGGTGGTGCTGGAGGTGAACGCCGGCGCCGTGCGCCATGTCGGTGGCGTGGGTACGGCGGCCGCGATGAAGCTGGCGATCAACGGGCTGTTCGGGATCCAGGTCGCGGCCTACGCGGAGATCGCCGGGCTGCTCGCTCGCAGTGATGTCGACACCGCCCAGGCACTCGATGTGCTCGGCGGGTTGCCGATCACCTCGCCGGGTCTGCAGCGGATCCTCGGCTTGATCGGGGCGGGCGACTACTCACCGAACTTCCCGGTGCAGCTCGTCGCCAAGGACTTCGGATACCTGACCGATCTCGCCGGCGAGCTCGGCGCCGAGGTGCCGATCGCCGCCGCGGCCGAGGCGGTGTTCGCCGCCGGTGCCTCCGGCGAGCAGCGCGAGCTGGACATCGCCGGCATCGCCACGCGCTACCTGACCTCGCTGTGAGCGGGCTGCGGTTCTGGTCGGCGCACGCCGCGAACGCCGCTTCGGTGCCCGCGGCGAGCCGCGCGGGCTCGACGTCTGCGGCATCGCCGCGCGCTACCTGACTTCGCTGGGAGTGGGCTGTGCTCGTGGTTGGCGCGTTCTGTGAACGATGCTTCGGGTCCATCGGCGGGCCGCGCGAGCTCGACGTCTGCGGGATCGCTGCGCGCTACTTGACTTCGCTGGGAGTGGGCTGTGCTCGTGGTTGGCGCGTTCTGTGATCGATGCTTCGGGTCCATCGGCGGGCCGCGCGAGCTCGACGTCTGCGGGATCGCTGCGCGCTACTTGACTTCGCTGTGAGTGGGCTGTGCTCGTGGTTGGCGCGTTCTGTGATCGATGCTTCGGTGCCATCGGCGGGCCGCTCGAGCTCGACGTCTGCGGGATCGCCGCGCGCTACCTGACCTCGCTGTGAGTGGGCTGTGCTCGTGGTAGGCGCACGCCGCGAACGATGCTTCGGTGCCATCGGCGAGCCGTGCGAGCTCGACATCGCCGGGATCGCTGCGCGTTACCTGACTTCGCTGTGAGTGGGCTGTGCTCGTGGTTGGCGCACGCCGCAAACGCCGCTTCGGTGCCGCCGGCGCGATCCTCGTTGCGCCCGCGATCGCAGCCCTGCGATCGCTTCGCCATCCGATGGGGCCCACTCTGATCGGCGGCGGGCGCTCGATCCCACCCCGCATTCTGCTTCGGTCGCGTCGCGAGGGTCACCAGCCGACGGCGAGGGTGACCGCGGCGCACACGTCGTCGAGGACGTCGTCGTCGACGACGCCGACTGCGTCGGTCAGCGACGACTGGCGGACAGTGTGGAGCCCGTCGCAGTTGACCGCCGACGGCCGATCGAGTCCGACCGCTTCGTGGTCGAGCGCGACCTCGACGGCCAAGCCGCGCAACGCCGTCGTGATCTTGGCGACGGTGACGAGCTCGCGGACGTCGAGCACCTCGGTCCGGGTGAGCACGAGGACCGGCCGGCGCTTCCGCCCGACCTGTGCGTAGCGGACCTCGCCCCGCCTCACCCGCCGCCCCAGGCCTCGGCGTCGTCCCAGAACTCGTCGACCTGCTCGGGTCGGCGCTCGTAGGCCGCCCGGACATTCGCCACCTGCGCGGCGCGGACCGCAGTGGCGACCCCATCACGGGCCGCGGCAGAGATGTTCACCCCGAGCTTCCGTGCCTGCTCGGCCAATCGCTCGTCGAGCGTGCACGTGGTCCGGATAGACATGCAACTGACGCCATCAGCAACTGCTATCACCACTATCCACTCTCCATCACTCGCCGCCCACCACTCACCGCTCACCACTCACCACTCATCGCTCATCAGTCACCGGGATCGCTCGACGCGTCGCATGTTCCCAGGCGACGCGGACTCGGCAGCACGATCGAGCCGTCCATGCCCGTACGGGCCCGCTCCTCACCGAGCGGGTCGAGCAGGTCGGCGCTCCGCTCGAGGTCGTCGGCGAGGGCCATCCACACGTCGAGCACGCCGTTGGTCACCAACGTGACGTCGCCTCCTCCCTTGCGGGCGTACCACTCGTGGAGCCAGCCCGGGATCGTCGTCCCGACCCGGAAGCCGGTGCCCGTGCAGAGCGCGTCGACCTGGTCGAGTTGGTCGAGTTGGTCGGCCCACTCGGGTCGGCTGAGCCAGTACCCGGCCTGGCACGTCAGCTCAAGCCTGGTCAGCATGACGGCGCGCGAACGCTTGCGTCTCGCCCCGATGCGGACAGCCGACACGATGTCGTCGGGCATCATCGCAGCGCAGAGGAGCTGCGTGGTGACCCGCCGCAGCGAGAGCTCGGCACTCTCGAGCACCTCGCAGAGTCTCCGACCGTCGACGCACTCCGGGCATGGGCACTCGTCGGCGACGGGCATGCGGACGACGCGCCCGTCGACGACGTCGAACGACGTGGGGCCGTTTCGTCGGCATTGCATGATGAACCTCCCGAAGGGTGGGCAGTTGGGTCGTGCAAGGCCGACGATTCGGCCGATCTCGCGACCGGCCTCGTCAGCCACCGCACCGACGGGGTGTTGCACCGGTCCCGCCGATGGCGGCATCGGTGCCACCTCGTTCAGATCGAGCGAACCTCGGCGAGCCGCTCGACCGCATGGTTGTCGTCCCAGCACACGGCGGCCTCCCACGCGGCCGACGCTTGCGCGGCCACGTCGTGCGCGCCGTCCTCGAGGTCGGCGGCATTGTGGGGCAGCACCAGGTCGAGATCGGGGACGTCGACGCGCGACTCGTCCCAGTCGATCAGCGCGACCCGATTCGCAGTCATGAGGACGTTGCCGCCGTTGGGGTCGCCGTGGACGACGCAGGTCCGACGTCCTGCGAGCCGCGCCCACGCTGCCCGGCATCGAGCCACGCCCTCGGGTGGCATCGCACTCAGGTCGATCTTCGTCCCCGAGTCGGCGTGCAGGAGGTCGGTCGACGATCGCCAGCCCGGTCGCTGCGGCCAGCCCTTCGTGAGCTCATGCAGCCGGCGGAGCGTGTCGGCCACGCGACGCCAGTCGTCCTCCGTCTCGGGTCCTCGCCCTTGCACGTGGGTCATCACGACGAGGCCGTCTGCGAACAGCCGGCCGTCCGTCGTCGGGATCGGCACCGGCACGGTCAGGCCCTCACGGTCGAGGTACCGGAGGAGCTCGGTCTCCCATGCGAGATCGGCGTCGCTTCGCGAGCCGAGACGTCCGACGGCGAGCTGTCCATTGACGCGCACGCGCCACACATCGTTGGCGACGCCGCCGGCGAGTGGTTCGATGCGAGCGGCGCCGTCACCCCACTGCTCGAGCACTTCCCATCCCACGGGCGACATCTTCGCGGAGCGACCGCCGGACGCCGCCGATCCACGTCCCGGTACCTCGACCGCGAGCGGCTCGCTCCGATTGCCATGACGCGTGGGCCACGGGGCGGTGCCCCCGCCAAGGCATCCCGTTGCGGGACCCGACCGTCGTTGTAGGTCGACGGGCCCACTCTGAGCGTGCGCGATCACGGCGACACCGAGGACGTCCGGGCCGTCGATGCTGCGGCGGGCGCGGAGGCCAGTCCGGCTGCGGCCGCCGTTCGGTCAGGCGGCGATCGGGTGTCGGTCGTTGAGGGTGCCGGTCCAGTGGTGCTGGCCGTCGGGTCGGGTCCAGGTGGCGATCCGGTCGGGGGTCATGGTGAGGGTCCAGCCGCCTTCGTGGATGAGGTGGTGGTGGGGTTCGCAGACGGGTGCGAGGTCGGCGAGGTCGGTGCGGCCGCCGAGTCGCCAGGGGGTGAGGT
>NZ_JASJCS010000065.1 GCF_030065885.1 Ilumatobacter sp. | reverse complement strand
GGCTCGTCGCCGACCCGGGTCCAGAACACGTGCAGCGTGTCGGCGCGACGGAGCAGCGCGCAGTGCCGGAAGTCGGCGTCGAACAGCATCGGCCCGGACTCCCACGCACGGAGATCGGAACTGCGGTACACGATGCCCGGCATCGACATCGCCAACCACGTGTCGCCGTATCGCTCGGGCACGATGCGCAGGTAGGGGAAGGCGACGAGCGGTTCGTACACCTCGAACGCGAGGCCGTTGCGTGATGACGCGATCCGGGTGCGCTGTGATCCGTCGTCGCAGAGACCGTGGAACGCCATCCAGATCGTCTGCGAGGCGTCGTCGACGACGACGTCGGGTGAGGCGATGTGCGGTGTGAAGTGGGCGTCGTAGCCCTCGGCCTCGATCGCCGCTGCCTGGATCGGCGAGCGGATCTCGATCCCCTGCGGTGTCTCGACCGGGAAGCGGGAATCGCCGAGGTGGAGTGCGCCCGCCTCGTGGAGCCGGTACGGCCCGGTGATCTCATCGGCGATTGCGAGCTTGATCGAGCTGCCCTTGTGGTCGGCGAAGTAGAGGTAGAAGCGACCGAGCGGCTCGTCGACCCAGCTGGGCACCCGGATCAGCGCCGGTCCGTTGATGTTCGTGCCCGCCGCCGGATGGCTGTCGGGCGTGATCAGCGGGCCGTGACGCTCGACCCTCATCAGGCCGGCGAGTCGGCGGCCGGTGGTGTGCGCTGCGCCCAGGCATGCGCCGCCTCGAGTTGGCTCGCGACCCGGATCAGGAGGTCCTCGCGCCCGTACGCGGCGACGAGCTGCACGCCGATGGGGAGGCCGGCGTCGTTCCAGTGCAGCGGCACGTTGATCGCCGGTTGACCGCTGACGTTGAACGGTGGCGTGAACGGCACCCATGCCGCTGCTCGTCGCATGCCCGCCATCGGGTCGCCGTCGACCGGATCGTGCTCGCCGATCCGAACCGGCGGCTCGGCCAGCGTCGGCGTGAGCAGCAGGTCGAAGCCGTCGGCCCACCACTGCTGGGTGGCACGGCGGAACTCGGCCGTGGCGGCCAACGCCTTGGCGTGGTCGACGCCGGACACCTTGTGGGCGAACTGCGCCTGCGCCCAGTTGACCGGCTCGACCTCGTGCTCGACGAGCGGGCGGCCGATCGCCTCGCCGTACGCCTCGAGGCCGACGGCCATGTTGGTCGACCAGATCGCCATGAAGCGCTGCGTGAACGACTCGTCGGCGAGCGGCGCCGGGAAGCCGGGCTCGACGGAGTGCCCGAGCGCCTCGAGCATCGACGCCGTCGTGCGCACCGCTGCGACGCAGTCGTCGTGGACGGCGCCGCCCCGTGGATGGTGGTCGAGCAAGCCGATCCGCAGGCGACCGGGGTCGGCGCCGATCTCGTCGATGTACGGTCGGCTCGGTGGCGGCGCGATGACGGTGTCGCCGACCCCTGGCCCGTGCACGGCGTCGAGCAGCGCCGCCGTGTCGCGCACGCTGCGGCTCACGCAGAGCTCGACGCCGAGGCCCGACTCGGTGCGGTAGGGCCCGACGGTGATGCGCCCCTGCGACGTCTTCAGGCCGATCAGCCCGCAGCACGCCGCGGGAATCCGGATCGAGCCCCCGCCGTCGGACGCGTGCGCGATCGGCACCATGCCGGCCGCGACCGCGGCTGCCGCACCGCCGCTCGAACCACCCGGGACTCGGTCGGTGTCCCACGGGTTGCGGGTGGGGCCGTAGGCGACCGGCTCGGTCACGGGCACGCTGCCGAGCTCGGGGCTGTTCGTACGGCCGAGCGTCACGAGCCCCGCGTCGCGGAAGCGCGACACGATCGTCGTGTCGGCCGGCGAGACGGGCTGCGCATCGCGCAGCGCCACGTTGCCGTTGCTCAGCACCTGCCCCTCGTACGCGGCCCACAGGTCCTTCAGCAAGAAGGGCACACCGCGGAACGGCCCATCGGGGAGGTCGCCGCGCACCGCGAGGTCGCGGGCGTGATCGAACCACCGGATGACGACGGCGTTGATCGGTCCGTCGAGCGCCTCGATCCGCTCGATGGCCGCCTCGACCAATTCGGCGACCGATGCCTGACCACCGGCGACCAACGCTGCCTGATCGGTGGCGTCCATCCAGCGGGTGTCGTCGGCGAGGCTCATCGCCCGGTTCTACCAGGCGGCGGTCGGCCTCCTCCCGCCGGAGATCGGCCCCTGGCCGGCCCGTCGACGGGGCGCGAGACTGCCTGACATGAGCGACCTCGACATGACCATCGACGAGCGCGAGGCATTCCTCGCGGACGTGCACATCGGCATCCTCTCGATCGCCCGTGACGGCAAGGGACCGCTGGCGCTTCCGATCTGGTACCAGTACGAGGACGGCGAGGTCAGCATCGGGATGGACGGCAACTCGGTGAAGGCGAAGCTGTTGCGTGCGGCCGGGCGGGCGTCGATGACGGTGCAGACCGAGACGCCGCCCTACCAGTACGTCATGGTCGAAGGCCCGGTCACCGTCGAGCACGAGGATCGCGACATCTTGAAGATGGCGACGCGCTATCTCGGCGACGAGATGGGCGCATGGTACGCCGAGAACAACCCGACGACCGAGAGCTCGGTCACGGCGCGCCTCCGGCCCGAGCGCTGGCTGACCTGTGACTTCGGGAAGATGATGACGTGACGGTCACGAGGCGGCGGTGGGGTGCGGCAACCGCACCCCTAGCGTGACCACATGGCAACGAAGGAACGGCCGCGTTGGCTGATGCGCTTCATCTGGAAGTCGCACAAGCTCGTCTGGAACGCGTCGGGCGGGCGGCTCGGCACCAAGGTGCTCGGCATGCCGGTGCTCGAGCTGATCACCACGGGCCACAAGTCGGGCGAACCGCGTTCGATCCTCATCTCCTACGTCGAGACCCCTGCCGGCCCGGCGATCGCCGGCACCAATGCCGGCAAGGACACCGACCCGGCATGGGTGCGCAATCTCCGTGCCGACCCGGCGGCCAGGGTCCGCCAGGGTGGGACGACGCGGGATGTCACCGCGTCGTTCCTCGACGGCGACGAACACGGCGCTGCCTGGCAGCAGTTCGTCGACGCAGCCGACGACTACGCCGGCTACGCCGGGATGCTGACGCGCCCGATCCCGATCGTCCGCCTCCACGACGCCTGACCGCGCGTCACCCCGCGATCAAGGGGGCCAACGTCCGGCCGAGCAGTTCCACGCGGCCCTCGATGTGGCCGTTGGCCGGCATGTTGATCGTGAAGCCGTCGATGCCAGGCTGCAGCATGGCGGCGAACTGCTCGCCGACCGTGTCGGGGTCGCCCCACGTGAAGTTCGACATCCAGACCTGCTGCTCCTCGTCGGACATGTCGTCGATCGGCAGTCCTCGCATCCTGAGGTAGGCGAACATCTCGGCCTTGGCCTCGTCGGCGGTCGGGGCGATACAGGCGGACTTCTGCCACGACACCGTCAGCTCGGACCGATCGCGACCCAGCGCCTCGCAGTGGCCGGCGAGCGCCTCGAGCTTGCGGTCGATCTCGTTCGGCGCGCAGATGATGTTCGACTCGTCGGCGTACTGGGCGACCATCCGCAGCGTCTTCTTCTCGCCGCCACCGCCGATCATCACGGGGATGCGCGACACGGGCTGCGGCTCGTTGATGGCCTCGGTCATCGCGTAGTGCTTGCCGTCGAGCGAGGGGCGCTCGCCGCGCAACATCGGGATGATGATCTGCAACGCCTCTTCGAGCTTCTCGAACCGATCGGTGAACGTGCCGAACTCGATGCCGAACGCGTTGTGCTCGAGCTCGAACCAGCCCGCACCGATGCCGAGCTGGGCGCGGCCGCCGGAGACGATGTCGAGCGTCGTGAGCGTCTTGGCCAGCACAGCGGGATTGCGGTACGTGTTGCCGGTCACGAGCGCGCTGAGCTTGACGTTGCTCGTCTCGCGGGCGAGCGCCGAGAGCAGCGAGTAGCACTCGAGCATGTAATCGTGCGGTTCGCCGAGCATCGGCAATTGGTAGAAGTGATCCATCACCAGCAGCGTGTCGAAGCCGGACGAGTCGGCCTCGCGGGCCTGCCGTGCGACGACGTCGAACAGCCCGTCGGGCCCGACGTCGGGGTAGGTGAAGTTGGGGATCTGGTAGCCGAGGCGGGTCATGGGTCCATTCGAGCACGGATCGGTGCCGCTCGTCGCCTCGGCGCTGGCGAGGAGGACGCAGGTCACACGGTGCGAACGCCCGCCCGGCCCAGCGGCCCGGTGGTCCCGCCCGACCGCCGGGCGTGGATCGCTAGCTCGCCGGCTGGCGGATGCAGCGCAGGTCGAAGTCGTCGACGAACGTCGTCAGCTCGCCGTCGAGCACTCTGACCTGGAAGCGGTAGGACGCCTTGAACTTCCCGCCGTCCTCGCCCGTGTGCACGCTGTTGCCGATCTCGTGCAGCACGACGTGCTGATCGTCGTCGGAGATGTTGCCGACCAGCGTGCTGTAGTGCTGGTCCTTCGATGTGTAGCCGTCGTCGCCCGTGAACTGGGACGACCACTTCATCGTGAGGTGGCTCCACGTGTCGGTGTAGAACGCCTCGATCGAGGGCAACGCGAAGATGTCGAGCTCACCCACGTTGCGGACGTTGGCGACCTCCTCGGTGCACGGGTTCCACATCTCGAAGGTGTAGTCGAACGGGACGACATCGCGCTTCTCCACAGGGTCGGCCGATGCTGACGCCGCCGGCACGGCCAGGAGCAGTGCCGCCAACGCAGTCGGAATCAGTGCTCGTCGCATGGTGTACCTCCTTTGATCACCTGGAGGATCCCGCGTGGCGGTTGCAGCTCGACTGCAACGCCGGGCAGCCGCCCGGCGCTCCCTACCCACCACGACGGCGCGTCCGTATGCTGAAGGTATGGAGATCCGGGTCCTCGGCCCGGTTGAAGTCCGCGACCACGACCACGCGCTCCGGCTGGGCGGCTTCCGGCAGCGGCTCGTGCTCGCTGTCTTGTTGCTCCAGCCCGATCGAGCAGTGACGACCGACTGGCTCGTCGACGCCGTGTGGGGAGAAGCGCCGCCGAGAACGGCCCGCAAGACGCTCCAGGTCTACGTCTCCCGACTGCGCGGCCTGCTCGGAGCCGACGCCGTCGAGGCCACCGACGCGGGCTACGTGCTCCGGGTCGATCCCGACGACCTCGACTCGCGGCGGTTCGAGCGCCTCGCGGACGAAGGGCATCGGCTGCTCGCCACCGATCCGTCCTCCGCGGCCGGTGTATTGCGCCGCGCACTGTCGCTGTGGCGGGGCATGCCATGGGGTGAGCTCGGGGAGGCGCCGGCGCTGCGGCCCGAGGCCGAGCGGCTGCTCGAGCGGCGTCTCGACGCCTTGGCCGACCGCATCACGGCGGATGTCGAGACGGGTCACGCGGCGCGAGTGATCGGTGAGCTCGAAGGTCTCGTCGAGGAGCACCCGTGGCGAGAGGGCTTCCGCGCCCAGCTCATGCTGGCGCTCTACCGAGCCGGGCGGCAGTCGGATGCGCTGCAGGTCTACCAGGCGACTCGCCGACTCCTCGGCGACGAGCTCGGCATCGAGCCCTCCGACGAGCTGCGCGAGCTCGACGCGAAGATCGTGCGTCACGACCCGAGCCTCGCCGCTCCGACCGAGGTCGAGCTCCAGGACTGGGTCACGGCCCGCAACCCGTACAAGGGCCTCCGCCCGTTTCGCTACGAGGACCGCGCCGACTTCTTCGGGCGCGCACGTCTCGTCGATGAGCTGGTGGAGCAGGTCCAGCACCGGCGGTTCGTTGCCGTCGTCGGGGCCAGCGGCAGCGGCAAGTCCAGCGCGGTCCTGGCCGGACTGATCACGCGCCTACCGGCCGATCGTTGGGTCGTCGCCACGATGGTGCCCGGCCGGGATCCTCGCGCAGCGGCCCAAACCGCCCTCGATGCCCTCCAACCCCGCGGAGCGTCCGCCCTCCCCGCACCGAGGTGTGACGGCCTCGATCTGGTGCGCGCCGCCCAGGCGGTGTCGCCCGACGATGGCCGTCGCCTGCTGCTGGTGATCGACCAGCTCGAGGAGCTGTTCCATCACGTGACCGACGATGCAGCCCGCCGGCGCTTCGTGCGCGACCTCGTGGAGCTGGTCGAGGACCCTGCAGCACCCGTGACCGTGCTCGTCGTGTTGCGAGCCAGCTACCTCGACCGGGCGCTACAGCTCCCCGGGCTCGGCGAGCAGGTCAGCGCCGCCATGGTCGGCGTCCGGCCGCTGGAGGCAACCGAGCTCGAGGCTGCGGCCCGCCGACCGGCGGAACGGGTCGGCGCACGCATGGAACCCGAGCTGATCGCCGAGCTGGTGGGCGACATGGTCGACCAGCCGGGCGCGCTGCCGCTCTTCCAATACGTCCTCACCGAGCTCTTCGAGGAACGGACCGGTCCGGTGCTCGGCCGTGCCGCGTACCAGCGGCTCGGCGGGCTCGGCGGCGCGCTCATCCGACGGGCGGAGGACACCTACGGCGCGCTCGACTCCGACGGGAGAGCGATTGCGCATCAAGTGTTCATGCGGTTGGTCACCGTCGACGCGTCGATGGCTGCCAGCCGCCGGCGTGTCGACCGCACATCGCTCGAATCGTTGGACCCCACCGGCCAGCGCGTGGACGCGGTCCTCGATGCGTTCGACGCTGCTCGCCTGCTCACGTTCGACCGCAACCCGGTGACCGGCGAGGCGACGGTCGAGGTCGCCCACGAAGCCCTACTTGCGGAGTGGCCTCGGATGTGTGCGTGGGTCGACGCCGCACGCGACGACCTGCGGCTGCACGGTGCGCTCGTCGCCGCGGTCGACGAGTGGGAGCGTTCCGGCCGCCGGCCCGACTACCTCCTGACGGGCTCCCGACTCGACGTCTACGAGGGCTGGAGCCCGACGACCGGTCTCGAGCTCACCGAACCGGAGGCGGCGTTCGTCTCGGCGAGCACCTCCCGACGCACCGAGGAGCGAGCCCGCGAGGAGGAGCGTCGCGCCACCGCGCTGCGCCTGGAGCGGCGCTCGGTGCGCCGGTTGCGGGCACTGGTGGTCGTCGTCTCCGTCGCCGCGCTCGTCGCGGCAGGTCTGACCGTGTTCGCCGTCGATCGCAGCCGTGAGGCGGCGGCGAGCGAGCGAGAGACGCGGGCCCGCGGGCTGGCGAACGCCTCGCGGATCAGCCTCGAGACCGACTCGGAGCTTGCGATCCTCCTGGCACTGGAGGCCATCGACGTCACGCAGACGGCCGACGGCGTGGTGCTGCGCGAGGCCGAAGAGGCGCTCCACGCGGCGCTGCACGCTCACCGGCTGTTCGCAACGGCCCCAGGCGCATACGACGTCGCCGTGCTCCCCGACGGGCGCGTCCTCAGTGGTGGCGATCGAGCCCGACTCTGGGATCCCGCCACGGGCGATCAGCTCGAGCTCCGGTCGCAGCGGATCATGTCGGTCGCGTCCAGTCCGGACGGCTCCCTGCTGGCGACCGGTGGCGAATCCGGGTCACTCGCTCTCTGGGACGCCACCACCGCCGAGCAGGTTCGGACGTTCACCCGAAACGGCCGGCCCGCCCACGATCGCTTCATCCGCGACGTCGTCTTCAGCAGCGATGGCTCGTTGCTGGCATCCGCGTCCGGCGATCTGTCGGTTCGGGTCTGGGATGTTGCGACGGGTGAAGAGGTTCGATCGGTCGAGCGTCCGGACGGGGCGATGTGGGACGTGCTGGGGGACACACCGCAACTCGCGTTCCATCCCGACGGCACACGGCTCGCGATCACCGGGTTCCGCGACGAGGCAGCCCGGATCCTGGACATCGCGACCGGCGAGTGGGCGTCGTCACTCCCCAGTCCCGATGTGCCCGCTCGAGCAGTCCAGTACGTCGATCGGGGAAGCCGCCTCGTCACGGCCGCGACCTACGACAGCATCGGCGTCTGGGATGGTGCGACCGAGAGCCTCCTGTTCTCGGTGCCGATGGAGCAGGAGAACCTCCGGCTCGCCTACGTCGCGGTCTCGCCGGACGGCAGCAAGCTCGCGATCACGAGCGATGACGCCGCCATCAGGCTCTTCGAGCTCGGGGTCACTGCGGCGCGGCCGACGACGACGTTGATCGCGCCGAGGTTCGTCGCGGGGATCGACTTCGGTCCCGACGGGAACACCCTCGCGAGCGCGACGGAGCACCAGGTGCAGCTGTGGAGCGTCGCGTCGGGCGGTCGGGGGGAGATCGCTGCGCTATCCGCCCAGGGTTCGATGACGGCGTTCAGCCCCGACGGCTCCCGGCTCGCCCGGAGGCGGGACGGTGACATCGTGATCGTCGACACGACCGACTGGGAACCGCTCGCCGTCCTCGACCATCCAGGGTCGTCGAGCGGCGACCTCGGCCCGACCGGCCTCGCCTGGAGCTCCGACGGCGAACGGATCGTCACCAGCTTCAGCGGTGGGGAGCCGATGGTCGGACCCGGAGCCGTCCTGCTGTGGGACGCCGTCACCGGGAGGCTCGAGGCGACGCTCAGCCGAGCCTGGCAACCGCAAGGCGACGTGGCGTTCAGCGCCAACGACCGGGTCGCGGCTGCGATCTGCCAGCGGAGTGCGACCGACGACACGTTCGAGCAGGCGGCGCGGGTCTGGCATGCCGGCTCCGGCGAGGAGCTCTTCGCAGTGCCGCTCGAGGACTGCGCAGACGCCGTCGACCTCGACCCGGAAGGTCGTCTGCTCGTCGTCCAGGTCGAAGGACGTGAGGAGGCGCAGGTCTGGGACATCGACAGGGGCGAGCGCATCGGCACGGTCGATCACAATCCGGGCTCGGGTGGGGCGGCCCGCTTCAGCCCCGACGGGCAGCGCCTGCTCACTGCGGGAATGGATGGGACGGCGAGGGTCTGGGACATCGCCACGTTCGAACAGCTCGTGGTCCTGGAGGGCCACACCGGCTCGGCGACCGAGGCCGTCTGGGGCCGTGACGGCACCACCATCGTCACCGGCGGCGCGGACGGGACCGTTCGGATCTGGGACGCAGCCACCGGTGAGGTGCGTCTGGTCCTCGACGCCCACCGAGGGGCCGTCATGGGACTCTCGATCAACCCCGATGAGACGTGGTTGGCGACGTCCGGTGCCGACGGCGCTGTCTACGTCTGGGCGCTCGCGCTCGACGACCTGATCGACCTGGCCGGGGCCCGGCTGAGCCGGACGTTGACCGACGCGGAGTGTGTCACGTACCACGTCGAGCCCTGTTCGGCGGCTTCGTGAGGCCTGCAGCCGGCCTGCAACCGACGCGGCGGATGCTCACGGTGAAGCGGATGAAGGAGGAGGCATGCGGAAGCTCACGGTTCCCACCGCCACGCTCGCACTCGTGCTTGCGGCGTGCTCATCGGGGGCCGAACCACTGGCGTTCGACCTCTCCCGCCCGATGCAACCCCCGCCCGTGCTGTTCACGATCTCGGGAGAGGCTGCCGACGAGGGCGTCGTCTGCTCGAACGGCACCGTCGACGACACCGGCCTCGAGGACATGAGCGGCAACCTGATCGACCTGGCGGCGTGGGCGCAGATGTTCGACGCCGCGATGGAGACCGGCTCGGTCGCCGAGGCGACGAGCGTCTTGAACGTCGAGTGCGCCGACGGCTCGGGATCACTCACGATCACCGAACACGTTCGCTTCGACTTCGGCGTGCTCGACGTCGAGACGATGGGGTCGGGCCGCGTCGAGAACGGGACGTGGACGCTCGAAGGAACGGGCGACTACGAAGACTTGACCGGCTCGGGCGAGCTCTTCACCGACTACGACGAAGGCCAGATCCACACGATCGGTGAGATCGAAGCCTGACTCCACTCCGGCCGAAACATCGAGGCCCCGAGGCGATCCCGGGGCCTCGACGCGCCAGCGGTCGCATTCGGCCATCAGAGCACCCAGATCGTCCAGAACGTCGCTGCGATGACTGCGACGACGGCCAGCCCCGCCATGCTCCAGCTCAGCCAACCGGCGCGGCGGCCTGGCGCCCGCTCACGTCGACCGGTCGGCCCCGAGCTCCTCATGAGTCGAGCGTCCGCCATCGCGACCGCACGATGGCTGCAGGCCCCGTCAGGCGGTTCAGACCGGGCGGTCGCCCTTGATCGTGATCCGCCGCATGTGACGTCGATGGCCGGCGTAGTCGTGGAGGGCGTAGTGCTGGACGCTGCGGTTGTCCCACATCGCGACCGAGCCGGGCTCCCAGGCGAACCGACAGGTGAACGCCTCGCGCGTGGCGTGGCGGAAGAGCAGGTCGAGCAGCGCCCGCGACTCGAACGGGTGCATCCCTGTGATGCCGATCGTGAACGCTCGGTTGACGTAGAGGCCCTTGCGGCCCGACTCGGGGTGGGTGCGCACGACCGGGTGCTCGACGGTGCGCGCCGCGAGTTCCTCGTTCTTGGTGTCCATCGCCTTCGACTTGGTCGAGTAGCCACCGGCGCCGTACTGCGGGCCGGCGGAATGGACGGCGGCGAGCCCGTCGAGCAGCTCCTTCATCGTGTCCGAGAGCGAGTCGTACGCGGCGTGCTGGTCGGCGAACAGCGTGTCGCCGCCAGACGGCGGCACCTCGACCGCGTAGAGGATCGAACCGAGGTCGGGCTCGTCGAGGAACGTGACGTCGGTGTGCCAGCCGCCACCGAAGTTGACGGTGTCGTCGGGCTCGGTGACGATCTCGAGCACCTCGGGATGGTCGTCGCGACCATCGACGAACGGGTGCTCGTCGAGCTCGCCGAAGCGGCGGCCGAACGTCATCTGCTGCTCGGGGGTGAGCGACTGGTCGCGGAAGAACAGCACGTGGTGCTCGACGAACGCTCGCCGGATCGATGCGATCGTGCCGTCCGGGAGGTCGGCGGCGAGATCGACGCCCGCGACGTGGGCGCCGAGCACGCCCGATGCCGGCGTGACCGAGAGCGACGGTGGTCGCCTCACGAGCCGCCCCCGACGGCACCCGGCACGGCCGGCGCAGCGACCGGTGCGGCACCGGCGCGACGGGACCGTACGACGAAGGCGTGCAGCACACCCACCATCACGATCGAGGTCGCACCCATCAGCACCAGAGTCTGCCGGAGCCCGATGGCATCGGCGAGCGCGCCGAGCGGCGCGGCGAAGATCCCGAACGCCGAGAAGCCGAACATGAGCAACGATTGGACGCGGCCGTGGTACTCGTCCTCGGCGCGCAGCAGCACGAGCGAGTTGTTGAGCGCCTGGAACGCAGCGTTCGCAGCGCCGGCGAGGAACACCACGACGAGCGCCCAGCCGATGGCCGGCGCCACCCCGAGGGCGACGACGGTTCCGCCGAACAGAAGCGCCACCACGAACACAGCGTGGTCGGCGAGGTGTTCGGTGCCCGCCCGGGCGATCAGGAGCGACGAGACCACGGCGCCCACCGCACCGGCCGCGCTCAGCGCGCCCAGCCATCCGGGGCCCGACGAGAACACGTCGTCGACGAGCGACGGGAGGAAGGCGACGTACGGGAACGCGGTGGCGACCACGACGATGCCCATCAGCACCGGCCACAACACGTTGGGATGCGCGCGGACGTAGCGCAGGCCCTCGGTCATGTCGCCGAACGGCGACGAGGGCGCACGGTCGGCGGCCGGCAGGCCGGGAGGCAGCCGCCACGTGAGCCAGATGCCGATCGTCAGCAGCGTGGCGACGACGACGTACACCGCGTCGGCACCCAGGGTGGCGATGCCGAGCAATGCACCGGCGATCGACGGGCCGAGCACGCGCGTGCCGTTCATCGACACCTGGGCGAGCAGGATCGCGTTGCTGAGCCGGTCGCGCCCGACCAGCTCGGCCGAGAACGCCATACGGGTCGGCGCGATCAGCGCGAAGGCCGCACCCTGGAACACCGACGACACGACGAGCATCCAGAACTCGAGCCGGTCGGTCAGCAGCATGGCGAGCACCGAGACCGCCGACAGCCACAGCAACCCGGTCGCGAAGATCATCACGCTGCGCTTGCCGAACCGGTCGGCCGCCACGCCGCCGACCGGCGTGAGGAGCAGCATCGGCACGCCCATGCCGAGCAGGGTGAGGCCGAGGGCGCTGTTCTTCCCGGTCAGGTCGAACGCGAGGAAGCCGCGGGCGATCCCCTGCATGGGTACGGCGCCGAACGAGCAGAGGCCGGCGATCCACAGCCGCCGGTAGTCGGGCACCCGCAACGAGGCGAACGTGTCGGTCACGCCGAGAGCTCCTCACGGTCGACCCGCAACACGTCGCCGATGGCCGCCGCCAGCTCGGGAAGCAGCCGCACCAGGTCGGCGCGGTCGCCGGGCTCGAACCGGTCGAGCACCTCGGAGACGAACGTCAACCGACGCTCGATCAGCGCCGCCCGAACTCGGTCGCCCTCATCGGTGAGCCACACCCTCATGTAGCGCCCGTTGACCGGGTCGCGCCCGCGCTCGGCGAGACCCTTGCGGATCAGGCGATCGACGGCGCGGGTCGCGGTGGAGGCTTCGACCTGCAACCCGTCCGCGATCTCGTGCATCCGCCCGTGCTCGGACCAGGCGATCTGGTCGAGCGTGTCGATCTCGCTGGCCTCGAGCGGCCGGCCGGCGTCGAGCGACGCGAAGGCCGTCAACCAGCGCGCCCGGCGCAGATCCCGCCAGGCGAGCCCGAACGCCACCGCCTCGGCCCTGGCTGCGTCGTCGAGCTGCACATTTGCACTCTACAAGTGTCTACTCCGAACACGTGCAGGCGCACTCCCGTTGGCGAGCGCCTCACCGTCATCGACCACGCGACCGCCCAGCATGCCGGCCCGGGAACGCGCTCCCGCGGCGGCGGCGAGCTCGGTCAGGCGAGGCGAGCGGCTTGGCCGCGACCCGAAGCCCGATCTAGACGAAGATCACCTGTGCGCCCTCGGACAGCTCGATGAACTGGGTGACGTTGATGATGTCGGTCACGCCGTCGAAGAGGTCGTCCTCGTCGAGGTCCATCATGTCGACCGACATCTGGCAGGCCCAGAGGTTGGCGCCCATGTCGGTGAGCATCTCGAGGAACTCGGGGATCTCGGGGACGTCGAGATCGGCGATCTGCTTCTTCATCATCTTGGTCGCCATGCCGGTCATGCCCGGCAGGCCACCGAGGCCCTGTGGCATGTGCTTCTCGGACAGCTTGCCGAGACCCGGTGGCATGTGCATCGCCGGGTTGCCGAGGGGCGTGAAGTGCAGGTCGTCCATCGTCTTCTTGTTGATCATGTCCATGCCCCAGAAGGTGAAGAAGATGTGGGTCTCGATCCCCTCACCGAGTGCGCCGTTCGCCATGATCAGCGCGGGGTAGGCCATGTCGAGGCTGCCCTTCGAGCAGATGAAGCAGATCTTGCGATCGCTGTCCCCGTCGTCGAAGTCGGGCACCAACGGGGTGTCGGTGGTGGGCGTGGTGTCGGTTGCGGTCATGGTCACTCCTTCTCGATCGTTCCGGTCAGACGCAGCCCTTGGGCTTGGGCAGCCCGGCGATGTACGCCATCTTCTTGGCGGGCTTCTTGGGGAACAGCGCGAACAGCTGCTTGGTCGGGATGCCGCCGACCTTGGTGACACGGCGCAACGTCGCCGTCTCGCCCTGCTCGGCGTAGTCGTCGCGCAGGAACCGGATCGCGGCCCAGTGGTCGTCGGTCATGTCGTCGATGCCGATCGCGGCGGCCAGGCTGCTGCCGAGCTCCTCGTTCCATTCGTCGTACTCGGTCATGAAGCCCTCGTCGTCGACGTGGACGTCGTGGCCGGCGATGGTGGTGGTACTCACGGTTGGTCTCCTTCGTGAAGTGCGGGGGCGGGGGCGGATTCGGTGGACGTGTCGATCGAGACGGCCTTGAGCGTGTGGAGCGCCCGGGCCATCCCGCGTCGGACGTCGGGGTCGCGGGTCTGCTTGGCGAGCTGCCAGAAGCTCGGCGGCTCGGCCGGCTCGAGCTCGACGGCGCGTTGCTCGGCCTTGACGGCCTCGACCATGCGGCCGAGCAGGGCGAGCATCTCGGGCTGCGTGA
This sequence comes from Ilumatobacter sp., assembly GCF_030065885.1. Taxonomy (GTDB): domain Bacteria; phylum Actinomycetota; class Acidimicrobiia; order Acidimicrobiales; family Ilumatobacteraceae; genus Ilumatobacter. The sequence continues at coordinate 21,494 of NZ_JASJCS010000065.1, read as the reverse complement.
TCTCGCGGACGGTCTCGAGGATCGTCACGATGTTGTCGCCGAGCTGCTCGAGGTCGTCCTCGTCGAAGTTGGCCACGACACGGTCGGCGATGCCGGCGGCGGCACCGGCGAACGCGAAGTAGCCCTTGCGTTCGGCCTCGGCCAGCCGTTCGGTCACCAGCGCCATCGCGTCGGTGCCGAGCGGCGCAGCATCGTCGACGAACTCGGCGATCTGGCTGATGGCGACCAGCGCACGTTCGAGCGTCGGCGCGACCTCGACGAACCGGCGGAGCAGTCGCACCGTGTCGGCGAGGTCGGCGATCTGTGACAGCGACTCGAGCTCTCGGGTGGCCACCGCCAGCGCGTCCTCCGAGACCCGGGCGAAGTCGGCCGTGAAGTCGTCGATCGCCTCGCGCTGGCGGCGACGGTGCTCGGCATCGGCGGTGAGGACGGCGATCTGTTCGGTTAGGACGTCGAGCTTCTGCTCGAGCGTCGCGACCCGATCGACCGGCATGTCGGTGACGCTCACGACGACACCTCCACCGGCATCCGCTTGCCCGCCATGGTCATCTGCGACTCGAGGGGCAGGTCACGCCCAGGCAGCAGCATGTTCCAGTAGGTCCACTTGAACATCAACTTGCCCCAGTGGTTGGCCTCGGTCTCCTTGAGCAGCGAGAACGGGCCGATGCCGGGCAGCGGGTACTTGCCGGGCAGCGGCTCGACGTCGTAGTTGAAGTCGATCAGCAGACCCTTGCCGTGCCCGGTCTCGATGAAGCAGTTGGCATGGCCGTCGAACTCGCCCGTCATCGGGCGGCCCTTGATGTGTTGGAGGAAGTTGTCGACGAAGACCTCGACGGCGAAGTGGGCGACGGAGCCGGCCTTCGAGGTCGGGATGTTCGAGGCATCGCCGAGGGCGAAGATGTTGTCGTGGTCGACGGACAGGAACGTGTGCTTGTCGACCTCGACGTGGTTGAGCTCGTCGCCGAGGCCCGAGCGTTCGACGAAGTCGGCACCCATGTTGACGGGCACCGCGACGAGCAGGTCGTACGGCACTTCGCGCTCGTCGTAGCTGACGAGCACGTTTCGCTCGGTGTCGGCCTCCATCGTCATGAAGTCGGTCTCGAGCACGATGTTGCGGTCGTCGAGCAACGTGCCGAGGTGCTTCGCCGCCACCGGCTTCGTGAACGCCCCGTCGAGCGGCGTCGCGTACACCAGCTCGACCTGGTCGCGCATGCCGCGGTCGGTGAAGAACGCGTCGGCGAGGAAGAGGAACTCGAGCGGGGCGACCGGGCACTTGATCGGCATCTCGACGACGTTGACGACGAGACGGCCGCCTTCCCAGTCGGCGAGCGTGTCGCCGAGCTGCCGTGCGCCCTCGAGCGTGTAGAAGTCGTGGATCGTCGTGCCGTACTCGTCGCTGTCGAACCCGTCGGTCTCGCCGCGGCGCGGGTGCGTGCCGGTCGCGATGACGAGCTGGTCGTACGACAGCCGGGTGCCGTCGCCGAGCACGACGACGTTCGCGTCCGGCTCGACGAGGTCGACCTCGCCGAACACGACGTCGACGCCGTCGGTGATGAGCGGTGCGGTCGGCTTGACGACCTCGCCCGGCTCGTAGATGCCGAACGGGATGAAGAGGTACCCGGGCTGGTAGTGGTGTTCGGGCTTGGCGTCGACGATCGTGATCGCCCAGTCGTCGTCGAGCCGCTCGCGCAGCTTGTTGACGACCATCGTGCCGGCCGTGCCGGCGCCGAGGACGAGCAGTCGCTTCATGATGGATTCCCTTCTGGGGCGATGCTCGGCAGCGCCGAGATCGCATCGGACGTCGGAGGGTGCTGGCACCGTGCGGATGCCAGCTGGGAGATCAGGTCGCCGAACTGCGGCAGGAGCCGGAGCGTCCACCGCCGTTGCTCGGCCGTGAGGTCGTAGGTCTCGTCGAGGTGATCGAGCAGCAGGTTCGGATCGACACCGATCTCGTCGGCCACGTCGTCGATGAACCGGTCCGAGGGCGGCCAGCCCGGGGGCGTCACGCCGCCGACGACGAGCATGCCGACGGGCTTCAGGTCGACCCAGACGAAGACGCGGGCGCAGAGGAACCCGAGGTGCGACGGCACGAACCGGGGGGCGACGTTCGGATCCTCGGCGAACTGGCGCCATCCGGTCAGGCACACCTCCGCCGCGCCGGGCTGCTCGGCGAACGCCGAGTAGAACCCGCACTTGTTCGCCACCGTCGTGATGGCGCGGCCCTGCATGTCCGTGACCACGGCCATCAGGCCGAAGAGGTCGCCGAGCAGGTCGGCGATGGACTGCGCGGCGTCGGGTGCGACCAGATGTTCGAGCGATGGCGGCGGCGCATCGGCGCCACTCGGAGCCGGGCCGGGCGTGGTCAGCCCGAACTGCTCGGCGATGCGATCGGCGGCGAACCGCCACTGGCGCCCGACCTTGATGCCGGGCAGGCGGCCGTCCTCGGCCATCCGATACACGGTCGACTTGTCGACGTGGATCAGCTCCTGCACGTCCCTGGTGGTGAGGAAGTTGGTCATCGTCGTCTCGAATGCCGCTTGTTGCCTACTCCTGCATCGTGCGCCTTTCCACGCACCCCGAATAGGGCCACAAGTCCCGGCGTGAGTGGTCACTGATGCCTCTCATGCATCTGATGCATCTCATGCACCCGCGAGCGTCCGGCCGGGCGGCCGCGACGGGCACCCCAGGGCGGGCCGACGTCGTGTGGACCACCGATCGGGACCAAAGGCCGTACCAATGTCGGGCGCGAAAGCGCACCATGAAGGGGGTTTCCCTCGCCCGGACAACCAACGAGGCGGCTCGTCCAGGCCGTCGGCGGGACGGCCGCTTCCTCATGCCGCGCGTAGGAGGAGGAGCCGACGTGAGCGCCTGCAGCAACCGAAACGCCGCCCCCGAGAGGACGGCACGGCCGACGGTGGTTCGCCTGCCGGGACGGAGGCCGTCGTGACCGCCGTCAACCTCGACCTCGCCGAGCTCATCCGAGAGCTCGAGGCACGCGGCTACAAGACGTTCGGTCCTCGGATCCGTGACGGTGCCATCGTGCACGATCGCATCGAGTCGGCCGACGACCTGCCGGTCGGTTGGACCGACGAGCAAGCCGGCGGCCACTACCGACTCGTCGCCCGCAACGACCCGGCCCGGTTCGGGTACGCCGTCGGACCGCAGTCCTGGAAGGAGCTCCTGCATCCCGCCCGCTCGAAGGTCTGGGAGATGCGGCGCGATGCCGACGGTGCCGTCCAGGTCGAGATGACCACCCACGAGACGGTCAAGCGCGCCTTCGTCGGGGTCAGGCCGTGCGAGCTCGCGGCGATCAGCCGGCAGGACCACGTCCTGCTCGACGGGCGGCATCCCGACCCGGCCTACGCCGCGAACCGCGCCGACGTCATGCTGATCGCGGTCAACTGTGGCGACCCGGCGGCGACCTGCTTCTGCACGTCGATGGGCACCGGCCCGGCGGCGCGAGCGGGCTACGACGTCCTGATCACCGAGCTCGTCGACGGCCACGAGGCGCGGTACCTGGCCGAGCCGGGCTCCGACGCCGGTGAGGAGTTCCTCGACGCGCTGACGACCGAGCCCGCGACGGAGCAGGACCGGAGCGCCGCCCGGGACGTGATCGAGGCCGCTGCCGAGCGGATCACGAAGCGGCTCGAGACCGACGGAGTCCGCGACGTGCTGTTCGACCGACTCGACAGCCCGCGCTGGGAGGCGATCGGCGAACGCTGCCTGACGTGCGGCAACTGCACGCTCGTGTGCCCGACCTGCTTCTGCACCGACCTCGTCGACGTCGGCGACCTGTCCGGGACGACCACCGAGCGGTGGCGGCTCTGGGACACGTGCTTCAGCCTCGAGTTCTCGCACCTCGGGCCCGGTCCGCACCGTGCGTCACCGGCCGCCCGCTACCGCCAGTGGATGACCCACAAGCTGGCGGGCTGGCTCGACCAGTTCGGCGAGTCCGGGTGTGTCGGCTGCGGACGCTGCATCACCTGGTGCCCGGTCGGGATCGACATCACCGACGAGGCGGCTGCGTTCCGCGAGGAGGTCATGGCATGAGGGCGCTCGCCGAGCATCCGATCACACCGGACATCTCACCGTTGCTCGTGCCCCGGCCGTACCGGGTCGTCGGCAAGCGCGACGAGGCGATCGACACCGTCACGCTGTCGGTCGTGCCGGTCGACGGACCGCTTCCCACGTTCGAGCCCGCGCAGGTCGGCATGCTCGGGGCATTCGGCATCGGCGAGGCTGCGATCTCGATCAGCTCGTCGGTGGCGGACCGGCGCCATCACGACTACACGATCCGCCGCGCCGGGCCGATCACGAACGCCCTCGTCGACACGCCGATCGGCGGTCAGATCACCGTGCGGGGGCCGTTCGGCAACGTCTGGCCGATCGACGAGGTCGACACCCCGGATCTCGCGATCGTCGCTGGTGGCCTCGGCATCGCCCCGCTCCGGGCGCTGATCGACCGCGTGATCTCGACGCTCGATCGATTCGAACGGGTCGCGATCGTCTACGGGGCGAGGACGCCCGGCGACCTCGCGTACCGGTCGGACCTGGCGGCGTGGGCCGAGACCGACGCCACCGTCGCGCTGAGCGTCGACGAGGCCGACGCGTCGTGGGACGGATCGGTCGGTGTCGTGACCGAGCTGCTCGGTGACGACGGCGTCGACCTCGACTGGGCGAACACCACGGCGTTCGTCTGCGGTCCCGACGTCATGATGCACTTCACGGCCGAACGACTCATGCGCCTCGGGGTGCCGGCCGCCCGGATCTGGCTGACGACCGAACGCAACATGCAATGCGGCAACGGGCTGTGCGGGCACTGCCAGCTCGGCCCCTTCATCGTGTGCCGCGACGGACCGGTCGTGAACTACGAGCGGATCGGTCCGTTCCATCGAGTGAGGGAATTGTGAGGTGAATCGTGAGTGTCATCGCGGACCAGGCACCGACGGCGACCACCAGATCGAACCCGAAGCTGGCGGTCTGGAAGTTCGCGTCGTGTGACGGCTGCCAGCTGAGCCTGCTCGACTGCGAGGACGAGCTGCTCACGGTGGCCGGCCACATCGACATCGCCTACTTCCCCGAGGCGTCGAGCGCGCTCATCGAGGGGCCCTACGACGTGTCGCTCGTCGAGGGGTCCGTCACCACCGAGCACGAGATCGAGCGGATCCACGACATCAGAGCGCAGTCGAAGGTCCTGGTGACGATCGGAGCGTGCGCCACCGCCGGCGGCATCCAGGCGCTGCGCAACCGCGCCGACATCGCGGAGTTCGTCAGCATCGTCTACGCGCACCCGTCCTACGTGTCGACGCTCGCCACGTCGACGCCCATCGCCGACCACGTCGATGTCGACCTCGAGCTGCGCGGCTGTCCGATCGACCGCAGCCAGCTGATCGAGGCGATCGCCGCGCTCCTGACCGGACGTCCGGCGCGCCTGCCGACCACCAGCGTGTGCGTCGAGTGCAAGGCGCGCGGCACACCGTGCGTGATGGTCGCGCTCGGCACGCCGTGCCTCGGTCCCGTCACGCAGGGCGGCTGCAACGCGCTCTGCCCGGCGTACCAGCGGGGCTGCTACGGATGCTTCGGGCCGATGGAGAGCCCCAACACCGGCGCACTCGCGGACTGGTTCTCGCAGCTCGGCATGTCCGACGCGGCGATCGCCCGTTGCCTCCGCGGCTACGCGGGTTGGGGGCAGTCGTTCGAACGAGAAGCAGACCGAAGGGATCCGACATGACCGACATCGACCTCCACGTCCCGGTGCTGGCACGCGTCGAGGGCGAGGGCGCCATGCACGTCGAGGTCGCGAACGGCGAGGTCGCAGACGTCCGGCTCGAGATCTACGAGCCACCGCGCTTCTTCGAGGCCTTCCTGCGCGGACGCGACTACACCGAGCCGGTCGACATCACCGCTCGCATCTGCGGCATCTGTCCGGCCGCCTACCAGATGAGCGCGAGCCACGCGATCGAGCGGCTCTGCGGTGTGACCGTGGGCGGGTCGATCCGCGAGCTTCGCAGGTTGCTGTACTGCGGCGAGTGGATCGAGAGCCACGTGCTCCACATCGGGTTCCTGCACGCACCCGACTTCCTCGGGTACCACTCGGGCATCGCGATCGCCGCCGATCACCCCGAGCTGGTCGAGCGGCTGCTCACCCTGAAGAAGACCGGCAACGAGATCATGGAGGTGCTCGGCGGCCGCCCGATCCACCCGATCAACATTCGGCTCGGCGGGTTCTACCGCGCGCCGACCCACGACGACCTCGCAGCGCTCGTACCGCAACTCCACGAGGCGCGAGAGACGTGCGTCGAGCTGATCCGCTGGACGGCCGGCTTCGACTTCCCCGATCTCTCGCAGGACTACGAGTTCGTCTCGCTCCGGCACCCCGACGAGTACCCACTCAACGAGGGTCGGATCGTCTCCAACCGCGGGCTCGACATCGACGTCGCCGAGTTCGAGGAGCACTCGATCGAGGAGCACGTGGCCCATTCGACCGCGCTGCACGCCCGCCTCGGCGAGCGTGGGTGGTACCACGTCGGGCCGTTGGCCCGCTGGGCCAACAACTACGACCTGCTGCCCGGCCCGGTGACCGACCTCGCCACCGACGTCGGGATCGGGCCCGTCGTCACGAACCCGTTCCGGAGCATCGTCGTCCGCGCGCTCGAGACGCTGTGGGCGATCGACGAGTCGCTGCGGATCATCGACGCCTACGAACAGCCCCCGCAACCGTGCGTCGAGGTCCCCGCCCGGGCCGGCGTCGGGTGGGCCGCGACCGAGGCCCCGCGCGGGCTCCTCTACCACCGCTACGAGATCGATGCGGCGGGCAGCATCCTGGCCGCCAAGATCGTGCCGCCAACGGCACAGAACCAGGCGACGATCGAAACGGACCTCCGGCACTTCGTCGCCGCACACCTCGACCTCGACCACGACGAGTTGCAGCGCCGCTGCGAGCAGACGATCCGGAACTACGACCCGTGCATCTCCTGCTCGACGCACTTCCTGCGCCTGACGGTCACCGAGCGGTAGTCACTGTGGGCCACGAGCCGGTCTCCCACCCGCTCGTCATCGGTGTCGGCAACCGCGATCGTGGCGACGACGCCATCGGGCCGCTGGTGGTGGACGCGGTTCGACACCGGTGGGGGGACGACGTCGACACGCTGGTGGCCGAGGGTGATCTCGCCGACCTCGCGGCCCGCTGGCACCGCAACCAGGACGTGCTGATCGTCGATGCCGCGAAAGGCGGCCGCGCACCCGGCGAAACCGTCGAGATCGACGCGCTCGTCGAGCATCTCCCGGTCGACTCGACGCTGTTCTCGAGCCACGGAGCGGGGGTCGGGGAGGCGATCGAGCTCGGACGCCTGCTCGGCCGCCTCCCCCGTCGCCTGACCGTGATCGCCGTCGAGATCGAGCGAACCGGACCGTTCGAGGACCTCTCCCCCGCGGTCGCCGCCGCCCTGCCGGTGATCGTCGAGCGGGTCCGCGCGCTCCTGATACGCCCCTGAGCACCCCGCCATGGCGGCGAGCCGTAGTCTCGGCCGCATGCTGTTCGTGTTCCACGGCCTCGACCACCCCGGGTCCATCGACCTCCGCCGCGAGACCCGGTCGGCCCATCTCGCCCACCATTCGAGCCGGCGTCATCCGGTCGGCGGACCGCTGCTCGACGGCGACGGCGAGCCGTGCGGGACGTTGATCATCTTCGAGGCCGACACGCTGGCCGACGCCGAGGCGTTCATCGCCGACGATCCGTACGTGCTGGCGGGGCTGTTCGGCTCGACCACCGTGCGGGCCTTCGAGGCCGTCGACTGGCCGACCTGATGGCACCCCTCGCGCAGCACGGTCGGCGACACCGATGACGCCCGACGCCCGACCGGTCGTGCTGATCGCCGGCGGGGGCATCGCCGGGCTCGCGCTCGCGCTGACGTGCCACCAGATCGGCGTCCGTGCGGTGGTGTTCGAGTCGGTCCGCGAGTTGCAGCCACTCGGCGTCGGGATCAACCTGCAGCCGAACGCGGTCCGCGAGCTGTACGACCTCGGGCTCGCGGCAGAGCTCGCCGCGCTCGGTGTCGCGACGCAGGAGTGGGCGCTCGTCGGTCGGAACGGCAACGACGTCTGGTCCGAGCCACGGGGCGTCGCCGCCGGCTACCGGTGGCCGCAGTTCTCGGTCCACCGTGGCCGGCTGCAGATGATGCTGCTCGACGCAGTCGTCGAACGCATGGGGCCCGGCGTCGTGCTCACCGGCCACCGGGCCGTGCGCTACGCCAACACCGCGAGCGGCGTCACGGCGACACTGCTGCGGCGATCGGACGGCGCGGAGATCGAGTACCACGGCGACGTCCTCGTCGGTGCCGACGGCCTGCACTCGGCGATCCGCGCCCAGATGCACCCGGGTGAGGGGCCGCCGCGGTGGGGCGGTGCGGTCATGTGGCGCGGCGCCGCGCCCGGTCGGCCGATCCGAACCGGCGCGTCGTTCACGCTCGTCGGCTCGATGGAGCAGCGGTTCGTCCACTATCCCATCGACGACGTCGACCCCGAGACCGGCCTGCAGTTGCAGAACTGGATCGCCGAGCTGTCGTTCGACCCCGGGGAGGGGTGGGAGGCCGGCGGCTGGAACAACCGGGTGACGACCGACAGGTTCCTGCCGGCGTTCGAGGACTGGGACTTCGACTGGCTCGACATCCCGGCGCTGATCACGAGCACCGAGTCGGTCTGGGAGTACCCGATGGTCGACCGCGACCCGGTCGATCGATGGGTCGACGGCTCGGTGGCGCTGATCGGCGATGCCGCGCACGTGATGTATCCGGTCGGGTCGAACGGCGCCAGCCAGGCCATCGTCGATGCCAGGGTGCTCGGCGCCAACCTCAGCGAGCACGGGGTCGGTCCCGAGGCGCTGCTCGGCTATGAGTCGGCGCTGTGCGAGACGGTCTCGCAGCTCGTGCTCCGCAACCGCGGCGCCGGGCCGGTGGGCATCCTCGGCGTCGTCGACGAGCGGTGCGGCGGCGTGTTCGACGACATCGACGACGTGATCTCGCGTGACGAGATCGAGGCCTACATGGCGCGCTACAAGCAGGCCGCCGGCTTCGCGATCGACGAGCTCAACGAAGCGCCGCCGACGATCCCGCCACGCCCGTAGGCCGCATCTCGGCTACCACTCGATCGGCGTACGGTCCCGGAAGAAGCCGCCGTTCGGGCCACCGGGAGGGTGGGTGAGCAGCCAGACGATCGTGTCGGCGCCCTCCGAGACGTGCCGGCCGCCGCTCCCCGAGCCCGCCGAATCGACCCAGGCCGGGCACATCGCGTTGACCGTGACGTCGCCGGACACCTCACGCGACGCCTTGACCGTGAGCGCGTTGAGGCCCGCCTTGGTGACCGAGTACGTGGCCGGCCCGCCCAGACCCTCCCCGAACGAGCCCCAGCCCGACGACACGTTGACGACACGCCCGTAGCCGCGCTCGACCATGCCCGGCAGGAACGCCCGCATCAGCCGCCACGGACCGACGAGGTTGGTCGCGAAGGCGGCGTCGAGGGTCGCGTCGTCGACCCCGAGCACGGTCGAGGAGTCGTACGAGACCGCGTTGTTCACGAGCGCGTCGATCGTCACCCCACCGAGCCGGTCGACGAGGTCGTCCACCGAGCCCGGATCCGCGACGTCGAGCACCTCGCCCCGAGCACCCAGCTCCTCGGCGGCGACGCTCACGCGATCGGCATCGCGGCCGGTCACGACGACATCGAGGCCCGATGCGACGAGCTGCCGGCAGACCTCGCGCCCGATGCCGCGGTTGGCGCCGGTGACCAGCGCCGTCCGCGTCATGTCGGGCCGTCCCACGGCCCGTGCCCGCGGACCTTCGTGGGCGTGACGCGGATGATGAAGCCGTCGGGCGGATCCGGCATCGGCGGGAACTCGGCGCCCGGGCCGATGTAGCGCTGTGCGTACTCTCGCAACAGCGCCGGCGCGCCCCCCTCGGTGACCTCGGCGGTGCCCTCGACGACGACGTAGTGCTGCATGCCCATGTCCTCGCCGTCGGCCTCGATCGAGAGCGACACCCGGTTGTCGCGCGCCAGGTTCGCCAGCTTCTGGTCGGGTGCGAGCTTGCCGATGTGGATCTCGTCGCCGGCCATGCCGACCCAGACGATCGTCGTGTGGGGCCGCCCGTCCTTGGCCACCGTCGTGAAGTGGGCGAGCCGACCCGAGTCGACCACGGCTCTCACCCGTTCGTTCAGCTGCACGCTCATGACCGTTTCCCTTCGCTCGGTACTGGCGCAGACGCTACGAGCTGGGCCGGAGAACGTCGAACCCGACCCATGGATCACCGCCGGGGCGCTCGGAATCGGGGCACGACCGACCCGACTGCTTGACTGACACGATGGCTGCACTGACCGAATCCGTTCGCCTCGAGACCGAGGCGGACGTTGCGCTGATCATCATCGACAACCCGCCCGTCAACGCCTTGAGCTGGCACGTCCGTCAGGGTCTGTTCGACGGGATGAACCAGGCGGTCGCGGACGGCGCACAGGCGATCGTGCTGATCTGCGACGGCCGGACGTTCATCGCAGGCGCCGACATCAGCGAGTTCGGCGGCGGCGCGCCCGAGGCGGCCAGCCTCGCCGACGCACAGGCGGCGATGGAGAACGCGCCGGTGCCGGTCATCGCCGCGATCCACGGCACGGCGCTCGGTGGCGGCCTCGAAGTCGCGCTGTGCGCGCACTACCGGGTCGCGCTCCGCTCGGCGAAGTTCGGGCTCCCCGAGGTCAACCTCGGGCTGTTGCCCGGCGCGGGCGGCACGCAGCGGCTGCCGCGGCTGGTCGGCGTGCCGAAGGCGTTGGAGATGATGACCTCGGGCCGCCACATCGGCACCGACGAGGCACTTGCCGGCGGGCTCGCCGACGAGGTCGTCGACGGCGACACCGACGCGTTGCGAGCCGCCGCGCTCACGTTCGCCACGCAAGCCGTCGAACAGGGCATGCCGCTCGTCAAGGTGCGCGATCGCGACGACAAAGTCGCCGAGGTCCGCGGCAACGACCAGCTGTTCGCCGACTTCCGCGCCTCGATCGCGCGCAAGACCCGGGGCTTCCTCGCCCCCGAGTACAACATCCGCTGCATCGAGGCCGCCGTCAACCAGCCGTTCGACGAAGGCATGGCCGTCGAGCGCAAGCTGTTCCTGGAGCTGATGACGGGCCCTCAGTCGGCCGCCCAGCGCTACTACTTCTTCGCCGAACGGGCGGCGAACAAGATCCCCGACATCGCCAAGGACACGCCGGTGCTCGACATCCAGTCGTGCGGCGTGCTGGGGGCCGGCACGATGGGCGGCGGTATCGCGATGAACTTCGCCAACGTCGGCATCCCGGTCACCATCGTCGAGCGCGACCAGGAGGCGCTCGATCGCGGCCTCGCCGTGGTCCGCAAGAACTACGAGCGGTCGGCGTCGAGAGGCTCGATCCCGCCCGAGGCGGTCGACGAGCGAATGGGGCTGATCGCCGGCTCGACCGACAAGGCCGACTTCGCGGACTGCGACATCGTGATCGAAGCCGTGTTCGAGGACATGGAGCTCAAGCAGTCGATCTTCAGGGAGCTCGACGAGATCTGCAAGCCGGGCGCGATGCTGGCGTCGAACACGTCGGCGCTGGACATCAACGAGATCGCCGCCGTCACGTCGCGCCCAGAGAGCGTGATCGGGATGCACTTCTTCTCCCCGGCGAACGTGATGAAGCTGCTCGAGAACGTTCGCGGCGAGAAGTCGAGCGACACGATCGTGGCGACCGCGATGGCGATCGGCAAGCGGATCGGCAAGGTCTGCGTGATGGTCGGCGTGTGCCGCGGCTTCGTCGGCAACCGGATGCTCTTCATGCGCCGGATCGAGGCCGATCGCATGATCCTCGAGGGCGCCACGCCGGCCCAGGTCGATCGCGTGCTCTACGACTTCGGGTTCCCCATGGGCCCGTTCGCGATGAGCGACCTGGCCGGGCTCGACATCGGCTGGAAGGAAGAGACGTCGTCGAGCTCGACGGTGCGTGAGGTGCTCTGCGAGCACGGGCGTCGCGGCCAGAAGAACGGCCGTGGCTACTACACCTACGACCCCGAGACGCGGGCCCCGACGCCCGACCCCGAGGTCGAGCAGCTGATCCGCGACTTCGCCGTCTCGCAGGGTGTCGAGCAGCGCGAGGTGGGTGACGACGAGGTGCTCGAGCGGTGCCTGTACCCGATGGTCAACGAGGGCGCCAAGATCCTCGAGGAGGGCATCGCGATCCGCGGCAGCGACATCGACGTCGTCTGGGTCAACGGCTACGGCTGGCCGGTCTACCGCGGCGGCCCGATGCACTGGGCCGACTCGATCGGGCTCGCCGACGTCGTCGCGAAGATCCGCGAGTACGGCGACCGCCTCGACGGCGAGCACTGGGAGCTGTCGCCGCTGCTGGCCCGGCTCGCAGACGAGGGTGGCCAGCTCCAGCAGTACAAGAACTGACTGCCGTCGGGCAGTTCACGTGGTCTCGGTCCGTCGGATGGTCAGTCTGGGGGCTGTTGCGGCCGGTCGTGGAGGACGTCTCGGAAGAGGGCGTTGCGCAGGGCGATGTCGCGCCGGTCGAGGAGGGCCGTACCGAGTCGGTTCGGGGCGTTAGCAGTAGCCGATGGCGGTTTCCGGGTCGGCGAAGCCGAACGATCCTCCGTTGCCGGGTGTCCCGAACGCCAGATCGGCGCCGCCACCGAACGGAGCCGATGCGGTCGGTTTCAGGTAGCCGAGCGAGTACAGCGCAGGTTCTTTGAGGATCACGTCCTCGAGGCCCTCGCTCGGGGCCTGGGCGGGCTGCGACAACGCGTCGAGCGTCGGGCGGGTCAGGCCGAGCCGACCGTCGAGGGCGGCGCTGTAGGCAGCCGCGACGGCCCGTGGTGTGCCGATCCCGTTCGCGGCTGGCATCTCGACGGCGAGCACGTCGGGCCGGTTGAGGTTCGTCTCGACCAGCATGTCCTTCGGGTTGGCGAACGAGCGCCGAGTCGGGCTGCGGGGATTCATGAGTGCGAGCAGGAGCCGGCGTGGTGTGTCACCGAGCAAGGCCGACCAGGGGCCGCGACCCACCAGCGTGGCTCGTCGCTCGAGGTCGAAGTCGGGCGGGATGCCGATCCAGAAGTCGAGACCGAGCGGACCGGCGATCTCCTGAGCGAAGTAGGTGCCCAGGGAACGGTGCTGGTGGTCGACCCGGCGGAGCAGTTCGCCCTCGTACCACCCGAGGCTGATCCCGTGATATCCGTGCCGGGTCCCTGCCGGCCACATCGGCTGCTGGAGGGCGACGGCGGCGGCGACGAGATCGAGGTCGGCGAGATCGGCGATGGTGAGCGGCACGTCGATGACGGGAAGGCCTGCCTGGTGCGACAGCAGTTGCCGCACGGTGATGCGGTCCTTCCCGCGCCAGGCGAACTCCGGCCAGTAGGCGGCGACGCGTTCGTCGTAGTCCAACAGGCCGCGGGAGTGCGCATGGGCCACCGCCAACGAGGCGACGCCCTTGGTGGTCGAGAACACGACGATCGGGGTGTGCTCTGACCATCGCCGTCGTGTCGCGCCGTCGGCGTAGCCGCCCCACAGGTCGACGACCCTGCGACCGTCGCGGTAGACCGCGCAGGCGGCACCGAGCTCGTCGCGTTCGGAGAAGTTGGCCCGAAACGCGTCAGCGACCGGCCCGTAGCCCTCGTCGACATCACCGCCGACGATGCCGGCGCGATCACTCCCGATCCGATCGATCATGACAGCCTCCTCGGTATGCGGTGTCTCTCAAGCGTGCGAGGAACGAACACGAGCGGGTAGGGCCCGTGGTCCCTGGACCACGGGCCCCTGCGGACCCGACGGGTTCACCGTCGCGGGTTCTGTGGTGCCGGTCGGTTCAGGCGGCGAAGGCGATGGTCGGCATGTCCGCGATGCACGAGCTGTCGGGCTCGGTGGTCGGATTCTGCAGGAACTCCACTGCCATCGACTGGGGGCATTCGTGCAAGCTCGCACCGTGCCCCATCGCAGGGAACTCGAAGAAGTACGAGTTCGTCAGCGTCTCGGTCGCTGACCGTCCCCACGACGGCGGCGTGGCAGGGTCGAATTGCCCAGCCAGCACCAGTGCGGGCAGATCGGAGGTCACCGGTTCGTTCTCGATGTCGCCGCCGAAGCCTGCCGGCCACAGCTCGCAGAGCTCGAAGACCGCGGGCCCGACGTCGAGGCGGCCGGCGAAGAACTCGCTGAATTCCGGGAACGGCTCGATCGCCGCCGCATAGCCCTCGGGCGTCGAGAAGGGGACCTCCTCGTGGCACTGCACCGAGGAGGCCATCCCCCCGGAGCCGATGCCGAGCAAGGCCAACAGGTTCGACCCGAGCTCCGAGACGATGGTGTCGTCGCCGAACTCGATCTCATCGATCATGCGGGGGATGACGGCGATGTCGTCCGGGGAGTGCAAGCCCCAGCCCACGAGCGAGATGAGCGCGGTGCCGTCGAGGGACACATCGAGCGTGGTTCCGTCGAAGACATCGAGGATGCTGACCTCGACCGGGTCGGCGTCCAGCCGGTCGACGAGCGCGAACAGCCGTTCCCGCAGCTCGGGATGCTCGACGGCACAGACACCGTCGTCGGCGCAGCTCTCGAACAGCAGGTCGAGGGCGCGATCGAAGCTCGCCGGAGCCTCCTCGATCAGGCTCCGGTGGGGCGGATAGACCGAGTCGAGGATCGCGGCGCGGAGGCCGTCCGGGGCGTCACGCATCACGGTCAAGGCCAGGCGGCTGCCATAGGAACCCCCGAGAAGGTTCCAGCTCTCGTACCCGAGCGCCCGCTGGAGGTCGGCGACGTCGGCTGCGCTCGCAGCGCTGTTGTACGTGGCGAGATCGACGCCTTCGGCGAGCAACCGATCGCGGCACGCCTCCCAGGCCTCGAGCTCACGGTCGACGGCCTCGTCGACGGTCGGGCCGACGTCGAGGATCTCCTTGGTCACCTCGACGACCTCGGGGCACGCGAGCGACGGTTCGGACAGCCCGACGCCGCGCTGGTCGAAGAACACCACGTCGCGGTCCTGGAGGTACGGCAGGAACACGTCGTCGAAGCCGAAGCTCACGAACTCGAGCGTTGCGACGCCGGGGCCACCGTCGAGGTACACGATCGGGTCCGGTGCCGGCGAGGACGTGAGGGCCTTGAACACCGCCACGTGCAGCGTGATCGTGGGGCTGTCCGTGTCGCTGCGGTCCTCCGGCACGCTCAGGTCGCCGCACGCGGCCTGGAACCCGGTCGTGTTCTGGAACCGGCAGGGCACGGCCTCGAACGCAGACGGCCCCGGCGGAGGTGTCGTCGACGGAGGTGTCGTCGATGCGGGCGCAGTCGTCGACGCCTCAGTCTCGCGCGTCGCCGTGGACTCCTGCTCGCTGCCCGAGCCACACGCAGCAGCCGAGACGAGGACGATCGCAACCGCCGCCGATAGTGAGGCCCGGCGCGTCACGACCGATCACCCTCTCGCTTCCACCTTCGCGCCGAAGCACCCAACCCACAACCCACGACGCCGGCATGCTCGTCCGGGCACCGAGCTGAGCTGTACAAGAACCTCGCACCGACGATCGCGGCGTCGGTGACAGACTTGCGCCCATGCTGCAGGCCGAGGGCATCTCGAAGCGATACGGCGAGATCCAGGCCCTGTCCAGCGCCGACCTGGACGTCGCGGCCGGACAGATCGTCTCCGTCCTCGGACGCAACGGGGCCGGCAAGTCGACGATGCTGTCGATCATCGCCGGCCTCCTCACCGCCGACGCCGGCACGGTGCACATCGGCGGCATCGACGCGAGCGTCGACCCGGAGTCCGCGGCGAGGCTGCTCGGCATCGCACCACAGAGCACCGGCATCTACACGGTCCTGACGGTCCGCGAGAATCTCGAGTTCTTCGGCGAGCTGGCCGGCTTCGACCGGAGGCATCGGTCCCGCCGGGCCGAGGAGGTCGCCGAACAGCTGGGACTCGCCGACCTGCTCGATCGGCGCGCCGGCAAGCTGTCCGGCGGGGAGGCGCGTCGCCTCCACACGGCCTGCGCGCTGGTCCATGCGCCTGCATTGCTGATGCTCGACGAGCCGACGGTCGGGGCTGACGTCGAGACCCGCCGCCAGCTGATCCAGGCGGTTCGCAACCTGGCGTCGGACGGCGCCGCCATCGTGTACACGACGCACTACCTGCCCGAGGTCGAGGCCCTGGACGCCGACATCGTGATCATCGACGAGGGCCGCATCCTGGCGCGGGGCTCGCGCGACGAGCTCGTTGCGTCGCACCGACTCAGCGGCGTCAGATTCCATGTGGAGGGCCCGCTCCCCGAGAATCTCGAGCTCGATGTCGACGTGGCCGCCCCCTCCGTCTATCACGCACTCGGCGATGTGACGATGGCCGATCTTCTCGAGGGCTTCGGCGACGACGCCCATCGGCTCGTGTCGGTCGAGTCGTTGGCGCCCGACCTCGAGACGGTCTTCCTCGCCGTGACCGGACACGACATCGGATCGAGCGCCGACACCGCGGAGGGCTCGTGACCACCGCGCTCGCCGTCGCCAAGCTGCAGCTGAGGATCCTCCGCAACGATCCCTGGTTCCTCCTGATCATGTTCGCAATGCCGCTCGCCGTGATGCCGCTCTTCGAGCGCACGATGGGTCTCTCGCTCATCGACAGTGGATTCGGGAGCGCCACAGGAGCCGAACAGGTCGTGCCCGGCCAAGCCGTCCTGTTCGCCTTCTTCGTGGCGGGATCTGCCGGCTTCAGCGTCTACCGCGAGCACGGCTGGCGCACCTGGGATCGGCTCCGCGCTTCGGCAGCCGGACCACGCTCGCTCCTTGCGGGGTTCGCGATGCCATGGATCCTGATCAACGTGTGTTACCAGCTCGCGGTCTTCGTCGCCGGCGGCGCGATGTTGGGACTCGGCTTCGACGGCGGCTCGCCGGTCGCCGCGCTGCTCGTCATCACCGGCTATGCCGGCTGTGTCGTTGCCTTGGTGCTGCTGATGGCGTCCAGCTTCCGCACGGTCCAGCAGATGAGCGCGTTCCAGAACGTCGGCGCGATGGTGCTGGCCGGGCTCGGCGGTGCGCTGGTGCCGATCGAACAACTCCCCGGCTGGGCACGTGCGATCGCCCCGGCAACCCCGGCCTACTGGGCGATGGAAGGCCATCGGTCGGTCTTCCTCGAGTCCGGCGGGATCGCCGACGTCGCCCTACCGGTGCTGGTGTTGTTCGGTGCGGCAGCGGCGATCGGAGCGATCGCCTCGATGCGCTTCCGCGCCGACGAGACGAAGGAGTTCTTCGCGTGACTCGGGCCCACCAGACGTAGCCGATCAGGGCAGTCGGCTGGCGAAGGCTGCGCCGATGAACGACACGACGGCCGACAGCACGAACACCCAGGTGAACGAGTCGAGAGCGTCGGCCATCGCGCCGCCGATCTGGGGCGAGATCATCTGGGTCACGCCGAACGCAAGGGTTGCGGCGCTGAACGCCGGTCCGTACGTGTCGACGTCGGTGTGGTCGACGACGTGGGCGATGATCAGGGCCGGCATGCCCGAGAACATCAGCCCGACGCCGACCGATGCGACGGCGACCCACGGCTGCCGTCCGGTCAACACGAGGAGACCGCAGAGCCCGAACAGCACGAACGTGGTGGTCAGCGTCACCCGGCGACCGAACCGGTCCGACAGCGGTCCGAGCGAGAGCCCCCCGACCACCGTGGACGCGCCCATGATCGAGAACATCGTGGCGGCCTCGCCCGACGAGAACCCGGAGTCGTCTTCGAGGCGGGCGACCAGGAAGCCGATGACGAGGATGTACGCGAACCCGAATGCTGCGTACGCGACCGTGACGGGGATCCATCCCTTGACCGTCCTGAGCGCTCCGACACCGCCGAACCCCCCGGCGGCTCCGGGCCGGTCACCGTGCGAGCGAAGGGCGACGAACGCTCCGACGAGCACGACGACCGCGATGGCGAACTCGATGCGGTAGAGCGTCTGCCAGAGATCATCGCGGTCCGAGCGGCGTTCGAGGTACGCCGACATCTGACCGGCGAAGAGGATCCCGATGCCGATCCCCGAGCCGATCAGACCCACCGCCATGCCGGCGCGTGCGGGCGGCAGCGCCCGCGCCGAGATCGCGGGCGCGGGGATCCAGATGACCGCGCCACCGAGGCCCATCGCGGCCAGTGCGAGACCGAGCACCGGCCCCGACGGGGCGATCGCAGCGACGCCGAGCGCGCTCGTCGAGATCACGAGGCCCATCCGGACGAGTCCGACGAGCGTGAGCCGTGAGGCGAGCCATGACACGGCGAGCGTGCCGACGAGGTATGCGCTGACGTTCAACGTGCCGAACAGCCCGGCGATCGTGTTCGATCCGTCGAGGAGGTCATCGCGGGCGCCGGGCAGGACGACACCCCAGGTGAACCGCCCGAACGCCTGGGCGACGCAGGCGGACGCCATCACCAGCACCACGACCAACCAGGCGCGCTCACGCAATGCGACGTCGGCTCCCCCGACGGTCATCGTTCGGCCACGCCAGAGCCCACGTCGGGAGCCTAAGTGGCGCCCGACGATCGACTCCTACCCGCTCGTACGTCCCGGATGGGTCAGACTCCTGGCGTGGCGACGGTGTACCTGGTCGACGGCACGTTCGAGCTGTTCCGCTGCTTCCACGGCGCGCCGCTCGCCACGGGGCCGTCGGGTCGCGAGGTCGGTGCGGCGCGTGGCCTGCTCGCCACGCTCGTTGCGTTGGTGCGGCGACACGAGGTCACGCGCGCTGCCATCGCCTTCGATTCGATCGTCGCGCCGGCTCCCTCGTCGGGCACACCGGGTGCCGATGCGCTGATCGGCGCGCAGCAACCGCTGGCCGCCGACATCGTCCGTGCTCTCGGCCTCACCCTCTGGCCGGCAGGGCGGTACCAGGCAGACGACCTGCTGGCGACCGGAGCCGCCGCCCTCGCCCGCGATCCTGCCGTCGACCGGGTCGTGATCTGCACCACCGACAACGACCTGGCGCAGTGCGTCCGAGGCGACCGTGTCGTGCTGCTCGACCGGATCCGCGACGTGATCACCGACGAAGACGGCGTCCGAGCCAAGTTCGGTGTCGCACCGCAACAGATCCCCGACCTGTTCGCGCTGATCGGCGATCGTTCCGACGGCATCGCCGGCGTACCGGGTTGGGGCGCCAAGTCGGCCGCGGCGGTGCTCGCCCGCTACCCACGCCTTGAGGACATCCCCGACGACGCGAGCACGTGGGAGGTCGAGCTGCGCGGTCGCGAGCGTCTGGGAGCGATGCTCGGCGAGCGCCGCGAGGAGGCCCTTCTGAGTCGCGACCTCTCGATTCGACGCGCCGACCTCCCGATGGCGGTCGACCTCGACTCGGTGGCATGGCACGGTGCCCGCCGCTCACTGATCGACCCGCTGGTCGCCGAGCTCGGCGACGACACCGCCGTCGAACGAATTCCGCGCTGGCGCCACGACTGACGCCGCGACGCACAGGTCAACCGCGCTCGTCGCGCAGATGGCGAGACGTGAGGTCGAGGAAGGCCTGGCGCGGATCCTTGCCCTCGTGGAGCACGGCGCAGACCTGCGCGGTGATCGGCATCTCGACGTCGACCTCGGCCGCCAACTGCCGCGCGGACAGCGCCGTGTAGACACCTTCGCTGACCTCGTGCATCTCGGCCTGGACCTCGGCGAGCTTCCGGCCCTGGCCGATGGCGAGGCCCACACGGCGGTTGCGCGACATGTCGTCGGTGGAGGTCAGCACGAGGTCGCCCATGCCCGACAACCCGGCGAACGTCATCGGCTCGCTCCCGCGGGCGACCCCGAGCCGCGTGATCTCCGCCAGCCCGCGAGCGATCAGCGCCGCCCGTGCGTTGCGCCCGAAGCCGAGCCCGTCGGAGATGCCGACCGCGATGGCGATCACGTTCTTGAGCGCGCCGCCGAGCTCGGCGCTGACGATGTCGTCCGACGAGTAGACGCGGAACGTCGCCGTCGAGAAGAGGTCACGCGTCCGGCGGACCGGCTCGCTCGCAGGGCCGGCGGCGACGACTGCGGTGGGGAGGTCGGCGGCGACCTCGGCCGCGAACGACGGCCCCGACAGCGCGACGATCCGGTCGGGCGGCACCCCGAGCTCTTCCAGGATGTCGCTCGGCATCATGAGGGTCTCCAGCTCGATGCCCTTCGCCACGGTGACCACCAGCTCGCACCGACGAAGTGCGTCGACGGCTCGCTCGAGAATCGATCGCATGTGCTGTGTCGGCACGGCGTTGACCACGACATCGGCGTGATCGAACGCTGCGTCGAGATCGCCGGTGGCATCGAGCTCGGGCCCGAGATCGATCCCGGCGAGGAACATCCGGTTCTCGTGGAGGGTCCGGATGTCCTCGACGACCTCCGGCTCGCGAGCCCAGATCAGCGTGGGGACACCCTGCCTCGCGAGGAGGCGCGCCAGCGCGGTGCCCCATGCCCCGGCCCCGATCACCGATACCGGTGGCTGGTCGCTCACGAGTACCTCCCCTCGTCACCCACCTCGGCGGTCGACGTCGACGATACTCGTACGTCCAGGGGCGGGAGTCAGCTCGCCGAACGCTCCCAGGTCGTGCCCGTCGCGAGTGCGACGCACTTGTAGGCACCGTCGTAGATGCCGATCTGCTTGTTCTTGACGATCGAGTCGCAGAACATCTCCAGCAGATCCGGCTCGTGGGTGAGCAGGTCGATCGCCTGGAGCGTCCGCGGGATCGTGCGGGTCTCGATCGTGCCGTCGCCGAGCTCGGCACCGCGGATCGCACCCCACGCTTCGTGCCCGCCGACGCGCTCGTTGAAGATCTTCGGCACGGGGTAGAACGCGAGCTCGCTCGGCTTGGTGATCAGCACGTCGACGACGCGCATCAAGTAGTTGGTCGAGTACACCGCGTGGAACGTGTTGTCGAAGAGGAAGACGTTCAGCCCGTGTGCGTCGCCGTCGCGGATGTCGTCGGCCAGCGCCTTGGTGTCCTCCCACGTGCGGATGAGGCGAACCTCGTCGCGCCGCGAACCCAGCTCGGCCGACAGCCACTCCCAATTGTCGGCGTGGTCGCCGAGGTTGACGAAGAACGCGGCCTCGTCGCGCCGCACCATCGGGAGCGCGTGCTCGACGATGGCCTTGAAGAGGTCGCGCTGCGCGCCGGCGCCGCCCATCGTGACGAGGAAGCGGCGAGGCTCGCCGTCGCGGAGCCGCCGGAGTCGGGCGGCGCAGTCGACCTCGATGTTCTCGACGAGCTCGTGGTCGACGTGATGGCCGACGTAGTGCAGCGCGTCGCTCGGCGTCGGCTTCAGGATCTCGTCGCGCTCGTCGAAGCCGTTCATCACACGGAAGCCGTAGTAACCCGATGGCGACTGCACGCCGTGCTTGGCGCCCTCGGTGAGCTGGAACGCCATCGGCCAGTTGTCGAACATCATGTCGACCACGTTGGTCATGCCGCCGGCGACCGCGCCCATGCAGTTCCACATGTGGGCCGTGAGGATCGGCATGTCGGACGGCAGCGCGTGG
>NZ_JASJCS010000192.1 GCF_030065885.1 Ilumatobacter sp. | reverse complement strand
GGGTCAGCGACCGGCGTCGACCACTGCGTCGAGCACGGCGACGATCGCAGAGATCGGGTTGAAGCCGAGATCGGTCGCGGCGAAGAACGCTGTCGTCCCCGTGTCGACCGAGTGACGCACGAACGTGCCGTAGCCGGAGATCGCGCCGCCGTGCCCGACCAGGCCCCTCGGCCAGTCGGACAGCTCGACGCCGAGGCCGTACTCCCCGCCGGCGGTCATCTCCGCCACGGAAGCTGCCGAGATGATGCGGTCGTCGAACAGCGCCGCGCACAGCCGGTGGAGGTCCTCGGCCGAGCTGACGATCGCACCTGCCGCCCACGCGGCGGTGGTGATCGAGGTGGAGTCGTACTGCTCGTCGGGTGCGCTCGGATCGCTGCCTCCGTAGGGATCGAACGGCGCGGGCACCTCCTCGAATCCATCGAGGTAGGTGGCGGCCAGATCGAGCGGTTCGATGATCCGCCGTCGAACGACCTCGTGATACGGCTGGCCGGTGATCTCCTCGATGAGCACGCCGAGGATGAGGTAGTTGGTGTTCGAGTACCGGAACTGCGTACCCGGTTCGAACAGCGAAGGGCGATGGCGATCACGGCGAGCTGCTCCTCGGGCGTCCACACACGCTCCGGGACCTCGTCGACGGTGGTGAAGAAATCGCGCCGATCGGTGACGTTGAGAATGCCGCTTCGGTGCGCCAGCAGGTCGCGGACGCTCACATCCGCCGGTACCGCGACCCGGCTGACGTCGTCGACCGCAGGCGCGTCGAGGTCGACGAGTCCGTCATCGACGAGGGTCAGGGTTTCGACGGCCGTGGACACCTTGGTGATGCTGCCGACGCGGAACGTGTCGGTCGGGGCGGGCGCGACGCCGTCACGGTCACCCCCGGCGCTCGCATGCGCGACGGCGCCACCCCGATCGAGCACGGCGAACAGCACGCCGCCATCGGAAACGTCCAGGCCGTCGACGATGCCGGCGAGGAACTCCGCGTCGATCGGTTCGCCGGCCGACGCGGGTTGGGTCGAGGCCGGCGTGGGTGGGACCGTGCTGCTCGCCGTCGGCTCGGCAGCGACGGTCGAACCGACCGGGGGCGCGGTGGTCGGCGCCGGCCCCGGGGTCGGTCACGGCGGTCGTCGGCTGGGCAGCGCCCTGCGTCGTCGGGGTGCCCGCTCCGCTCGAACACGCAACCGTCGCCAGACCGAGTGCGACGACGACGGCGATCGCCCTCGGTGGTTCGGCGCCCGGAACGTGCGAGTGCGCTCGCCGCAGCATCATCCCTCCTCGGTGTCTGCAGGGCCGACCGGCGAGCGGCGCTGGACGTCAGTCTCGCGAACGGCGGGCGGCGATCCGAATGACGCTCACTCGCGCCCGAGCTGTGCGAGGGTGGTCCGGTGACGGACCGAGCGAGCCCGGAACCCGACGTCGACGGCGTCGCCACCACGGCCCACACCCACACCTCACATGCCGTCCCCCCGTCGGTGAACGCCGTCGCAGGACGCTGGCTCTGGGGAGCGGTCGCCGTCGGCGCACTGTTGACCCTGCTCGCAGCCGTGCTGCTGTGGCCGGCCGGCGACGACGAGTCGAGCGACCCGTTGCTGCTCGAGGCCGACACGATCAGCGCCCACATCGTCTCGATCGAGCTCCTGCCGTGCTCGTACAGCCCGCTCGACCGCTGCCGATGGGTCGAGTTCGAGATGAGCGACGGGCCGTTCGCCGGCGAGCTCGGCGCGTTCGAGGAGGCGACGCCCGACGGGTTCCTCGACGAGGGCGACGACATCTTGGTCACCTGGTTCCCGACCCAGTCGGGTCAACCGGCGTTCTCGTTCTACGATTACCAGCGCTCGGGCGCGATGATCTGGCTGCTGGCGATCTTCGTGGTCGCCGTCCTGCTGGTGGGGCGCTGGCGGGGCGTGGGCGCGCTCGGTGGCCTCGCGTTCAGCTTGCTGGTGATCGTCGTCTTCACGCTGCCGGCGATCCTGGACGGCTCGAACACGCTGACGGTCGCGCTGGTGAGCGCGTCGCTGATCGCGTTCGCAGCGCTGTTCCTCGCGCACGGGTTCGGTCTGGCCACCGCCGTCGCCCTGGTGTCGACCCTGGCGAGCCTGCTGCTCACGGCGGTCCTCGCATGGGCCTTCGTGCGCACGACACACCTGACCGGCCTGTCCGACGAGACGAGTGTGATGCTGGGCGGCCTCGCCGAGGGCATCGACGCCCGCGGGATCCTGCTCGCCGGGATCGTCATCGGGGCGCTCGGCGTGCTCGACGACGTCACGGTCACACAGGTGTCGGCGGTCTGGGAGCTCAAGCAGGTGCGCCCCGAGATGTCGATGCGTGAGCTCGTCGCGCCGGCGATCCGGATCGGCCGCGACCACATCTCGTCGACCGTCAACACGCTGTTCCTCGCCTACGTCGGAGCGGCGCTGCCGTTGCTGCTGTTCTTCACCGAGGCCGGCCAGAGCATCCGTGGGGCGGTGACTCGCGAGCTCGTCGCCACCGAGGTCGTGCGAGCGCTCGTTGGGTCGGTCGGGATCATCGCATCGGTGCCGATCGCAACCTGGCTGGCGGCGTTGGTCGTGTCCGAGCCGGCGGGCCCACCCGAACCGGCGCCGGCCGCCGACTGAATCGCATGACCGGCGACAGCGACAGCGGCGCACGGGCCGACCCGATCACCCGACTCGTTCGTCGAACCGCCAGAGCCCGGCCTGCCGAGCCGACTCGTAGGCGGCGTCGATCTCACTCGCGTGTGGCCGGCGGTCGATGTCCGCATAGCGGTCGCTACCCGGCACCCGGTGATCCGGCCGGTACTGCGCCATCACGTTCACGTAGGTGTCGACCGACACCTCGTCGGCGAGCCACCGCATGATCGATGTCGTCTCGTGTTCCGCACCGGGCATGACCAGATGCCGGACCAGCACACCACGCCGAGCCACGCCGTCGTCGCCGAACCTCAACACGCCGACCTGCCGGTGCATCTCGAGCAGCGCCTCGCGGGCCCGCTCGGGATAGTCCGCGGCGCGGACGAGGCGGCGCGCTGTCTCGGGTCGCCAGAACTTGAAGTCGGGCATGTAGATGTCGACGACACCGTCGAGGAGCTGCAGCGTGCGGAGCGAGTCGTACGCGCTCGTGTTGTAGACGATCGGGATGCGCAGGCCGAGCGGCGCCGCCGCGGCGATCGCTTCGATCACCTGCGGTGCGACGTGCTCGGGGCTGACGAAGTTGACGTTGTGGCAGCCGCGGCGTTGGAGCTCGAGCATGATCTCGGCGATGCCGTCGGCGGGGATCTCCCGGCCGGACTGCCGTTGCGAGATGTCCCAGTTCTGGCAGAAGACACAGCGGAGGTTGCAGAACGCGAAGAAGATCGTTCCCGACCCGTTCCAGCCCCGGAGGCAGTCCTCCTCGCCGAAGTGCGCGAACGCGCTCGCAACGACGGCGTGGCGGCCGGTGTGGCAGATCGCGGTCTCGTCGGCCAGTCGATCGACGCCGCAGTCACGTGGACACGCTCGGCAGTCCCCGAGCTCGGCCACGGCGGTGGTCGCCCGCTCGGCCAGCTCTCCCGACCGGTGGAGCGCGAGGTAGGCCGGTTCGAACTGGTCGACGACGAACCGTGGGTCACTCCGCGGCGTCACGGCGCCACCCGGTCTCGGCTCGTGTTCGTCCGCTGATGCTCGACGGCGCGCGATGTGCGCTTCGACCGCCAGAGCAACCAGTAGACGACGACGTTCGCTGCGACGAGCAGGACGCTGACCGAGATGCGAACGGTTGCCGTCCACTCGCCCGGGTACAGGACCGGCACGATGTAGTGCTCGACGAAGCCGCCGTCGTAGCCGGCATCGCCGGCGCGCCGACGCAACGACTTCTCGAGCGGCGTCAGCGGGCACCTGAACCCGAAGACCTCGATGACGACGCCGTAGGCGACGACCGGGACGTGTGCGAGCGGCACGCGGCGCCATCGCCAGGCGAGCAGGGCGCCGAGGGCGGTGAACAGCACGAAGCCCAGGTGCACCACCAGCACGACGTCGGCGAGCAGACGCCACCCCACGATTCGAGTGTCGCAGAGGCGGGACGCATTGTCAGCCGGAACGCGCTCGAGACCGCCCGACCCCGGTGCGCAAGACTCGGTCCCGATGACGACCGAGGTGGACGACGTCGCGTGGTTCTTGGAGGTCGCGGCAAACTGCGGTGCGACGCCGATCGTCGCCGGGGGTTGGGGCGTCGATGCCCTCGCCGGGAGGCAGACGAGAGATCACCGCGACCTCGACCTGCTCGTGCAACACGAGTGCGTCGAGTCGATCGCGGAAGAGCTCTGCGAGGCGGGCTTCGTCGTGAGCACCGACTGGCTCCCGGTTCGCATCGAGCTCAGCGACGCAGTGGACGACCGACGCGTCGACGTCCATCCGATCCACGACGACGGGCACGGCGGATGGTGGCAGCACGGCCTCGACGGCCAGATCCACGACTACCCGGCACACGCTCTCACGACCGGTGCGATCGGCGGGGTCGTCGTCTCCTGTCTCACCGTCGCCAAGCAGCGACACCTCCACACCGGCTACGAGCTGCGCCGGGACGACGTGCACGACCTCGCCGTCCTCGACGGCCTCGAACCGCCCTGACGAGAACGAGGCGGCGAGGCGGCCGCAGGTGTCGCGTCAGCCGGTGCGGACGACGTGCAGGATGGCGTCGACCAGTGCGCCGGGCTCTTGCTCCTGAATGAAGTGCCCGCCGTCGGGAATGGTGGCGTGCGGCTGTCCCGCCGCCCCCGGCACCTTCGCGATCATGTAGTCGTCGAACCAGCCGAGCACCGGATCGGCCTTCCCGTAGCGGCAGACCAGCGGCTTCTCCCAGGACGAGAGCACGGACCACGCCTCGGCGAAGAGCGTGAAGGGCTCGCCCTCAGCACCGTGTGCGCCGGCGAGCGCCGGGAACTCGAGCATCCCGGCCTGATAGGAGGCATCGGGGAACGGCGCGTCGTAGGCGGCCACCTCGGCGTCGGTCAGGTCGATCCGCACGCCGTCGATGCCGGCGAGTCCCTCCCGGAGCAGGCGCCCGACGTCGAGGTGATCGGCGTCGCGGGCGACCGCCTGCCAGCGGCTGAACGCGTCGGGGTCGTGCGACGTCGCAGCCGCTGCCATCAGGGCGTCGAGATCGCCCGGATCGGGCAGGCCGCCGTTGCCGAGGACGATCCCGCGGAAGCGATCGGGGTGCCGGGCGACCACGGCGAGCCCGATCAGGCTGCCCCAGTCCTGCCCGAAGTACGTGACCCCGCTGAGGTCGAGGGAGGTGACGAGCTCGGACACCCAGTCGACGTGCCGCCGGTACGTGTAGTCGGAACGGGCGGCCGGCTTGTCGGATCGACCGAACCCGATCAGATCGGGGGCGATGACACGGCAGCCCGCATCGACCAGGCCCGGGATCATCTTCCGGTACAGATAGCTCCACGTCGGCTCACCGTGGAGCAACAGGGCGACCGGCCCGTCGGCCGGCCCGGCCGCGACGTGGTGCATCCTCAGCGGGCCTCCGCCGTCGGGGTCGTCGACGTCGACGTAGTGCGGCTCGTACGGCCAGTCGGACAGATCGGCGAATCGTTCGTCGGGAGTGCGGAGCACCTGCATGTCTCGTCACCTCGGTGGGGTCGACGGTCGTTGGCGCTCAGCATGTTCGCAGGTCCGACGGCGATCGATCGTGGCGGCGTCGACCGGCGCCGATCCCGACCGGCGTCGCGAGCACGTAACGTCCCGGGCATGACGGATTGGAACACGCTGACGGCACGGGCGGGCGTCGCGTGCCACGACCTGGTCGGCTGGATGATGTGGGATCCGGGCGCGATCGCCGGCTACGAGGCGCTGGGCGTGCCGGGGGGCACCGGCTGGGTGGTCGCGTGGCGACTCGCTTCGCTCGGCGACACGACACCGGCCGTCGCCGCCGCGGCCGCGTACTCGATCAACCCGGCGGTGATCGACGGGGTGATGAACCTGTACCGCGGTGCGACCGACGCCGACTCGATCCTGGCGGTCCGCGACGACGCCGTCGAACCCGGCCTCGCCGACATCGCTCCAGGATTGGCGGATCAACTGGGCGAGCTCGCCGGAGCGCTGTGGCGGGGCGTCGATTCGGTCCACTTCGGCGCCCGACCGATGTTCGCCGCCCATCGTGATCGCCCCCGCCCCGAGGACACC
>NZ_JASJCS010000064.1 GCF_030065885.1 Ilumatobacter sp. | reverse complement strand
CCCGTCAGGATCTCCTTCATCTCCTTGGGGTCCATCCAGTGGTTCGTCGGCCCGGCATCCTCCTCGGTGCGCGAGCAGATGAACGTGCGGTCCTCGACGCGTGCGACGTCGCTCGGGTCCGAGCGGGCGAGGAAGCTGTTGGGCCGTTTCTCCTCGTTCAGCCTGATGAAGGTGCCGGCGTCGACGAGCTCTTGGCAGAGCCGGTCGTATTCCTCGTCGGAGCCGTCGCACCAGTGCACAGCGGCCGGCTTGCACAGCTCGACCATCTCTGCGACCCACTGCTTGAGGCCGTCGTGTTGGACGTAGTCGGGAGCGTTCATGTGTCCGTTGTAGGCCGACAACGGTGTGCAGCACTAGAGGCTTAGGGCGGGTGGGGTGCGGCGCCTCGTCCCAGGCGCCTATGGTCGGTCGCCGATGGACGAGCTGATCACGCCCGGCGGTGAACCGAGGCCCGCGGCGTCCGCGCTGATGCGCCTGATCGACTCGATCGGCGAGCCCGAGTTGCGAGAGCGTCAGCAGTTGGCCGAGCTCGACATCCTCACGATGGGGATCACGTTCACCGTGTACTCCGAGGGCCAGAACATCGATCGTGCGTGGCCGTTCGACATCATCCCGCGCGTCATCCCGGGTCCCGAATGGAACCAGATCAGCGCCGGCCTCTCCCAGCGGCTGCGAGCGCTCAACATGTTCATCGACGACCTCTACAACGACCAGCGTGTCATCGCCGATGGCGTGTTCCCTGCCGAACTGCTCGACGCGTCGGCGAACTACCGCGAACAGTGCCGTGGCGTGCGGCCCAAGCACGGCGTGTGGGCGCACATCTCGGGCACGGACCTCGTCCGCGACGACGACGGCGAGATGTACGTGCTCGAGGACAACCTCCGCGTGCCGTCCGGCGTGAGCTACGTGATCGAGAACCGGGGGGTGACCAAGCGGGCGTTCGCCGAGCTGTTCGAGCGCCAGCGGATCCGGCCGGTCGACAGCTACACCGAGGAGCTCAGCCGCCTCCTCGCGTCGCTGGCGCCCGACGGCGTCGCCGACCCCCAGGTCGCCGTGTTGACGCCGGGCATCTTCAACTCGGCCTACTTCGAGCACTCGTTCCTCGCCGAGCGGATGGGGGCCGAGCTCGTCGAGGGTGCCGATCTCGTGGTGGGCGACGACGACTGCGTGTACATGAAGACGATCGCCGGCCTCGAGCGGGTCGACGTCATCTACCGCCGGATCGACGACCTGTTCCTCGACCCCGAGGTGTTCCGTGAGGACTCGATGCTCGGCGTTCCCGGGCTGATGCGAGCGTGGAAGGCCGGCAACGTCGGGCTCGCCAACGCGCCGGGTGCCGGTGTCGCCGACGACAAGGTCGTGTACGCGTGGGTGCCCGACATCATCCGCTACTACCTCGGCGAGGAGCCGATGATCCGCAACGTGCCGACGTACCGGACGATGTACGACGACGAGCGCCGGCACGTGATCGAGAACATCGGTGATCTGGTCGTGAAGCCGGCGAACGAGAGCGGCGGCTACGGCATCCTGATCGGCAGCCGGGCGACGCGCGACGAGCTCGACGAGGCCGTCGCCGCGATCGAGGCCGATCCTCGCAACTGGGTGGCGCAGCCGATCATCTCGCTCTCCACGGTGCCGACGCTCGTCGAGGGCGGCATCGAGCCGCGCCACGTCGATCTGCGACCGTTCGTGCTCACCGGCGAACGGAGCTACGTGACACCGGGGGGGCTGACCCGCGTGGCGCTGCCCAAGGACTCGCTCGTCGTGAACTCGTCGCAGGGCGGTGGCAGCAAGGACACGTGGATCGTCGACGCGTCCTTCGCGCCACCCGGGGGGCCGGC
This sequence comes from Ilumatobacter sp., assembly GCF_030065885.1. Taxonomy (GTDB): domain Bacteria; phylum Actinomycetota; class Acidimicrobiia; order Acidimicrobiales; family Ilumatobacteraceae; genus Ilumatobacter. The sequence goes on along the minus strand of NZ_JASJCS010000064.1, from coordinate 33,257 downwards.
GACGCAGCAACAGCGGCAACAGCAGGTGCAGGGGAGCGACGGCTGATGGCACTGCTCGCCCGGACCGCCGACCGCCTCTACTGGGGAGCGCGCTACACCGAACGGGCCGAGGACACGGCGCGGATCGTGCGGGCGTACAACGACCTCGTGGTCGACTCGCCGAGCGTGTTGCGCTGGGAACCCCTCGCGGTCATCGCCGGCTCGAACGTCGAGCTGCCGATCCCCGAGGACGATCCCGAGGGCGAGCGCACCGTGCTCCGGCACCTGATCGCCGATCGCGCCAACCCGAGCAGCGTGCGCAGCGCGGTCACCTCGGCGCGCGAGAACCTGAGGACCACGCGCGAGGTCCTGCCGCGCGAGGCCTGGCAGTCGGTGAACCAGCTGTCGCAGTACGTCGACGCGACGGCGGGACCCGCGGTCGAGCGCCAGCTCCGCGACCGGTTCCTCGTGCGCGTCATCGAGACGAGCCGTCGACTCGACGGCGTCCTCGAGTCGACGATGACCAGGGCCAACCCGTACCGCATGTTCCGGCTCGGACGCCTGGTCGAGCGGGCCGACATGACGACGCGGGTGCTCGGTGTCGCCGCCGCCGGCATTCTCAGCGAGACCGACCGCGAGGCGCTGGTCGCCGACGAAGTGCGCTGGATGAGCGTGCTCCGATCGGTCTCCGCGCTCCAGATGTACCAGCGGGCCACCCACGGGCCGATCGACGGCATCGCGGTGGTCCGCTTCCTGCTCGGCTACTCGGCGTTCCCGCGGTCGGTGCAGGGGTGCTTCGACGCCATCCGCACCGTGCTGCTCGCGCTGCCGGAGCCGCAGGACGTCATCGTCGCGCTCACCGAAGCAGAGGAGGCGCTGGCTGTCTCCGATCCGCGCGACACCGAGGGGGCCGAGCTCGATCGGGCGATGGACCAGGTGCAGGTCGCGATCGCTCGGCTCCACGACGCGATCGTCGGGCGGTACGTCGATGTCTGACCGCGCGAGGTCCGGCACGAGCACGTCGGCGGCGACCGTCGACCGTGGCCGAGCAACCCGCGCACCGACGACGCTCGACCTTCCCGACGGCCTCGCCCCGCGGCTGCTCGATCCCACCCGGATCGCCGACCGCCAGCTCCGGGCCGACCGGCTGCTCGCGGCCGAGGGCGCCGGCCATCTGGTCCACGACCTGCCGGTCCGCGCCGACGGCCGTCCCGTGACGGTCGAGAGCCGGCCGTGGCGGCTCGACCCGATCCCGGTGGTGCTCGACGCGGCCACGTTCCGCTGGCTGTCGCTCGCCGTCGCCGAACGGATGGAGGCGCTCGAGGCCGTGATCTCGGACCTGTACGGCGACCGCCGCCTCGTTCGCGATCGGACGGTGCCGATCGAGGCGCTCGCCGGTACCGACCGATACCGCATCAACGCCGTCGGCGCATCCCCTGCCCGGTGGCTGATGACCTACGCAGTCGACGTGGCGCTCGGCACCGACGGCGTCTGGTACGTCGTCCGCGACCACACCGACGCGCCGCCGGGGCTCGGCTACGCGCTGCTCGACCGGTCGGTCACGTCGAGGGTGCTGCCGGATGTCATGGCCGCGGCCGACGTGGCGTCGCTCGCCCGGTACACGGGTTCGGTGCGCCGCGCGCTCGCCGCGATCACCGGCGTTGCGAGCCCACGGACGGTGGTGTTCTCCGGCGGCCTCGATCATCCCTCGTACGTCGACCACTCGTATCTCGCGGTCGAGCTCGGCGTGAACCTGGTCGAGGGGGCCGACCTCGTGGTGAGGCAGCGACGCGTCTGGCTGCGCACGCTCGACGGTCTCGAACCGGTCGACGTGTTGTTCCGTCGGCTCGAGGATGCCGAGATCGACCCGCTCGACGTCGCCGCACGGGGATCGGCGGGCGTCCCCGGTCTGCTGCAAGCCGTGCGCGCCGGCGGCATCGCGCTGGCCAACGCGCACGGCGCGGGCGTCGTCGAGTCCTCCGACGTCCGGCCCTTCGTCGCCGCTGCGATCGACGCCATCCGCCCTCTCGAGCAGCTCCTCCCGATGCTCGACCGTCCCGATCGGCCGCTCGCAGGGTCGCCGCTCGCGCCCGGCTCGGTCGACCCCGGCCTCGCCCACGCCGGCGTGGTCCTGCGGCTGTTCGCCGTGCACGACGGCGGCGGTGTCGTCGTGCTGCCGGGTGGCACGGGCCGCGTCGTCGCGCCGGGCGACGACCCGGCGCGACCGACCGCGTGCACGGCCAAGGACGTCTGGGTGCTCGGGCACACGGTCGCTCCCACCGTCGGACCGAGGCTGCCGCAGGTCGACTTCGGGCGGTCGGTGCCGACCCGGGCCGCGGACTCGCTCTACTGGATGAACCGTGCCGCGGAGCGCGCCGAGGCGATGACGCGCGTGATGCGGGTCGTGGCGTCGAGGATGGAGCAGGATCCGGGGCTTGCGGGGCTCGGCGGTGGTACGTGGGCGGCGACGATGTGCCGACTGGCGCGCCGGGCCCGGCGCGAGGGCGAGCCCGCTCCCGCCGAGGCACCGAGCGTCGACGCGGTGCGAGAGGAGCTGTCGCTCGTGGGTGATGCCGTCGCTCGCGAGGTGGGCTCGTTGCTCACCGAGGCGACGACCGTGCGAGAGTTCCTCTCGGTGACCACCGGCCGCGTGCTCGCCCGACTCGCGGAGCGTCGTGCGACGCTGCAACGGCACCGGACCGTCGTCGACGATCTCGACTCGCTGGTGGCGGACTTCGGCGCCATCGCCGGCCTGTGGCAGGAGAGCACGGTGCAGGGACCGGCCTGGCTGATCGGCGACGCTGGTCGGCGGCTCGAGCGCTGCCTCGTGGTGCTCGACCTCATCGAGGGCGTGCTCGGCGTGCCGGGCGCCGACGGCGAGCTCGTGCTGCCGGCCGACCTGTCCGCGGACGCACCCGACGATGCGGCCGTCGAGGTGCTGCTGGCGGCGAGCGAGAGCCTGGTCGCCTACCGGCGTCGGTACCGGAGCGACGTCGAGGTCGGTGCCGCGATCGCGCTCATCGTGCACGACCGCGCCAACCCGCGTTCGCTGGCGGCGTCGATCGACCGGCTCACCGCCCATGCCGACGCCGGCGACTGGCCGGTGGTGGGCGAGTTGGCCGAGCGGGCGAGCGCTGCGCTCGATCGGCCGCTCCCCGAGATGGTGGCCGAGCTGCGTGCGATCCTCGTCGACGCCGGCGCACGTGTCGTCAGCCGGTGGTTCTCCACGCCGGTCAACCCGATCGTCATGCGGCCGACCGGGGGAGAGCACGCATGACGCGCACGTTCCGGGTCAACCATCGCACCGAATACCGGTACGGCGCCACGATGACCGACGGGTACACCGTGGCCTGCCTGGTGCCGCGCCCGACGCGGTGGCAGCGCGTCGTCGAGTCCGAGGTCCGCCTCGACCCGCCGGCATCCGAGTGGGACTCGTTCCTCGATCCGTTCGGCAACCTCGTCAACCAGTTCGGTTTGCACGAGCCGCACGACGACATCGCCGTCGAGGCGACGAGCGTCGTCGAGCTCGACGAGCAGGCGATGCCGCACGACGACACGCCGTGGGAAGGCGTCGTCGCGCGACTCGACGGCCTCGAGGGCGACCTCGCTGTGGAGGTCGGCGCCTTCCGCGCCGACTCGGCGTTGATCGACACAGCGGCGCTCGGGGCGCCGCTCCACGCCATCGCCGACTCGTCGTTCACGCCGGGCCGCCCGATCGTCGAGGCGGTCGCCGAGGTGTGCTCGAACATCTTCACCACGTTCGAGTTCGACCCGCACTTCTCCGACCTCTCGACACCCCTCGTCGACGTGCTCGCCGCTCGCCGCGGGGTGTGCCAGGACTTCGCTCACCTCGCGATCGGCTGCCTCCGTTCGGTCGGGCTGGCGGCGCGCTACGTGAGTGGCTACATCGAGACGGTGCCGCCGCCGGGGGAGGAGCGCCTGGTCGGTGCCGATGCGTCCCATGCCTGGTGTTCGGTCTGGATGCCCGAGGCCGGATGGGTCGACTTCGACCCGACGAACGGGCACCTGCCGGTCAACGACCACGTCACGGTGGCGTGGGGCCGCGACTACGGCGACGTCACACCGGTGCGCGGCGTGATGATCGGCCCGTCGACGGCGCAGACGCTGACGGTCTCGGTCGACGTCGCTCGGGTCTGACCAGGCGCGTACGCGGGCCCGGGCCCGCCGGCTGTGACATGTGGCGCGGCGAGGAATCCGATGGCCGCGCCGCACGTTGCAGCGGCGAGCATGGCGTCGGTGAGCCTCCCGCGTACCCCCCTCCCGGAACGGCCGGGTCCTGGCGCGCCCCGCGAGCGGCTGATCTCGGGTCCGTTCCTCTCGGTGACGGTCACCGCGTTCTTCTTCTTCCTCTACATCGGCATCGTGCTCGTCTCGGTGCCGCGCTTCATCGAGGAAGAGCTCGGCGCCGGCGAGTTCGGCGTCGGCCTGTCGGTGGCGTCGTTCGCGGCGGCCGCGGTGTTCGCGCGGCCGTTCCTCGGCCGGTTGACCGACCGGTTCGGCCGTCGGGCGCTGATGATGGCGGGCGCCGTGATGGCGGCGGCCGCCGGTGCCCTGACGGCGCTGGCGACTGCGCTGTGGCACGTCCTGCTGCTGCGGGCCGTGATGGGGCTCGGCGAGGCGGCGCTCTTCGTGGCCGCCTCGACGCTGATCGCCGACCTCTCGCCGGCCAACCGGCGGGCCGAGGCCGCGAGCTACTTCTCGGTCGCCGTGTTCGGCGGCATCGGCATCGGCCCGACCATCGGTGAGGCGGTGCTCGGCGACGACCGGTTCGCGACGACTTTCCTCGTCGGGTCGGCGTTCGCGCTCGTCACGGCGTTCACCGTGCTCGGCGTGCCGCGGCGCGTCGACCGGACGGCCGCGCCCGCAGCAGCGAAGGCGCCGCTCTTCCACCGAGCCGCGCTCTGGCCGGGCGTCGTGCTCGCCACCGGCATCGCGGCGCTGTCGGTGTACTTCGCGTTCATCCCCGACCACTCCCGCGAGGTCGGGCTGGCCGGCTCGGCCGGCCTGTTCCTCGTGTACAGCGCGGTGAGCCTGTCGCTACGCCTGCTCGCTGCAAAGGTGCCCGAACGGTTGGGCGCCCATCGGACGGTCAGCATCGCGCTCGTGACGCTGACGCTGTCTCTGGTGCTGATCAGCTCGGTCGCCGAGCCGTGGGCGCTCTGGCTCGGCGCAGCGGGCATCGGGGCCGGCATGGCGTTCATGTACCCGTCGCTGATGGCGAACGTCGTGAACCGCGTCGGCGACCACGAGCGGGCCAGTGCGCTCAGCTCGTTCACGATGTTCTTCGAGGTCGGCAGCGTGGCCGGCGGCCTGGTGCTCGGTGCGGTCGGGCAGGTGTTCTCGAAGCAGGCCGGCTTCTTCGGTGGTGCGGTGGCGACCGTGATCGGCCTGGTCGTGCTGTGGCGGTTCGTCGTGGCGACACCGACCGAGCCCGAGCCCGCCACCGCTGGCGGCCTCGCGCCGACCGCGTCCTGACGGAACGGGCGGAGCCCGTCCGGCTCGGCCGGTCGGCGAAGCACGGTCGGAGTGGGTGGATGGTGGTGTCTGGCGGGCCGGTCGGCGAGGCACGGTCGGAGTGGTGGGATGGTGGTGTCTGGCGGGCCGGTCGGCGGGGCACGGTCGGGGTCGTGGGATGGTGGTGTCCGGCGGGCGAGCGTCGTAGCAGCCGTGGCGCTGCGGAGGCCGTGAGCTCGGGAGGCGGAGCCGGTCCGGCTCGGCCGGTCGGCGGGCACGATCAGGCGTCGAAGAAGTCGGCCTGCTCGATGCCGTGGCGGGCGGCGACGAGCGACGAGGGGAACGCCTCGACGCGACGGTTCAGCTTCTCGACGCGGGTGTTGTAGAAGCGGCGCGCCGCCGCGATGCGGTCCTCGGTGATCGCCAGCTCGCCCTGCAACCGCAGGAAGTTCGCCTGCGAGTTGAGCGCCGGGTAGCGCTCGCGGAGCGCGACGAGCTCGGCGACGCCCTCGACGAGCGGCGGCTCCCACGTGTTCGCTGCCGCCGGGGTGTGTGGCGCCTCGATCGCGGCGTCGTTGCGGCGCGCCACCTCGGTGAGCAGCTCACGTTCGTGCTCGGCGGCTGCCCGGACCGACTCGACCAGCTGGGGTACGAGGTGGTGGCGCCGCTCGAGCTCGACGTCGATGGTGGACCACGCGTCCTCGACCGCCTGACGCTCCGAGACGAAGCGGTTGTAGGACAGCAGGTAGCCGACCGCGAGCACGGCGACGATCACGACGGCGACGGTGATCGCAGTGTTCATGTCGGCGGGTAGAGGCTGGTCAACACCTCGGGCAGGTTCAGCCGGGCGTGCTGCGCCCACTGCAGCAGCGGGATCAGGTGCTCGTCGTCGATGCGGTCGCCCCAGCACAGCATCCAGCGGCCGGCGAACTCGAACCGCACCTCGCCGCCACCCGAATGCGGGGACAGCATCCAGGCGATCATCTCGTGGTCGAGGAGGGTGATCGCGAAGCGTTCGTCGTCGCTGCGCACGCGGTATCGATCGTTGAACGCCTCCGACTCGATCTCGATGTCGCGGATCCCGACCGCCCGCCCGACCGTCGACCAGAAGCCCTCGAGTTCGATCCGCAGGTGCGGAGCGTCGAACGGCACGTGGACGAGCACGGCGGTCCGGCGATGGGTCTTCTGATCGTCGCCCGAGCCCGTGACGTATTGGTACTGGAAGACGCTGTCGGGCGAGTCGTGGCGCCACGTGCGGTAGCTGACGCGTTGCGAGCGGCCGAGCTCGAACAGCGCCATGCCGAGCTGTGGCGGCTTCCCGTCGTCGAGATCCATCTCGTACCCCAACGATCGTGCGCGCGCCTGGGCCGCCAGCCGGCGCTTGCGCTCGCGCTGTGCGCCGTACCGGGCGGCGAGCAGGGCCGCTGCGATGAACGCCACGACGACGACGGGGGTGAGCCAGGCCATGCGGCGCCGACGTTAGCGATGACCGAAGAGGGTGCGCGTCCCACCAGGTTCGCCTCCGCAGCGTGGCACTACCCTCACGGCCATGACCGGTGCATCTGATTCCACCTCGGCCGACACCCCCGTCGACATCAAGCCGCGGTCGCGCGACGTCACCGACGGCATCCAGAAGGCGGCGTCGCGGGCGATGCTGCGAGCGGTCGGCCTCGGCGAGGACGACTGGGACAAGCCGCAGGTTGGCATCGCGTCGTCGTGGAACGAGATCACGCCGTGCAACGTGTCGCTCCGCCGGCTGACGGCAGCTGCCAAGGAGGGCGTGCGAGCTGCCGGCGGTGTGGGACTCGAGTTCGGCACGATCACCGTGTCGGACGGCATCTCGATGGGCCACGAGGGCATGCACGCCTCGCTCGTCAGCCGGGAGATCATCGCCGACTCGGTCGAGACGGTGATGCACGGCGAGCGACTCGACGGCCTGGTTGCGACCGGCGGCTGCGACAAGTCGATGCCAGGGATGATGATGGCGATCGCCCGCCTCGACCTGCCCGGCGTGTTCGTCTACAACGGCTCGACGCTGCCCGGCTACCTCAACGGCAAGGCGCTCGATGTCACGTCGGTGTTCGAGGCGATCGGGGCCTGCGCAGCGGGGACGATCACCGAGGACGAGCTCTTCGCGATCGAGAAGCACGCCTGTCCCGGCGAGGGCGCCTGTGGCGGCATGTTCACCGCCAACACGATGAGCTCGATCGGCGAGGCGCTCGGCCTGTCGTTGCCGGGCTCGGCGTCGCCGCCCGCGGTGGACCGTCGCCGCGAGGACGACGCCCGCCGCGCCGGCGAGGCGGTCGTCGAGATGTTGCGGGCCGGCCTCCGCCCGCACGACATCCTCACGAAGGGCGCGTTCGAGAACGCGATGGCGCTCGCCAACGCGCTCGGCGGGTCGACCAACGCCGTGCTCCACCTGCTGGCGATCGCCAACGAGGCCGGCGTCGAGCTCGACCTCGACGACTTCAACAAGGTCGCGTCACGGGTGCCGCACTTCGCCGACATGAAGCCGGGCGGCAAGTTCCACATGACCGACCTCGACCGGGTCGGCGGTGTGCCCGTCGTGCTGAAGCATCTGCTCGAGGAGGGCATGCTGCACGGCGACGAGGTCACGGTGACCGGCAAGACGATGGCCGAGAACCTCGCCGACATCGACCCGCCCGCTCCCGACGGCACGGTCGTCTACCCGGCGTCGACGCCGATCAACCCGGAGGGCGGCCTCAACGTGTTGACCGGCTCGCTGGCCCCGAGCGGATCGGTCGTGAAGGTCGCCGGTCTGACGAAGGAGCAGCGCTCGTTCGAGGGCACGGCCCGTGTGTTCGACGGTGAGGACGGCGCGATGGCTGCCGTCATGGGCGGTGAGATCGAGCCCGGCACGGTGATCGTGATCCGCTACGAGGGCCCGAAGGGCGGGCCGGGCATGCGCGAGATGCTGGCGATCACCGGCGCGCTGAAGGGTGCCGGCCGGGGCGCAGACTGCGCGCTGATCACCGACGGCCGCTTCTCCGGCGGCACGTGGGGCTTCTGCATCGGCCACGTCGCCCCAGAGGCGGTGGACGGTGGCCCGATCGCGTTCGTGAAGGACGGCGACCGCATCAAGATCGACGTGCCGACCCTGACCCTGGATCTGCTGGTCGACGACGACGAGCTCGAACGACGTCGTACCGACTGGACCGGCCCGCCGGACCCCCGCTACACGACCGGCGTGCTGGCCAAGTACGCCAGGCTGGCCCAAGGCGCCGAGAAGGGCGCCATCACCAACGTGGTTTGACGTGGCCCCATCCAGACCACTGGCGCGCTGGATCGATCGCCGTCGGTGCGCGCGGGCTCCACATGCTGTGACCGCTGCGCTCATCCTCGACGTGCTCGATGACATCGAACCGCTGATGCAGGCGGCGTTCGATGAGGTTCGTGGAACGCCGGCGCCGGGGTCCGGGCTCGATCAGGTCTATCTCCTCGATGGTCGTGAGGTCGTCAACGACTTCCTTGGCGCCAGCGAACTCGGGCTTGCGTTCGATCACCTGCGCTACATGACCAGGGAGCCGCCGCTGCCGATCCGTCGGGACACCTACGACCGAATCGTGACGATCGGGCGACGGCTTGGTGTCTCCGCGGCCGGCTGGGCAGCCGTGGCCCCCACCGATTGACACGTCTTCCCGAGCGTGCTGCGGTTCGGTCGTCGAACGGGCGGCGCGTCTCGGCGACGGGACTCGACCTACAGCCCTGGTGCATCGCCTCGAGCCCGATCGAGGAGTGGCCGGCCCGCCACCGAGACCGCCTCGCAGATCTTACGCTCGGGTATGCACGATCGCGACGAGGCGTCCGCCCGGCACTGCGTCGTTGCGCTCGTCTCACATCCGGGAGGCGAGGTAGCTGCTCGGACATGATGGTCGGGTGATGGAATCCTCTGGCCGGCGGCTGGGGTTGGGCCTCCTCCTGCTCGCGATGCTCTCGGGCTGTGCTGACGATGCTCCTCGGCGCGCCACGCCGACGAATCAACCCAGCTCGAATCAGGGTGATGGTGGAAGTCGACCGGCAGCCCCGGTGGCAGGTGTGACCGAGATTCTCGGCGACGCCACGCGTGAGGACGGCGTGCGGCTCGTCGCCGGGACTGCGAGCAGTGACCGGATGGATGACCTCGTGCTGGCAGCTCTTGCCGAGATCGATGGGGAGACTGTTCCGGTCCTGCTTCACCGATCGCCGACCAGCTACGGGGCACGCGGGTGTCGCACCGAGATCGCAGATCGCGTGGTGCCCGGCGGCGAGTCGATCGTTGCCGCTTGCCGCTCCGGCGGGACGAACGGGCTCGGCTATGTCGCGGTTCTGGGTGTCGATCCTCGCGGGTCGACGCCCCGCGTCCTGATCGAGGTGTCCTGCTCGGTCACGGATTTCGTGATTGACGGTTCGACGCTACGTCTCGTGTCGGAAGGTGAGAAGCCGGGTACGAACTTCGCTGGTGCCGAGCAACCGGATCAGGAACTGACATGGTCGGCAGCGGGGTTGACGCCGAACGACCGGGCTTCCTTCAACACCTACTGTGCGACGGGCGACGACCGCTACCACGGCCCCGCCGGCTGAGTCGTTGGCCGTCTCCGCGTCGCCTCGCTGAGGGCCGCGATGCAGCGTCCACCGAGTTGCTCCCACGCACGCCGTGATCCGCGACCTATGCCGCGTCGGGTGGGCGAAGTTGACTGCCGTCGGGGCGGTGGATCTCGATGGTGCCGTCGCTTCGTCGGCTGACCCGGAAGTCGTTGACGTGTTTGAAGACGTTGTGTTTGTGGCAGAGGATCTTGCCGTTCCGGGGGTTGGTCGGCCCGCCTCGTGATCTCGGTTCGAGGTGATCGATGTCGCAGATCTGGGCCCGGAGCGTGCAGCCGAGCCAGCCGCACATCGGGTCGATCGCCATGATCGCCTCTCGCAGCGCCCCGTTGAACAGCTTGCGCTTGCGGCCGGCGTGGACGATCACGCCCGCCTCGTCGGTGACGATCAGACGGAGCCGGCCGAGCACTGCGGCGGCGACCATCTGACGAGGGTCGACGGGGACACCGTCGGTCGTCTCGCACCGCCGCTCTTTCACCGTCGACGGGTCGACGTCGACCGGCTCGCCGGTGATCTCGGACTCGAGTCGCTGCTCGTACTGGTCGAGGTCGCACACGAGGTTGACCGTGGTGTCGATCGAGCGGCCGTCGCCGACCCCGGCCTCCGCGGCGGCCAGCACCATCGCTACGAAGGCGTCGGCACGTCGCTGACCAGCCGTGCGCGGCAGCAACGACCGGTTGGCCTCGTCGCCGTACGTCGCTTGCACCCACTGCCAGTCGCGCTCGAACTCGGCATCGCAGAACGCCTGGAACACGTCGCGCATCGACGTGCCCTGTACGACGCCGTGCGACGTCTCGAACCGGAACACGGCACCGTCGAAGTCGCAGCGAGCGTTGCGCTCGTCGTGCGCTCGCTCGTGCTCGCGGTGGGCGCCGTCGGCGTCGGCCAGTTGCTCCCAGCGCGATGTCACGACGCGGAAGTCTGCGAACTCGAGCGTCTGGGCGGCCTCCAGCAGCAGATCTTCGGACTCGCCGAGCTGATCACCAGCTCTCGGATTGGCGGCCAGCCGCGCGAGCTCTCGCACCTGCGCAACGCCGACCTTGCCGGCCATGAACTCCTCGGCCACGGTCGTGAGCTCGCGAATCAGCTTCGCCGAGCGGCGCCGTGCGTTGGCCTCGCCACGCGAGCAGTTCGTCGTCGCCATCAGCCAGTTGCCGACCGTGCGATGCCCGTCGGTGAGGAAGTGGCCGGTGCGATGGGAGTGGTCGGTCGCACCGACGATCGCCGCCTCGATGCGCCGCCCGGCGATGTCGAGCACGCGCACCTTGGCGTCGAACTCGCGGCCCTCGAACGAGGCCCAGTCCTCGGCCGATGACGGCAGCTCGACGACCAATGTGTCCACGGGTAGAGGATAGCGAACATACGTTCGATATGCAACGCGAAACACCAGCAAATCAGACGAATCCTCGTCAGCGACCGGCCGAGGTCGGTACGCGATCCGTTGACGATCGTGAGACCGTGGAGGTGGAACCCGAGGAGGTTTGGAATGCCCCTTCATCTGGAATCGATCGACGTTCAGGACGAGCTGGCGGAGGCTCGCTCCGCCCTGATCGTCTCGTGCCCCGTGTGTCCACCGGTGAGCTTGGCCATGCAGCGTGGCGCGCCGTGGCTCGAGCCCCTCCGGCACGGCGTCAAGACGGAGGCGTTCGAGGCCCACATCCGGGACGTCCGTGACTCCCTCGAGCGCCGCGGGATCAAGACCGGCGTCTTCCGGATGTGGATCCCGAGCCCGATGATGTGCGTTTGGACGAGCGGCCAGCGGAAGCGCCTCCTGAAGCGCGCTGCGGACTACGACGCCGTCGTCGTCCTCGGATGCGACTCCGCCCGCGTCTCGGTCGAACGAGCGCTGGCGCCGACGGACACGCGGGTCGTCCTGGCGATGCAGCTGACCGGCCTCACCAACGCTCTCGCGAGGTTCGAGCGTCCCATGACCGTCACGCTGACCGAGAACACGCTCGTCCGTGACGACGGCTCCGTCCACGACATCGCGGCGTGATCGGTGCGGCCGCTGGGCTCAGGTGGTGGCGGCGGCTCGGCCTCGCGTGGCCCACCACGCAGTGACGATCAACACCGCGACCAGCGACCACGACACGATCGAGAACGTCGTGAGCACGCCGACCACGTCGTCCTCGGCGTCGGTCGTGACGACGAGGAGGAACACGCCGTAGCTCAGCCGGCCGGCGAGCGAGTTGATGCTGAGCAGCGTGGCGCGATGCCCGGGCGCGGTGACGGGGGCGACGGCGGCGCTGATGAGCACCGGCGCCGCCGCGCCCTGCGCACTCCGGAAGGCGAGCAGCACGAGCATCGCCGCGTGCACCCACAGCGCCATGCCGGTGACGACGGCCGCAGAGAGCGCGCCGAAGCCGATCAGCGTGGGCGCGACGCCGAACCGCTCGCCGAGCCGGGCACTCGAGCGTGCTGCGACGGAGCCGACGATGGCAACGACCGCAAACGTCGTGCCGGTCAGCAGCGGCGTCACGCCGAGGTCGTCGGCCGGGCGATCGAGGACCTCGGTGATCCAGGGCTGGGCGACGGTGAACGCAACGTGCTCGAGCGTCACCAGCACGACGCCGTAGAAGAAGATCCACCCGATCCAGCGGTCGCGCAGGTAGCCGGCGCACGTCCGGAGCTGCCGCACGAAGGGGTCGGCGTGCCGGCCGGTGGGCGGTTCGACCAGGCGCATCGCCACGACGAGCTGCGCGACGGCGAGCGCCAGCGACGCGAGGAAGGCGAGCCGCAGATCGACCAGACCGAGCACCCCACCGGCCACCCCGCTCATCGCGGCCGCCGCGAAGCCGATCGAGGCGACCCTCGCCTCGCGACGCGCGAACTCGCGCTCGAGGCCCAACGACTCGAGGGTGTCGAAGTGGAACGTCACGTCGGTGCCCGACAACGAGGCGAAGCCGCCGGCGAGCAGGAACTGGCCGAGCATGATCGCCCAGAACCGGTCGTCGCCGATCAGGAACGAGAGGTGCGCCCCGACCCAGCTCGCCGCGGCGATGCGCAGCGTGATCGTGCGGCCGAGCCGATCGCTCATCCAGCCCGACGGCACCTCGAGCACGACCACGAACAGGTAGTAGAGGGAGGCCAGGACCAGCGCGCCGTCGAGATCGAACCGCGCCCGGGTGAACAGCACGAAGATCGGCAGCCACACCAGCGAACGGGTGAGCGCCTGGTGGAGCGGGATCAGCCGGAGGTTCGGTTCGACCGCTGCGTACGCGCTCGCCGACTCCACCCCCGCCATCCTCGCGGACGGGTGTGACACGGTCGTGCACGAGCGCACGGAGTGGGTGTATCCCGCAGGGTGGGCAGACACGCGCGTAGTGTGGGACCGTGGCGGCCGGGCGACCCCGCAGCATGCTCGCGAGCATCGTCGGATGGGTGATCGTCGCGCTCGTCCTCTTCTGGCTGCTCGGCGCGGTGATCGGCACGATTCGGTTCTTGATCAGGTTCCTCGTCTGGGCGATCGTGCTCGTCGCGCTCGTTGCGCTGTACCTCAATCTGCGGGCGCCGGCCGACGATTGACGCCGAGCGGGTCCGCGGACCGGCCGGGCGGGCGGTCACGTGACGGACGGGACGTCGAGGCCTTCGTACAGGATCACCTTCGACGTCGTGCTGCTCTTGGCGCGGTACAGAGCGGTGTCGGCGCGGGACAGCAGCGAGTCGACCGTGTCGTCCGGCTGGCTGACGGCAATGCCAACGCTGACGCCGACCGGGACGTCACCGGACCGGAGCGGCGGCGTGGTGAGGTCCTCCCAGAGCCGGCGGGCCACGGCGACCGCCCGCTCGGCGTTGGGGAGCTGGTCCAGCACGACGACGAACTCGTCGCCGCCGAAGCGCGCCGGGAGGTCGCTCTCGCGGACGCCGTCGGCGAGTCGCCGGCCGACGTCGACGATCACCTCGTCGCCGGCGGCGTGGCCGAGCGTGTCGTTGACCGTCTTGAACCCGTCGAGGTCGAGATAGCAGACGCCGACGAGCCGGCGATCCCCGGGCGTGCGCCGGAGGGCGTCGGCGAGCCGCTCCTCGGCGGCGGCCCGGTTGGGGAGATCGGTCAGCGGATCGTGGCTCGCCCGGTGGGCGAGCTCGGCGCTGAGCTGCTGCCGTTCGGTGACGTCGCGTGAGGTGAGCACGATCCCCTTGACCGATGGCTCGTCGACGAGGTTGGTGCCGATCGTCTCGATGTGCTTCCACTCACCGTCGAAGCTGCGGACGCGCATCGTGAACGGATCCGACCCGCGTGCACCGGCGCGCAGCGCCTCGAATTCGGCCGCGGTCGCCGGGAGATCGTCCGGGTGGACCAGGTCGAGGATGCCGCCGGGGCTCCGCCACCCGAACGGGTAGCCCAGGACGCGCTCGTTGCTCGGGCTGGCGTACAGCACCTGGCCGGTCGGGTCGACGACCGTGATGATGTCGTTGGCGTTCTCGAACAGGTGGCTGAAGCGTTGGAGATCGAGCTCGAGCTGCTTGCGGGCGGTGACGTCGAACGTGGCGACGATGCGCATCGACCGGTCGAAGTCGTCGATCTCGGCGCTGCGGGTCTCGATCCACGACTGGGTGCCGTCGTCGGCGGCGAGGTGGAGCTCGTCGCCGAGCCCGGCACCGGTGCCGTCCTCCCGCGGCGCGTCACCGGCGATGTCGAGGAGGGCGTCGAGCGCCTGGCCCCCCGGGTCCTCGCCGTTCCCACCGGCGTGCGTGGCGAACGTCGGATTGCAGCGGACCACCGATCGCTCGTCGTCGACCAGCGCCAGTCCGACTGGCGCCATGGCGAAGGTCGCGTCGACGAGCCGCTCCGCCCGGTGCTGGTCGGTGACATCGGCGAAGGCGACGACGAAGCGACCTTCGACGCCGTCCGCGTCGGGGATCGGGACGCACGACAGCCTGAGCAGGACCAGGTGGCCGGCGCTGTGGCGCCACCCGAGGATCTCGCTCCGTACCGCCTCGCGGGTGTCCATCACCCGACGGATCGGGCGCTGGTCACGCGGCTTCACCTTGCCGTGCTCGTCGTACGTCTCCCACGTCCCGGATCGGAACGCGGCGGTCAGCTCGTCGGCAGTGTGGCCGAGGATGCGTTCGGCGGCCGGGTTGATCTGGTGGATCGCCCCGGTCGCGTCGGCGAGGACGACGCCCTGCTCGAGCGAGTCGAGCGACGCGCGGGCGAGCTCCTCGCTGCTGCGCAGCGCGTCGGCCAACCGCCGCCGCTCGGTGACGTCCTCGAGCTGCAACACGAATCGATCGGTGGTCGACCGATCGACGAGACGGGTGAGGTGGGCGCGCACCCATCGGTCGCGACGGTCGTGGCCGAGCACTCGGATCTCCGTCGTGAGACGGACCGAATCGCCCCAGCCGAGCTCGTCGAAGCCGCGGCCGCCGTACTGCGGGTCGTCGGGATGGATCCAGACGGTCGGCGTACGGCCGAGCAGGTCGTGATGGCCGAGGCCCAGGATGTCCGTGTAGGCGTCGTTGACGAACATCGTCGAACCGCGGCCGTCGAGGATCGCCGTGCCGATGCCGGACGATTCGATCGCCTGGCGAAGGCGCAGCGTCATGGTCTCGGAGGCGCGCTCGTTGTCGAACGTCGCGACCACGTCGGCGAACAGCGTGAGGACGCTCGTGACGTGGCCGTCACGGTCGCGAATCGGCCGCGAGTTCACCCGGAGCCAGACCAGCGACGAGTCGGGCCGGTGCACGCCCATCGTGCGGTCGCTGACCGGTTCGCCCGTTCGCAGCGCCTCCATGGCGGGATGGTCCTCGCCCGGCCACGGCCGGCCGTCGACGTGGACGGCCCGCCAGCGGGGATCGATCGAGGTACGACCGGCCAGCTCGTCGTCGGAGAGCCCGAGCAGCTCGGTGGCGGCTCGGTTCCACTCGACGATGCGGCCGGTCGCGTCCTGGACCACCAGGCCCTCCTCGAGGGCATGGAGCAGCGTCGCCTTGCTGCGCTCGCTGCGTTCGAGTGCCATCACCACGGTGTTGCGGTCGGATTGGGCGAGCTCCTCCTCGACGAGCTCGGCCAGATCGCAGAGCACCTGGTTGTCGTGCGCGTCGAACTGGCGCGGCTCCCGATCGATGACGCAGAGCGTGCCGAGCGGCTGGCCTTCGGTGCCGTGGACGACCCGGCCGGCGTAGAAGCGGATGTTGGGGTCGTCGGTGACGAGCGGGTTGTCCGCGAACCGCTCGTCCTGCGTGGCGTCCGGGACGACGAGCGTCTCGCCAGGGTTCGTGATCGCGTGTGCGCAGAACGCCTGCTCCCTGGGTGTCTCCGTCGCGTCCAGCCCGACCCGTGCCTTGAACCACTGCCGGTGCTGATCGATCAGGCTGACGAGCGCGATCGGCATGCCGAGCGCGGTCGAGGCGACCCGGACCAGACGGTCGAAGCGCTCCTCGCTCGGCGTGTCGAGGATGCCGAGCCTTCGGAGGGCCGCGAGACGATCTGCTTCGTCATGCGGGAGTGGCGCGGCCGGCACGGATCACCTCGTGGTGATCCGCGTGACCACGATGCCGCGCACGAACAGGGGAGACATGGCTGGGACAGTCCGGGATCGGCTGTGTCGTGCCAGGTATCGGGCCGCGATGCGCCGGGCTCAGCGGATGCCGAGTCGGGCCGGACTCGGCCTCCGGCCGAGCAGCTGCCGCGCACCGACGCGCCAGCCGACCAGCAAGGCCCCGAGGACCAGCGTCGCCACGATCACGAATGACGTCGCCGTACCGCGGTCGAAGAGCGTCCGGCGTGCGATCATGCCGACCAGGACCGTGATCGGCCAGATCGCCAGCCCGACACGGATCGCCAGCGGGTGCCGCCACGCTCGCACGAGCACCCACGCCACCGCCAGGCCGATCAGGAACGGGAGCGCGGTCTCGATCGTGGCGCTCAGCGCCGACCCTTCGTCGTGGCTGCGACGGCCGATCGCCACGAACAGCACGACGGCGAACGTGTCGATGCCGACGGCCAGGGCGTGGCGACGTTCAGCGGCCATGGAGGTCAGTGTGCCGGGATCCGGCGTGCTTCGGGCGCTCCGGCCGCGACCGGACCCGGCGTGGGCTCGTTCACTCGTCGTCGGATGCCGTCCCGACGACGTCCTCGATCCGCTCGGTGATCAGGTCGACGGTCGCGCGGAGCGCGTCGTCGAGGGAGCCCATCGTGTCGGTCGCGGTCGCACGGACGTCCTCGTCGCGAGCGACATCGCCGATCCGCTCGCCGAGCTGGCGGGTGGCGACCACCACGTCCTCGAGGGCTGCCCTGATCTGTTCGGTCGCGCCGTCGGCCCGTCCCCCGCCGTCACGGTCGTCGCCCGGCGCGCTCAGCCGCTCGTGCACGAGCGAGCCGAGCGCGCTCATCTGCTCGCCGAGCGCCTGCCAACTGCGCTTCACATCGTCGCTCATCCCGTCATCTTCGCAGGACGGGGATGGCGCCGCTCCTCGGCCGGTCCTGCGCGGCGTGAAGCGGCGGACCGACGTGGCCCCTACCCCTCGGCGGCGAATCCGCCGAGCGTGCCCTTGAAGAACAGGAGCGGGAACGGGCCCTCGCCGTTCTGGTCGGCGTCGGCGTCGAGCGCGACGACGCGGCCCAGCACGAAGTAGTGGTCGCCCATCTCGTAGACCTCCTCGACGTTGCAGTCGATCCACGCGACGGCGCGGTCGATGATCGGCGATCCAGTGGGCGCGGGGTGCCACTTCACCTCGTCGTAGCGGTGCTCCTCGTCGTCGCTCTTGGCGAACTTCCAGCAGAGGTCGGCCTGGTCGCGCGACAGCACGTTGACGCAGAAGGACCCGCCCTTCGCCATCGACGCCCACGTCTCGCTGTCCTTCATCGGTAGGAAGCCCACCAGCGGCGGGTCGAGGGAGACCGACGTGAACGAGCCGATCGTGAACCCGACCGGTTCGTCGTCGTGCATGCCCGAGACGATGGTGACCCCGGTCGGGAAGTGCCCGAGCACGGTCCGGAACTCCTGGCTGTCGAAAGAGTGGTCTGCGGCGTCCGTCACGTGACCGACACTAGATTCCGCGAGCGTGCCGGACCCGATCAACCACCCATCCAGGCGACCCGGCGCGATCGGCGACGCGGCGAGCGCGGAGGCCACGACCGGCATCGACGACGCGAAGCGGGCCCTGCGGCGCGAGATGCGAGCGATACGGAGGGCGCTCCCCGACCGTGCGGAACGTTCGGCTCGGTTGTGGCGCCACGTCCGGGCGCGGCCCGAGGTGGCCCGCGCCACCGTGGTCATGGTGTTCGACTCGGTGCCGGGCGAGCCGATCACGGCCCCGTTCATCGAGTGGTGCCGTGCCGAGGGCAAGCAGGTCATCGTTCCCGACGCCGATCCGGCCGCCCATCCGCCCGACGATCCGAGCCGGGTCGACGTCGTGATCGTTCCCGGGCTCGCGTTCTCCCTGGCCGGCGACCGCCTCGGCCAGGGCGGCGGCTGGTACGACCGCTTCCTGGCCCGGACACGCCACGACTGCACCACGATCGGTGTCGGCTTCGAGCCCCAGGTTGTCGCCGAACTGCCGATCGAGCCGCACGACGTCCGCGTCGATCTCGTGATCACCGACGCCACCCCGTTTCAGGAGGTGTCAGACACGACCTGACACAACCTGAGATGGGGGTGATCGTCACACGTCCTCGTAGTACTCGCGGCCGAGGTGGGTGATCTGGTCCTCACCCATCATCCAGCGCAGCGTGTTCTTCAGCTTGGTGAGCTGGATGAACAGGTCGTGCTCGGGATAGAGACCCGGCGCCACCATCGGCGCCTTGTAGTAGAAGCTCAGCCACTCCTGGATCCCGGACATGCCGGCACGCTGCGCGAGGTCGGAGAAGAGCACCAGGTCGAGCGCCAGCGGTGCGGCGAGGATCGAGTCGCGGCAGAGGAAGTCGACCTTCATCTGCATCGGGTAGCCGAGCCATCCGTACAGGTCGATGTTGTCCCAGCCCTCCTTGTTGTCACCGCGGGGCGGGTAGTAGTTGATGCGCACCTTGTGGTACACGTCGCCGTACAGCTCGGGGAACTTCTCGGGCTCGAGAATGTGCTCGAGCACGCCGAGCTTCGACTCCTCCTTCGTCTTGAAGCTCTCGGGGTCGTCGAGCACCTCGCCGTCGCGGTTGCCGAGGATGTTCGTCGAGTACCAACCCGAGAGGCCGAGCATGCGGGCCTTGAGCATCGGGCCGAGCACGGTCTTGATCAGCGTCTGGCCGGTCTTGAAGTCCTTGCCCGAGATCGGGACGCCACGCTCGACGGCGAGGTCGCGGAGCGCCGGGATGTCGACGGTGAGGTTCGGCGCGCCGTTCGCGAACGGCACGCCCTCGAGGATCGCCGCGTAGGCGTAGAGCATCGATGGCGCGATCGTCGGGTCGTTGGCGTCGATGGCTGCCTCGAACGCCTCGATCGACTGGTGGGCCGGGCCGGGCTCGATGAAGATCTCGGTCGAGGCCGCCCAGATCATGACGACCCGCTCGACCCCCTTCTCCTCGCGGAAGCGGTTGATGTCCTCCCGGATCGCGTCGAGCATGGCGCGCTTGTCGACCGAGTCCATCGTGTTCTCACCGTCGAGGCGCTTCACGTACGTGCGGTCGAACGCGGCCGGCATCGGCCGGACCTCGCGGAGCACGTCGGAGATGCCCTCGAGGTGCTTGCCGGACTCGAGCACGCCGGCGCGCTGCGCGGCGACGTAGGCGTCGTCCGGGAAGGGATCCCATGCGCCGAACACGATGTCGTCGAGCGAGGCGAGCGGCACGAAGTCCTTGATCAGCGGGCTGCGGGCGTCGGTGCGCTTGCCGAGCCGGATCGTGGCCATCTGCGTCAGCGAGCCGATCGGGTCGGCCTGCCCGCGCTTGGCGAGCTCGACACCGGCGATCAGGGTGGAGGACACTGCGCCGAGGCCGACCGTGAGGACGCCGAGCTTGCCGTCGGCGGGAGCGATCTGTCGTTCGTTCATACCCTGAATCGTAAGGGAATCCGTCGTCGCCGACGCATGAGTGAAGCAACTCTGAACTATTCTGCGCAGGGTGCAGGCGCCCATGCTCCCCGACATCTCGATCCGGCAGCTCGAGTACCTCGTCGCCGTCGCCGAGTCGTCGACCTGGGCACGTGCGGCCGACCGCATGGGCGTCAGCGCCTCGGCGCTGTCGCAGGGGCTCGCCGAGCTCGAGCGACGTGTCGGCGTCAGCCTCTTCGAACCAGCGGGGCGGCGCCGGGTGCTGCGGCCGGCGGCGACGCCCGTGCTCGATCACGCCCGCCGGGTCGTCGGGCTGACGCGTGACCTCCTCGAGTGGTCGGATCGGATGCAGACGGCCCGGGCCGGCCGGGTACGGGTCGGCATGATCGACGTGGCGGCCGTCGTGCACTTCCCGAATGTGCTGCGAACGTTCCGCGCGGAACGGCCCGCCGTCGAGCTGCTGCTGTCGGTGTCGCCGTCGGCGCGGCTGCTCGACGCGCTGCGGGACGGCGATCTCGACCTCGTGGTGTGCGTCGAACCTCCCGAGCCACGGCCCGGCGTCGAGCTCGCAGAGCTGCGGAGCGAGCCGCTCGCCGTGGTCGCACCTGCCGGAACGACGATCGGCGCCCCGTCGTCGTGGGGGCCGTGGTTGCTGTTCCCGTCGGGTTCGCACACCCGGCACCGGATCACCGAGCGTCTCGGCGAGCTCGGCGCGCCGGTTCGGATCGCAGCCGAGAGCCACCAACCCGACGTCCTGCTCCAGATGGTGGTGCTCGGCCTGGGATGGACCGTCCTCCCGGTCGACGCGTCGTTCGAACGCGTCGACGTGGTGATCGGGCCCGAGCTCGTCCGCCGCCAGCTCGTGCTGGCGACCCGTGCCGGCTCGGTCCACGACCCGGCGGTCGACGAGCTGGCCGAGCGCCTGCGGGTCGCCTGACGATCGTCTGCCCGCCCTCGCACGACGCGACGTCGATCGCCGGCGTCGGACGACCCGGTACGACTGGCTACGTTCGAGCAGATGCAGCTCGGGGTGCACATCGGTCAGCAGAACATGTCGATGGACGAGATGCGGGCGCTGTGGCGCCGCGCCGACGACGAGGGTCTCGACTGGATCTCGGTCTGGGATCACCTCTACGAGGCGCCACCCGCCGGCGGCACGATCCCGCACTTCGAGGCGATCGCGTGCCTCGGCGCGCTGGCGGCCGACACGCAGCGCGCCCGCCTCGGCTGCCTCGTGTTCTACGTCGGGTACCGCAACCCGGGGCTCCTGGCGAAGGCAGCGACGACGATCGATCACATCTCGGGCGGACGCTTCGAGCTCGGGCTCGGCGGCGGGTGGCACGAGTGGGAAGCCGAGGCGTACGGCTACGACTTCCCGTCGGTGGGGGAGCGGCTCGACATGCTCGACGAGGCCGCCGGCCTGATCACGAGCTACTTCACGAACGATCGCACCACCCACGACGGCGAGTACTTCCGGGCTTCGAACGCGTCGATGCTCCCGGCGCCGGTGGGCGGCACGATGCCGCTCTGGATCGGCGGCGTCGGCGAGAAGCGGACGCTGCGGATCGCCGCTCGATGCGCGGACGGATGGAACGCGGCGTACATCTCACCCGACGAGTTCGGTCGCCTCAACGACGTGCTCGACGCTCACTGCGCCGACCTGGGCCGCGACCCGTCGACGATCGAGCGGTCGATCAACGTCATGTTCGACCTCGGTCGCTCCCACGCGGACCTCGCGGCCCAGTGGGGCCCGATGTGGGAGCGGGTGTCGGGTGGATCGCTCAACGGCAGCCCGGAGGACGCCGTGCAGCGCCTCCTCGAGTACCCCGGGACGCCGGTGCGGACATGGTCAACGTCGCCGTCCGCGCGCCGCTCGACCGCGACATGGTCGACGCCTACCTCAGCGAGACCGTCCCGGCGGTCAGGGCGGCCGTCGCGGATGCCTGAGGTGCTCGCTCCCCGCGTCCCGCGCGGCGTCCGCCGCGGCACCGGCGGCGAGCCGGAACCGGCGTGCCAGCTGGCCGTGGCGTCGTGATCAGCTGTCGATCCCGCTGACGACGTCGCCGACGGCGATCGCCCCCGGGGAAGTGACGACAGCGCCGATGCCGAGCTTGTTGTCACGCTCCTTGATGACTCGCTTGAGCACGCTCAGATCCTTGTCGATGCCCGGCTGGGCGCGGCTGATCATGATGCAGCGGTCGATCGGCTTGCGGATCGACAGTCGTGCCGCGCCCACGGTGACGTCGCCGGCCAGCGTCTCCTCGCCCGAGCCGTCGAGGATCAGGTTGATGCGGAATCGCCGGCGATCCCACTCTCCGAGCGACGCCCGTGACACGAGGGAGATCTTCGAGCGGCCGTCGTGGAAGGTGCCGCCCGAGCTCTGCCACTGCATCCAGTCGGCCTCGTTGTCGACGTCCATCGGGTTCTCGAACGTGCCGGGCCCGTCGGACGCGGCCCGGAGCTCGACCGGACGGCCGAGTCGAGCCGAGAGCGCGGCGTCGTCGGCGAGCACGGCACCGTGCTCGTCGGTGATCACCGGGCGACCGCCGTCGAGACGCGACGAGAGGAACAGCAGGTCGGGTTCCCGGCGCGCCGTCAACACCATGCCGGTCGCCGGGTCGTAGAGACCCCACTGCCGGTCGCCGGCGATGCCGAGCTCGTCGACGTCGGCGGCGTCGAGCTGCTCGCCACCGAGCGACTTCACCGGGAACCGCCAGATCTCCGAGACCGTGAGCACGGCCGGACCGTAGCAGCGGTCTCGCGACCATCCGTTCGTGCAGCGCAGTTCTCCATGGTCGCCCGTGTGGCGAGCGTCACAGCTGATCCTTAGAGCGTCCTTAGGAACGCCGACGATCGTGACCATCGAGAGCCGGGATCCGCCGACAGGCGGATCCCCCGACAGACGGAGAGACCAATGGCAACCCCCACCACCCCCCAACGTGGGCCGAAGCGCAGCGCGGCCCGCTCGGTCGCCATCGCAGCGTTCGGGCTGAGTGCCGTGCTCGTCGCGCCGGCCGCGGTGAGCGCGGCGACGGCGTCGAGCGATGCGCCGGAGACCTCCGAGGACGAGGCAGCGCGGATCCAACAGCGTCTCGAGCGGCTCTGCCTGCGCGCCGAGAACGTGCAGGTTCGTGTGCAGAACCGGATCGAACGCCTCGAGGGCGACGCCGAGACACGCGGCTCGCTCGCCTGGCTGCAGGCCCGGGTCGAGAACGCGCAGCGTCGCGGCTGGGAGGACCGCGGCACGATGCTGCAGAACCGGCTCCAGATCCGCGAGATGTCGCTCGAGCAACTCCGCGAACGAGCGGTGCACGTCGAGGACATCCTCGACCGCTGTGCCGAACTCGATCAGTGAGCGCTCACCGCACGTTGACTGCAGTCGCGGCGGCGGTCTTCGTCGTCGCCGGTTGCGGCTCCGGCGACGATTCGTCGGGCGTCTCGACGGCGACGACGGGATCCAGCGTCGAGTCGCAGGTCGAGGCCGTGGACACGTCGTCGCAGAAGACGAGCTCGGCTGCGCCCGTCGATGGCAGCGTCGCAGTCGACGACACCGATGTCTCGGTGGTGACCACGTCCGGGGGCGACCTCGTCGACCTCGGCGAGGTCGACGACGGCGGGACCGTTGCGACGACCGATGGCGCCGACCCGGCCGCTGAGCTCGAACCGGCACCGGCGACCACGCAGCCGTCGACCCCGACGACTGCCGACGAAGCGGAGCAGGGCGGCGTCGACGAGGTCGTCGAGCCGCCGATCAGCGAGGCGGAGCTCGCCGAGCTCGAGGCCGTGCTCGACGAGATCGAGGCGCTCCTGGACGACGTCGATGCGCAGCTGAGTCAAGATTGACCCCGTGCCAGCTGGTCGCCGGATCCTGATCGTCGAGGACGACGCCGAGGTTCGCGACGCGGTCGCTCGCGGCCTTCGGTTGCACGACTTCGAGGCGGTCGGGGCCCGCGACACCGATGCCGCTCGGGCCGAGATCGCCAGACGTCGACCGGATCTGATCGTGCTGGACGTCGGGCTCCCCGGGCAGTCGGGCACCGAGTTCTGCGCCCAGCTGCGCGCCGACGGGTGGGACGTCCCCGTCCTGGTCCTCTCCGCCCGCGACGCAGTGGGTGATCGCATCGTCGGACTCGAAGCAGGCGCCGACGACTACGTCGTCAAGCCGTTCGATCTCCAGGAGCTGGTCCTCAGGATCGAAGCGCTGCTCCGCCGGGCGCCGACGACGGGCGACACCGACGTGGTCGTTGCGGGGGCACTGTGGATCGACGTCGACCGCCGACTCGCGTCGGTCGAGGGCGAGCGGATCGAGCTGTCCGGCCGCGAGTTCGACCTGCTGACAGCGCTGGCTCGCAACGCCGGCATCGTGCTGAGCCGCGTGCGGCTCCTCGAGCTGGTCTGGGGCTACGAGTTCGACGTCGACACGAACGTGGTCGACGTGTTCATCGGCTACCTGCGGCGCAAACTGGGTGCCGTCGAGTCGGCGCCGGAGATCGAGACGGTCCGCGGGGTCGGGTTCGTGCTGCGCGCGTCATGAGGCTCGCGACGCGCGCCGGGCTCGCCGCCTTCGGCGCCGCCCTGATCGCCGTCATCGGTGTCGTCGTCGTCGTTCAGGCACGCTTCGTGGGCGAGTTGGAACGGCAGACCGACGACGAGCTCGAAGCGCGGCTCGCCAGCGCGCCGATCGTCGTGGCGGTCGCCGAGCAGCTTGCGATGTCGGAGCTGCGGCTCACGATGCCGGCGACACGGGTCGTGGCGGGCGACACGGGGTCCATGATCGACCTCGGTCGCGTGCCGCCGTCGATGCCGGCAGACACCGGCGAGGGCTTCGTGACCGTCTCCGCGGACGGCGAGCGATGGCGCGTGCTCACGACGGACGTGACGAACGTGCCACGGGTCGGCGACGTGGCCACCGTGCAGCTGATCGCACCCCTCGGCGATGTCGACGACCGGATCCGCAGCCTCCGCCGCCGGCTCACCATGATCGGTCTGATCGCTGCGTTGCTCGCCGGGGCCGTCGGCTACCTGCTCGGGCGGCGAGCCGCGATGCCGCTCAGCCAGCTTCGGACCGACGCTGCCGCGATCGACCGCGACGACCCCGCCACCTGGCATGTCCACGAGCGATCGGGCACGCCCGACGTCGACGAGGTCGGTGCGGCGCTCAACAGCAGCCTCGCCGACCTCGCCGCGGAGACCGCTCGACGGAACGCAGCCCTCGAGGCGGCGCGGGGGTTCGCCTCCTCCGCGACCCATGAGCTGCGGACGCCGATGCAGTCGGCCCGGACGAACCTCGACATCGCGGCGAGCGACGCTGCGAGTGGGGCCGACCGTGCTGCGGCGCTGGCGATGGCGCGAGATCAGCTCCAACGCGCCGGGACGGGTCTCGCGGCGGTTCGGACGCTCGCCGACGCCGAGTTCGCGGATCCGGCGTGGTTCCAGCCCGTCGATCTGGCCGAGATCGTCGACGGAGTCGTCGCCGCCGAGACGGCACGTGCGGACGTCGTCGTCCGGGTCGAAGCGTCACCGCAGCCGCCCGTCCCGCTGTGGGCGGACGGCGCGCAGCTCGCCGTCGCCAACGTCGTTCGCAACGCCGTACTGCACGGCGGACCCGCCGACGGGTCGCCGGCGGAACTGGTCGTCCGGGTCGATGCCGGCGCGGTCGCGGTCGAGGACAACGGCCCCGGCATCCCCGCACCGAACCGCGACCGAGTGCTCCGACGATTCGAGCGAGCCGGAGCAACAGGGCCGGGTTCCGGTCTCGGGCTGGCGATCGCACACCAGGTCGCGATCGCTCACGGCGGGTCGGTGACCATCGACGACAGCCCGCTCGGCGGCGCTCGGGTGGTCGTCGACTTCGGCTCGGCGCGGGGGTCGTGAGCGGAGCCGCGCCAACAGTCCGCCCCGTTGCGGCGCCCACCCGCGCTTGTGTTCCACCCGGAGTTCTGTCATGCTGTCGCCTGATGCGTGCAGCACCTCGCGCCCTCGTAGTACTCATCGACTAGCGCACCGGCTTCACCTGCCGCGTGCGCCCCGACCTCCCGACGACGGGAGGTCGTTTCGTTTTTCGCCCACCGACGTCCGCCCACGACCCCCTTCGACCAGGAGACCAAGCCATGACCCGAATGACGGGAGCCCAAGCCCTCATCAAATCGCTCGAGATGGAGCAGGTCGACACCGTGTTCGGATTGCCCGGCGGTGCGATCCTCCCGGCCTACGACCCGCTGATCGAGTCCTCGATGCGCCACATCCTGGTACGCCACGAGCAGGGCGCCGGCCACATGGCCGAGGGTTACGCGCACGTGACCGGGCGCGCCGGCGTCGCCGTCGTCACGTCGGGTCCGGCGGCGACGAACATGGTCACGCCGCTGATGGACGCCTACATGGACTCCATCCCCACCGTCACGATCACCGGACAGGTGGCCAGCTCGGGCATCGGGCTCGACGCGTTCCAGGAGTGCGACACCGTCGGCATCACCCGGTCGTGCACCAAGCACAACGAGCTGGTGCTCGACGCCGACGACATCCCGATGGTGGTGCGGCAGGCCTTCCACATCGCCACCACCGGCCGCCCCGGCCCGACCCTGGTCGACGTCCCCAAGGACATCCTCCAGAACGAGATGAGCTGGTACTGGCCGAGCGACGACGAGGTGTCGGCGTCGTTGCCCGGCTACCGGCCGACCACGAAGGGGCATCCGCGCATGATCAAGGAGGCGGCGCGCCTCATCATGCAGGCCGAGCGCCCGGTCCTCTACGTCGGCGGCGGCATGCTCAAGGCGCGTGCCGCGGAGGTGCTGCGCGAGCTCGTCGACCTCACCGGCATCCACGTCGTCACGACGCTGATGGCGCGTGGCGTGTTCCCCGACAGCCACCCGCTCAACCTCGGCATGCCCGGCATGCACGGCACGGCGACTGCCACGACGGCGATGCAGAAGAGCGACCTGCTCATCAACCTCGGCGCCCGCTTCGACGACCGCATCACCGGCAAGGTCGACTCGTTCGCGCCGGAGGCCAAGATCATCCACGTCGACATCGACCCGGCCGAACAGGGCAAGGTGCGGCGCCCCGACGTGCCGATCGTCGGCGACTGCCGGCTCGTCACCGAGGAGATCGTGAGGGCCATCCGCGACCTCAAGGAAGGTGGCGCCGAGCAGCCCGACACGAGTGCCTGGAAGAGCCGCATCTCCGGCTGGCAAGAGCAGTTCCCGCTCACCTACGAGCGCAGCGAGCCGGGCGCCGCGCTGAAGCCGCAGCACTGCCTCGAGGAGCTGCGCGACGCGGCGCCCGAGGGCACGATCCTCTGCTCCGGCGTCGGGCAGCACCAGATGTGGTCGTCGCTGCACTGGAACTTCGACGAGCCGTACACCTGGGTGAACTCGGGTGGCCTCGGCACGATGGGCTTCTCGGTCCCCGCTGCGATCGGCGCCAAGGTCGGCCGGCCGGATCACACGGTGTGGGCCGTCGACGGTGACGGCTGCTTCCAGATGACCGCGCAGGAGCTGGTGACCGCCACGGTCGAGCGCATCCCGATCAAGGTGGCGCTCCTCAACAACAGCTACCTCGGCATGGTCCGCCAGTGGCAGGAGATGTTCTACGACGAGCGCTACAGCGAGGTGTACCTCTCGACCGACGTGCCCGACTTCGTGAAGTGGGCCGAGTCGATGGGCTGCGTCGGCATCCGGGTCGAGTCGCCCGAGGAGGTCGCCCCGGCGATCGAGAAGGCGAACGCGATCAACGACCGCAGCGTGGTCGTCGAGTTCCGCACCGACTCCGACGAGAAGGTGTTCCCGATGGTGCCCGCCGGCGCGTCGAACGACGAGCTGATCGTGCACCCGACCCAGCAGACCATCCGCGATCGACTCGCCTGACCAGCGTTACAGAAGGTGTCAGACACCTTCTGTAACGCTCTCGAGGAGCACTCTCATGACTGCCATCAACCCGTTCGGTTCGTCGTTGAACCACCACATCCTGTCCGTGCTCGTCCAGAACCGGCCCGGCGTGCTGGCGCGCGTGGCCGGGCTGTTCGCCCGGCGCGGGTACAACATCTTCTCGCTCGCCGTCGCGCCCGCCGAGGACGAGGGGATGAGCCGCATCACGATCGTCGTCGACGTCGAGTCGGCGCCGCTCGAACAGATCACCAAGCAGTTGTTCAAGCTGATCGACGTCGTCAAGATCAGCGAACTCGATCCGCGACGCTCGGTCGAGCGCGAGCTGCTGTTGGCCACGGTGCGCGCCGCCCCGTCCGAGCGCGGTCAGATCGTCGAGCTGGTCACGATCTTCGAGGCGAAGATCCTCGCCGTCGCCGCCGAGGCGCTGACGATCAGTTTGGAGGGCCACCCCGACAAGCTGGATGATTTCGAAGAGCTCATCGGGGGCTACGGCCTCGTCGAGCTCCAGCGCACCGGCAGGGTGGCGCTCCCGAAACTCGATCGCGGCGCTCGCCTGCGCGCCGTCTCCAACAAGCAACAGACTGGAAAGGTGGGCTGATGGCCGCCAACGTGTACTACGAAGCCGACGCCGACCCCACGATCATCCGCGGTCGCAAGGTCGCGATCATCGGCTACGGCTCGCAGGGCCATGCCCACGCACTCAACCTCAAGGAGTCCGGCGTCGACGTGTGCGTCGGCCTCCGCGACGGCTCGTCGTCGAAGCCGAAGGCCGAGAACGCGGGCCTGACCGTGAAGTCGCTCGACGACGCCGCGGCGTGGGCCGACGTCATCATGATCCTCGCGCCCGACACCGAGCAGAAGCGGATCTTCGACGAGCACATCGCCGGCCACCTCCAGCCCGGGGACGCCATCGCGTTCGCCCATGGCTTCAACGTGCGATTCGGGCGCATCGCGGCGCCCGAAGGCGTCGACTGCATCATGATCGCGCCCAAGGGTCCCGGTCACCTCGTGCGCCGCACGTACGTCGAAGGTGGTGGCGTTCCGGCGCTGATCGCCGTCGACCAGGACGCCACCGGCAACGCGAAGGCGCTGGCCCTCTCGTACGCCGAGGCGATCGGCGGCGCGCGCGCCGGCGTCATCGAGACCACGTTCCCCGAGGAGACCGAGACCGACCTGTTCGGCGAGCAGGTCGTGCTGTGCGGCGGTCTGACCAAGCTCGTGCAGTACGGCTTCGAGACGTTGGTCGAGGCCGGCTATGCGCCCGAGATGGCGTACTTCGAGTGCCTGCACGAGGTGAAGCTGATCGTCGACCTCATGTACGAGGAGGGCATCGCGGGGATGCGCTACTCGATCTCCGACACCGCGGAGTACGGCGACCTGACGCGTGGGCCACGCGTCATCACCGAGGACACCAAGGCGACGATGAAGGAGATCCTCGGCGAGATCCAGTCCGGCCAGTTCGCCGACGAGTGGGTCGCCGAGAGCGAGTCCGGTCGGGCCAACTACCACCGACTGCAGGACGAGGGCAAGCAGCACCCGATCGAGGTCGTCGGCGCCGAGCTGCGGGCGATGATGCCGTGGATCAGCGCCGGCAAGCAGAAGGTCGCCGAAGCGAGCGGCGGCGACAGCTGAGTCGGGCCGGATCGCCCGATCGCGGCGTTCCGTCTCGCCGCTCGCTGCCCATCAGCCAGTTCGGGTTCGTCGCATCTTGCGCTCGGCCGATCCGCCTCCGACTCGGAAACCTGAATGCCTCGTCGGCGATGGTGGCGCCGTGCGACGGGCTCGGATCGGTGCCCCGCGCTTGCGGGCCAGGACCGATCGGGCGTCAGGGGAGGCGGTCGACGCGGCGGGGCGGGTCGTCGGTGTATGCCGCCCGGCCTCGCCGGAGGCGCTCGAACTCGATCACGACCCGCCACAGGCCGTCGCGACGTTCGCCGCGATCGGCCTGTGGCGTGCCGTCTGCCGTGGTACTGGCATCGGCGACGTCGGTGGGGGAACGGTGGTCGGTCCGGCGTCGCACGATGAACAGACGCGCCGGCTCGACCAGAAGTCGCGAACAATCACGAGAATCTCAGCTGACGGCGACGCGGCAGGCGATCCGCATCATGGCGTCGACACCTCGCTTGAGCTCGTCGTCGCCGATGCGCGTCGCCTCGCCCGACTCCTCGAGGATGTCCGAGACCGTCATCATCGCCAGCGCCTCGAGGCCGTTGATCGCCGCGACGGTGTACATCATCGCAGCCTCCATCTCGACGCCGATGTGGCCGACGCGCTTCCACCGGGCGAACGTGCCGGGGTCGGGGTCGTAGAAGACGTGGCTCGACACGATCGGGCCGACGTGGACCTCGGCGCCCTGCTCACGACTCAGCCGCACTGCGGTCTCGACGAGCTCGAACGTGGCGGCGGGAGCGTAGGAGTCCATCTGCGCCAGCCGGAGCGCGGTCGGGTCCTCCGGCGTCGCGCTGATGCCGATCGCCGTGTCGCCCATCTGCATGCCCTCCTTGAGGCCGCCGCACGTGCCCACCCGTACCAAGCGCTTCGTCCCGAGCATCACGAGCTCCTCGAAGACGATGCCGGCCGACGGGCAACCCATCCCCGTGGTCTGGACGCTGATCGGCGCGCCCTCGAACGTGCCCGTGAAGCCGAGCATGCCGCGCTCCTCGTTGACCAGGCGGAAGCCGGGATCGAAGAACGTCTCGGCGATGTACTGCGCACGCCTCGGGTCACCCGGACACAACACGTTCGGGGCGTAGTCGTCGGGCTCGGCGCGCAAGTGGATCGGCATGGCGCCAGCGTAGAGTCGCGAGCGATGAACAAAAAGACGGCGCCGTGACGACCGACCAGCCCACGCCGATGGCTCCCCAGTTCGGGGAGGGGTCCGCCGGCTCCGGCGCCGAGGCGGTGCTCGTGAGCACGGTGCTCGGGGTCCGGGACGGCCCCGTCGGTTCGGCGTGGACCACGGCGCTGGCCACGCCGACGATGGGGCATTCGCCGTTCGTCGTGGTGGCCAAGCCGAATCTGCCCGTCGTGCCGTTCACCCTCTTCGTGCCGGCGATCGGTGTGACCGATCAGCGACACGCCGAGCTGACGCTGGGCGCGGGGCAGGCGGGCGTCGCCGCTGCGGTGCTCGACCTGAAGATGGACGACCCCGACGGTGAGCTCTGCCTCATCGTCTCGGCGTGGATCGATCCGCAGGCCGACGACGAAGACGCCGTGTTCGCGAATACCCGCGACGCGACGATCGCGGCGCTCAAGGTCGGGGCCGCAGGAGGTCCGTGGCACGGTCACCTCGTCGAGATCGAGGTTCCCGAGAACCCGTACTTCCGCTCGGGTCGGTCGTAGCGACACCGTTCCATCCCAGCGCCACTCCCGTCGCAAGTTGTCTCGGACACAACTCGCGACGGGTCGGCTTCAGCGGTCGGAACTCAACGCCGGCATCGGTGGGGCCGGTCGTAGGATGGCCGACCATGCTGCACCTCTACGACACCGCGACCCGAGAGGTCCGTGAGCTCGCCCTGCGCGAGCCCGGGAAGGTCAGCATCTACGTCTGTGGGCCGACGGTGTACGGCCCGGCGCACATCGGCCACGGCCGCGCCACGCTGACGTACGACATCCTCCGGCGCTACCTCGAGTGGTCGGGGTTCGAGGTGCGGCTGGTCTCCAACGTCACCGACATCGACGACAACATCATCAACCGTGCGGTGCGGGAGGACCGCCCGTGGCAGGACATCGCCACCAAGTGCGAGGCGATGTGGTTCAAGGCGATGCACGGCATCGGCGTCGAGCGACCGAGCGACGTGCCTCACGCGACCGAGTACGTCGACGAGATGGTCGAGCTGATCGGCGAGCTCGTCGACGGCGGCAACGCCTACCTCACCGACGACGGCGTGTACCTGGCCGTCGAGACCGTGCCCGACTACGGGTTGCTGGCCCACCAGTCGCTCGACGACATGCGCTCGGGCGGCGGCGATCGCGAGGTGTTCGGCGCCGGCGACAAGCGCCACCCCGCCGACTTCGTGCTGTGGAAGTTCTCGAAGCCGGGCGAGCCGTCATGGCCGTCACCCTGGGGCGGCGGACGGCCCGGCTGGCACAGCGAGTGCGTCGTGATGAGCCTCGGCCTGCTCGGCGAGGGCTTCGACCTCCACGGCGGTGGCCAGGACCTGCGCTTCCCGCACCACGAGAACGAGCGTGCCCAGGCCGCAGCGCTGGGCAAGCGCTTCGCCACGCATTGGATGCACAACGGATTCGTCGTCGATGCCGAGGGCGAGAAGATGTCCAAGAGCCTCGGCAACGTGTCGAACCTGCTCGACTTCATCGAGGCGTTCGACCCGCGGGCGTACCGCATGACGTTGCTGCAGTCGCACTACCGCCGCCCGGTCACGTTCACGCAGGAGAGCGTCGACGCGGTGGTCAAGTCGTTGGCAGGCCTCGACGCGTTCGCAGCACGCACCGCCGACGTGCCGGCTGCGCCGCCCGATCCGGCCGTGCTCGAGGAGTTCCGCTCGGCCATGGACGACGATCTCGACACGCCGCGGGCGACCGCGCTGCTGTTCGACACCGTGCGTCATGCGAACGCGGCGCTCGACGCAGGTGACGACGCAGCCGCGGGCCTGGTCGCCGCTGCCAACGAGATCGCGGCGACGTTCGGACTCGAGCTGCACGCGGCCACGGACGTACCGGCCGAGATCGCCGCCCGCGCCGCCGCCCTCGATCAGGCGCGTGCCGGGAAGGACTACGCCACTGCCGATGCGATCCGCGACGAGCTCCAAGCCGCCGGCTGGATCGTCGAGACCACACGCGACGGCACGTCGGTCCGCCGCTGACACGCGGCAGGCGGGCCCCGCCGTCCGGCTGATGCAAGCCCGCCGGGAACGGCGAGAGCCGGGCCCGCGGGAGGCACTGCGAACCCGGCTCTCGAAGCCGCTCGTCCCGACCGGGGGGTTCGGGCGAGCTGGGTGGTGGGGGTTGATCAGTCGCTCAGGGCAGGTCGATCGGGCGCATCACCCGGTTGATCCCGTGGGCGAAGCCGTTGGCGGCCTCGCCGCCGATGTTCGGCCGGACGACGCGTGCGTCGCGGTCGTTGGTGTCCGCATCGACGAGCTGCACGTAGCGGAACCAGAAGAAGCGCTTGACCTTGACGTCGAGCGTGGCCCCGTCGAGCAGCGTCGGGATCGTCGCACCGTTGCTGGCGAGCGCGTCGCGGTACGAGATCTTCGCCGGGACGACGTGGTAGGCGAGGACGTTGCCCACGGTCTCGACGCCGAGGCCGACGACGGCGGCGAAGACCTCGGCCTCCGAGCGGATCCACTGACCGGAGATCTCGTAGACCAAGCGGCGGAAGGCGGCGTCGGTCGGGAGGAACGCGGTCAACTCGGCGTCGGGGTTCGTGGC
>NZ_JASJCS010000063.1 GCF_030065885.1 Ilumatobacter sp. | reverse complement strand
GATCCGCGTCGGCCAGGGCTCGGTAGAGGCCGAGCCGGTCGCCGAGGTGGATCATCCCGGCCGTCATGGCCCCCTCGAGCTTGCCGAACACCTGGGCACCGACACGATCGGCTCGGTTACGTTCGGCCCATGAGCGACGGCCACGACCGACTCCGACTGTTCAGCGCCCAGGTGTTCGGCAAGCTCGAGGGGGCCATGACGGCCGGGATGATCCACCTCGGCGACCGGCTCGGCCTCTACCGAGCCCTGGCCGACGCGGATCAGCCGATGACCAGCGTCGAGCTCGCCGTCGCCACCGACCTCCACGAGCGGTGGGTGCGCGAGTGGCTCCACAACCAGGCCGCCGCACGGCTGCTCGACCACGACGTCGCCGACGGCGACGACCGCTTCTCGATGTCGCGTGAGGCGAAGGCGGTGCTGGCGACACCCGACCACCCGGCCTTCGGGATGGGCATGTTCCACCGCCTCCCCGCCACGATGCAGTCACTCGAGCGCATGCCCGAGAGCTTCGAGACGGGGCTCGGTCACGACTACGACAGCCACGGCGCGCAGGGGGCGGAGGGCATCGAGCGCAGCTTCGAGCCGTGGAACAACGCCAACCTGCTGCGCACCGTGCTGCCGGCGATGGACGGCGTCGTCGACCTGCTCCAGAACGGTGCCCGGCTCGCCGACGTCGGTTGCGGCGCCGGCAGCGCAGTGATGATGATGGCCGAGGCGTTCCCGAACAGCGAGTTCGTCGGCTACGACATCAGCCGGCACGCGCTCGACCGGGCCCGGGCCAAGCTGGCCTCGTCGCCGCTCCCGAACGCCAGGTTCATCGACCCGCGCGACGAACGGCTGCCGCGGGACGGCTCGTTCGACGTGATCACCACGTTCGACTGCATCCACGACATGTCACACCCGCAGGACACGATCGATGCGATCCGGCTCTCGCTCCACGACGACGGACACTGGCTGCTCGTCGACATCGACGCCGCCGACGACCTCGCCGGCAACATGGAGGCCAACCCGATGGCGTCGCTCCTGTACGGCGTCAGCGTGCTGAGCTGCATGTCGTCGGCGATGTCCGAGCCGGGCGGCGCCGGGTTGGGCACGCTGGGCCTCCCCGCCTCGAAGGCCGAGGAGATGGCGAGGGCCGCCGGCTTCACGAGGTTCGAAC
This sequence comes from Ilumatobacter sp., assembly GCF_030065885.1. GTDB lineage: Bacteria > Actinomycetota > Acidimicrobiia > Acidimicrobiales > Ilumatobacteraceae > Ilumatobacter. The sequence goes on along the minus strand of NZ_JASJCS010000063.1, from coordinate 33,976 downwards.
GCCTGCCGGTCGACCACGCAGTCAACGCCTTCTACGAGATCAGGCCCTGACACTCGGGCGGTCGTGCGGCGTAGGCTGACAGCTGCCATGTCGCCCGCTCGCTATCGCCAGGTCACGATCGGGGCCCTCGTCGCGCTGGCGGTCATCATCGTCACCGGCGCGGCCGTCCGGCTGACCAACAGCGGGCTCGGATGCGACGACTGGCCGAACTGCTCGAGCGAGCGGCTGATCGACGTCTCCTCCAAGCACGCCGCGATCGAGCAGATCAACCGGTTCTTCACCGGCGTCGTCGGCATCGCCGTCATCGCCGCCGTGCTCGGGTCGCTGGTCCGCCGCCCCCGGCGCCGGGACCTGACCGTGCTCTCGGCCTGGCTCGTCGTCGGCGTGATCGCCAACGCCGTGCTCGGCGGCATCTCGGTGCTGGTCGACCTCCACCCGATCGCCGTGCAGGGCCACCTGCTGCTCTCGATGGCGCTGATCGTCGCCGCCGCCACGCTGGTGCGGCGAGCCGGCGAGCCCGACGACGTACCCAGGGCACCGGCCGTCAGCGAACCGGCGAAGCGGTTGGTCCTGGCGTTGTTCGTGTTGACGTCGCTCGCCGTGTTCACCGGCACGCTCGTCACCGGGGCCGGTCCGCACGCCGGCGACGAGGAGGCCGAACGGCTCGACATCGCGATCCCGACCGTCGCCCGCCTGCACGGGGCGACCGTGATGATCACGATCGGTGTCGCGCTGCTGATCGCCTGGCGCATCCGGACGGCGGCGGACGACCGCGACGCGCTCGTCAACCCACTCTCGACGTGGATCTTCGTCGGGGTGCTCCAGGCGGCGCTCGGTTACGTGCAGTACTTCAACGGCGTGCCCGAGCTGCTCGTCGGCCTCCACGTCGCCGGTGCCACGGCGGTGATGTTGGTGACGACCCACGTGCTGCTCGCAACGACTCGACCGGTGGCCGATCACGCCCCCGCCCCGGCGGCCCCGCTGGCCACGGCCGCCGAACGATGACCGACGCGCGATGACGCGCCGCTGACCGATGCCGGCCCGTGACGCCCCGTTCGCCGTGCTCGGGCTGCGCCCCGACGCGACCGCCGACGAGATCCATGCCGCGCGCCGCCGGTTGGCGAAGCAGCAGCATCCGGATGTCGGCGGCTCGATCGAGGGGATGCAGCGCATCAATCGGGCGGCCGCGGAAGCGCTCGCGCTCATCGAATTGGCGGCTGACACCCCGCCCGAAGCCCCGCCGCCGGGCGAGCAGGCGCGCGATCGAGCGGCGGCCGCCGACCGCACGCAGCACGGCCGCCGCGAGTACAAGCACGCCCCCCGTCGCGTCCGCTCCGACCATCCGTCGTTCACGATCGAGGCCCTGCCCGCCGAGGCGTTCGAAGGGCTGTTGATCGTCGGGAACTGGCTCGGCGACGTCCTCGACGACGACCCTCCCTACCTGCTCGAGCTCGCCCTCGACGAGCCGGTGCGCGGTTGGTGCGGCGTCGAGGTGGTGCCCGATGCGGGCGCGAGCACGGTGAGCCTGCGGGTCGCGGGCCTGCCCGGCGGGCGACCGCCCGACATCGACGATGTGCGTGACGCCTGGATCGAGGGTCTCAACCGCCTCGACTGGGGTGATCAGGGCCCGGCTGCGCCGCCGCCTTCATGAGTCGGTCGCGCAGCGCGTGCCCGATCCCGGCCGCTGGCGGCAGCACGACGACGAGCGCGTCGAGACCCTCGCGGTCGGCCGCCCGCAGGTCGTTGTAGAGCTCGCGGGCGGCGACGACGAGATCACCGGTCCGATCGAGCACCTCGACACGTCGCCCACCGTGGCGGAGATCACCGGCGGCGATCTCGGCGGCACCCGCGTCCTGAGCCAGGATCACCGTCGCGGTCGGCGCGTAGTGCGACGCGAGCATGCCGCTGGCCCTGCTGGGGCCGGCCGCGCCGCTGACCGGTGTGTCGAGCAGCCGCTCGATGTCTGCCGCGTCGATCGCGCCCGAGCGGAGGACCTGGGGCGGGTCGACCGTCAGGTCGACGATCGTGCTCTCGACACCGACCGGGCAGGCGCCGCCGTCGAGGATCAGGTCGCGGCCCGGTTGGAGGCCAGGGAGGTCGGCGAGCACGTGCTCGGCCCGGGTCGGGCTGACCCGGCCGAAGCGGTTGGCCGACGGCGCCGCGAGCCCGCCGCCGACACGAGTCAGGAGCTCGTTGGTCATCGGGTGGCTGGGCACGCGGACCGCAACGGCCGGGCGACCGCCGGTGACGGCGTCGAGCACCCGAGGCCCGCGCTCGGCCAGGATCGTGAGGGGGCCCGGCCAGCACGCCTCGGCGAGCGCCGTGATCTCGTCGGTGACCCGGGCGACCCATCCGTGCAGCTGGTCGGCGTCCGCGACATGGACGATCAGCGGGTGATCGGTCGGCCGGCCCTTGACCTCGAAGATGCGGGCGACGGCGTCGGCGTTCTCGGCGTCGCCTGCGAGCCCGTAGACGGTCTCGGTCGGGATCGCCACCAACCCGCCGCGCCGGATGCGCTCGGCGGCGAGCTCGACGTCGGTCGAGATCAGGTCAGTCCGGGACGGCATCGAGGAACTGCAACGTGGCGTCGATGAAGTCGAACGACTCGGGGGTCGCGAAGTGATCGGTACGCCGCAGGACGGTGCAGCGTCCGTCGGGGAACGCATCGGCCAGCTCGTCGCCGGGGAACACGAAGTCCTGATCGCCGACCGCGACGAGGACCGGACACGTGACCCGGGCGATGTCTTCGGGCGCGAGGTCACCGCCCGAAGGTCGGCGCATGACCGCCTCGAGCGCGTCGACGTCGTTGCCGGGTTGCTGCGCGTACTGCACGAACAGCCGCACCTGCTGGGCCAGCGACGCCAGCTCCACGCCGTCACGGACCGCAGCGAGCCCGTCGGCGATCTGTTGGGCACCGCTCACGTCGCGGTCGAAGACGTTGCGGCCGATCCCGGCCAGCACGACGCGATGGAACCGATCGGGGTGGTCGACGGCGGTTCGCAGCAGCGTGAGCGCACCGAGCGAGAAGCCGACGGCGTCGACCGGCTCGTCGGGCAGGCCGTCGACGACGCGCTCGGTGAGATCGCGGTACGCCTCGGGGTCGTGCGGCTTCGGCGCGGTGCCGTGACCGAGGAGGTCGATGCCGATCACCGGGCGCCCGGCGTCGGCGAGCAGCGCCGTGAATCCCGACTGCTCCCACGTGGTCGCGAACGAGCCTCCCCACCCGTGCACGAGGAGGACCGGACGGCCGGATCGATCTGACACTCCGGTCAGCGTAGGCGCGGCGATCCTCCCGTTAACCTGAACCGGCCCGTTCCGGCCCGACCGAGCGAAGATCCCCATGCGACTGCTGCAACCGAACCCCTCCCACGAGCTCACCTACAGCGACGTGTTCCTCGTACCCGGCCTGTCGTCGGTGGGGTCGCGCTTCGACGTCGACCTGGCGACGCCCGACGGGATCGGCACCACGATCCCGCTCGTCGTCGCGAACATGACCGCGGTGGCCGGCCGGCGCATGGCCGAGGTCGTGGCACGCCGCGGCGGCATCGCGGTCCTCCCACAGGACATCCCGATCGACGTCGTCAACACCGTCGTCAGCTCGGTCAAGACCCGCCACCCGGTGTTCGAGACCCCGATCACGCTCTCGCCGACCAACACCGTCGGCGACGCGCTCGGCCTGATCCACAAGCGCGCCCACGGCGCGGTGATCGTGATCGACACCGACGGCCGCCCGGTCGGCGTCTTCACCGAGCACGACGCGATCGGGTTCGATCGCTTCACCCAGCTGCAGAACGTCATGAGCACCGAGCTCGACACGCTGCCCGAGGACATCACGCCCGAGGGAGCGTTCGACCGCCTGCACGGTGCCCGGCGGACGCTGGCGCCCGTGGTCGACGCCGACGGCCGCTTGCTCGGGCTGCTGACGAGCAAGGGTGCGCTGCGCTCGACGATCTACGAGCCGGCCGTCGACGACCGAGGCCGGCTGCTGGTGGCGGCGGCGGTCGGCATCAACGCCGATCCGGTCGGTCGGGCGCAGCAGCTCGATGCGATGGGCACCGACGTGCTCGTGGTCGACACGGCGCACGGCCACCAGACGAAGATGCTCGAGGCGGTGGCAGCGGTCCGCGAGGCCTGCCCGACGGCGTCGATCGTCGCCGGCAACGTCGTCACCACCGCCGGTACCCGGCAGCTCATCGAGGCGGGCGCCGACATCGTCAAGGTCGGCGTCGGCCCCGGAGCGATGTGCACGACGCGCATGATGACCGGCGTCGGGCGCCCGCAGTTCTCGGCGGTCGTCGAGTGCGCCGACGAGGCCAACCGCCTCGGCAAGCACATCTGGGCCGACGGCGGCATCCGGTTCCCGCGTGACGTCGCCCTGGCGCTGGCCGGTGGCGCCGCCAACGTCATGGTCGGATCCTGGCTGGCGGGGACCCACGAGGCCGCCGCCGACGCCCACCGCGACACCGACGGCCGGCTCTACAAGGAGAGCTTCGGCATGGCGTCGAGCCGCGCCGTCAAGCACCGCACGCGTGCCGAGGAGGAGCGCGAGCGGGCCCGCAAGGAGCTGTTCGAGGAGGGCATCAGCACGTCGCGGATGTACCTCGACCCCGAGTCGCCCGGCGTCGAGGACATCATCGACCAGATCGTCGCCGGCGTCCGGTCGGCGTGCACGTACGCGGGCGCGGAGAACATCGGGCAGTTCCACGACCGTGCCGTCGTCGGCGTGCAGAGCCGCGCCGGGTACGAAGAGGGCCGCCCGATGGGGACGTCGTGGTGACCGTCGAGCAGAGCGACGACACGCTGAGGGCACCCGAGACGATCGTGATCGCAATCGACGGCCCCGCCGGGGCCGGCAAGAGCACCGTCGGGCGGGCGCTGGCCGCTCGCCTCGAGCTCGAGTACCTCGACACCGGCGCGATGTACCGGGCGATGACCTTTGCGGCGCTGCGCCGCGGCGTGGTCGAGGGCGACTTCGACGAGGTCGCGGCGATGGCGCCGACGGTCGACATCGACATCGACCACGACCGGGTCGTCGTCGACGGCGTCGACGCCACGGTCGACATCCGCGGGAGGGAGGTCACCGAGGCGGTGTCGCAGATCGCCGCCAACCCCGGCGTCCGGGCAGTGCTGGTCGAGCGCCAGCGCGAGTGGGTCGGCCGCCACGGCGGGGGTGTGGTCGAAGGGCGCGACATCGGATCGGTCGTGTTCCCCGATGCGAACCTCAAGCTCTACATCACCGCCTCGCCCCGCGTGCGGGCCGAACGCCGGGTGCGCGAGATCGGCGGCAATGTCGACGAGGTCGAGGCGTCGATCATCGAGCGTGACCGCCGCGACTCGAGCCGCGACCACAGCCCGCTCACCGAGGCCGACGACGCCGTGGTGGTCGACACGACCGGGCTGTCGATCGACGGCGTGATCGAACACATCCTGAGGCTGCTGCCATGAGCGAGCCCACCGCTGCGTCCGAGTCCGGCGCCGATCCGGCGAAGCCGACCTTCTCGAGCTCGACGATGGACGAGAAGCCCGAGACGTTCCTCGCCGGCAACGGGCTCGGCAGTCGGGTGTTCTACCGCGTGGCCTGGTTGCTGGTCGTGCCGATCCTGCGGCTGTACACCCGCCTCACCGTCAACGGTCGCGAGCACCTGCCTCGCGACGGCGCGTTCGTGCTGGCGCCGGTGCACCGGTCGTATCTGGACACGCCGTTCGCCGGCTGCGTGCGCTGGAAGCGGATGCGGTTCATGGGCAAGGACACGATGTGGAAGAACCGCCAGTTCGGTTGGATCTTCTCGGCGCTCGGTTCGTTCCCGGTCACCCGCGGCACGGCGGATCGCGAGGCCCTGCGCCGCTCCATCGAGGTGCTGCAGGGCGGCGACCCGCTGGTGCTGTTCCCAGAGGGGGAACGCAAGGAGGGCCCGGTCGTGCAGCCGCTCTTCGACGGCGCCGTGTACATCGCGATCAAGGCCGGCGTGCCGATCGTGCCGGTCGGCATCGGGGGCTCCGAGCGGGTCATGCCGAAGGGGTCGAAGTTCGTGTACCCGCGCAAGGTCCACGTCGAGATCGGTCCGCCGATCCCGCCGCCGGTGGCGCCCGACGGCGGACGCCTGCCGCGCACCGCGTACCGGGAACACGCCGACGCGCTGCACGCCGAACTGCAGCGCCTGTTCGACCTGGCGATGACCCGCGTGCCATGGAGATACCCGATCGAGAGCTGACCGGCTGCGCGGTCTACTCCGCGAAGGCGGCGTGCAGGGCGGCGGCGAGCGCCGGCGGGTCGCTGACGCCGCACAGCTCGCGTGCCGAGTGCATCGAGAGCTGGGGCACGCCGACGTCGACCGTGTCGATGCCGAGGCGCGTCGCGGTGATCGGCCCGATCGTCGAACCGCACGGCATGTTGTTGCGCGAGACGAACACCTGGAACGGCACGCTCGCGGTCTCACACGCCCTGCGGAACCGCGCTGCGGTCGCCGACGACGTGGCGTATCGCTGATTGCTGTTGATCTTGATCGCCGGCCCGGCGTTGACGAGCGGCCGGTGCTCGGGGTCATGGCGCTCGACGTAGTTGGGATGCACGGCGTGTGCGTTGTCGGCCGAGATGCAGCTCGACGTGGCGAGCGCCCTGAGCAGGTCGTCGCGATCGCCGCCGCGTGCGGCGACGTGGCGCTCCAGCACTCGTTCGAGCAGCGCCCCGGCGGCGCCCGTCGTCGACGCCGAGCCGACCTCTTCGTGGTCGTTCAGCACGATCACGGCGACCGCGTCGGTCGGTTCTGCGGCGATCAGTGCCTCGACGGCCGCCCAGCAGGACACCTGGTTGTCGAGCCGCCCGCTGGCGAGCAGCGACTCGTCCCCGCCGAGCACGGCTGCCGGCTGCGTGTCGTAGAGGCACAGCTCCCAGAACGCCGGTCGATCGGTGCCGGCCTGCTCGGCGATCCAGCTCGCGAAGTCCTCACCGGAACCGGACCCCCACACGGGTCGGAGGTGCTGTTGCGGGTCGAGCTTGAGGCTGTCGTTGACGCCGCGGTCGAGGTGGACGGCGAGTTGCGGCACTCGGGCGATCGGCCTGCGCACGTCGACGAGGACGTGCTCGCCGTCGACCGACGTGAGACGCCCGGCGACGCCCAGGTCGCGGTCGAGCCACGAGTTGTTGAGGATGCCGCCGTAGACCTCGACGTTGAGCTGCCGCCAACCGACCGCATCGACGTCGGGGCGCGGCTTGACCCGCAGGCACGGCGAGTCGGTGTGGGCGCCGGCGAGGCGGAACGGCGCGTCGGACCGGGCGTCCGCCGGGGTGCGCCATGCGATGACGCTCCCGTCGCGCAGCACGAAGCCCGCCGCCGGTAGGTCACTCCAGTCGTCGCCGTCGGCGACTGCGGCGAAGCCGGCCGCCCCGAGCCGGTCGGCCGCCGTGCGGGCGGCATGGAACGGCGACGGCGAGCCGTCGAGGTAGGCGCAGAGGTCGTCGATCTCGTACATGGTCAGCCGTTCTGGAAGATCCCCATCGGGAGGCCGGTGTTGCGGAGGTGGGCGGTCTCGTTGATCGTCACGACCGATCGCACGCCCGATCGCGACGCGGCGACCCGGTTGATCGACGTGTAGTTCGGGTAGAAGAATCCGGTCCGTTCCTCGCCGATGCCGAGCACCGTGGCGAGGAACAGGTTGATCACCCCGCCGTGACAGACGACCGCGACGGTGTCGCCGGCGTGATCGGCGATGATCGCGTCCAGCGACGTCGTGACGCGCTGCTCGAAGTCCTCGACGGGGTCCTCACCCTCCCACAGGTTGTTGATCACCTCGTGGTAGCGCGGGTCGCCGGCCGCCTTCAGCTCCTCGATCGGCACGTACTCGGTCGACTGCCGGTCCCACTCGGCGACACCGTCGACGACGGTCGCCGTGCACCCCGTCGCCTCGGTCAGCGGCGACGCGGTTTCCACGGCACGGCGCAGCGGGCTGGTATAGATGGCGTCGATCCGCTCGGTGCTGAGGTAGTCGGCGAGTCGGCGTGCTTGCCGGTGGCCGGCTTCGGCGAGTGGGGGGTCGGCGGGGCCATCCGTCTGCTCTCGCCGCTCGGGCAGCGCATGGCGGATCAGGATCAGCTCCACGATCGACGAGGATAAGCACCCATGACGAGGCGTACGAAGATCGTGGCGACGATCGGACCGGCGAGCGACCAGCCGGAGATGCTCGAGCGCCTGATCCGCTCGGGGGTCGACGTGGTGCGCCTCAACCTGAGTCACGGACCGGTCGAGGAGCACCTCGAGCGTCTCGCTCGGGTACGTGCCGCGGCCAGCTCGGTCGGTCGCCCCGTCGGTGTGCTCGCGGATCTGCCCGGCCCCAAGGTCCGCGCCGGTCAGTTCCCCGAGGGAGGCGTCGACCTGCTGGCCGGGTCCACCGTGGAGTTCCGGTCGGGGGACGGGTCGTGCGACGCGTCGGTCATCTGGGTCGAGTACGAGACGCTGATCGACGACCTCGATGTCGGCGACGTCGTGGTCGTCGGCGACGGTGCGATCTCGATGCGGGTGACCGACGTCGACGACGGTCGCGCCGAGGCGGTGGTCGAGACCGGCGGTCACACCCAGGGGCGCCCCGGGGTCCATCTGCAGTCCGAGCGAATGCGCCTGACCACGCCGACCGAGGAGGATCTGGTGCTGGCGGCGCAGTTGGCCGAGGCCGGCGTCGAGTTCGTGGCCGTGTCCTTCGTCCGGACCGCCGCCGACCTGCACGAGGTACGGGCGGTGGTCGGCAACCGGGCCGAGTTGGTCGCGAAGATCGAGACGAGCGCTGCACTCGACAACCTCAGCGAGCTCCTCGTGGCGTCCGACGCGATCATGGTGGCGCGCGGCGACCTCGGCATCGACTGCCCGCTGGAAGACGTTCCCCACCTGCAGAAGTCCATCGTGCGGCGGTGCGTCGAGTACGGCATCCCGGTGATCATCGCGACGCAGATGCTCGAGTCGATGATCACCGCCCCGTCGCCGACGCGCGCCGAGGTGACCGACGTGGCGAACGCGGTGTTCGACGGGGCCGATGCACTCATGCTGAGCGGCGAGACCGCGATCGGTCACGATCCCACGCTCACCATCACCACGATGGCCAGGATCGCCGAGCGCGCCGAAGCCGAGGCGTCGTACCGCCAGTGGGCGGCGCGGCTCGGGCGGATCCAACGCGAGCACTGGGAGAGCGTCGACGATCAGGTCACGGCGGCCCTGACGCATGCCGCGTCACAGGCAGCCGACGACCTCGGTGCCGCCGCCATCCTGTGCTGCACGAACGCCGGGCGAACCGCCAGGGCGATGGCGCGGTTCCGGCCCTCGGCCGCCCTGCTCGCGCTCTCGCCGACGACGCGGACGGTCAACGCGCTCGCGCTGAGCTGGGGCGTCGACTCGATCGAGGTCTCGACCTACTCGTCGACCGACGAGATGGTCTGGTACGCCGTCGAGAAGGCCGTCCAGCAGGAACGCATCTCTCGCGGCGACACCGTGCTCGTGCTCGCCGGTTCGCCCGGGCGTGATGTCGACACGGCCGCCGACGTGATGCGCATCGTCGAGGTGCGATGACCGACGTCTGGTCGGCGACCGCCGGCGTCGAAGGCGCCGTCGGTGTCGTGCTGGTCCACGGGTCGCTCGACCGTTCGGCAGGCCTGCTGAAGCTCAGCCGCCGGCTCGATCATCGGTTTCGCGTGACCCGCTACGACCGTCGTGGCTACGGCCGCTCGCGCCCGCACGACGGCCCGTTCGACATGGACGCCCACGTCGACGACCTCTTCCGAGTGGTCGAGGCGTGCGCCGCCGACCGGGTGGTCGTGTTCGGCCACAGCTACGGCGGCAACGTCGCCTTGGCGCTCGTCGACCGCCATCCGGGCGTCGTCGACGGTGTGATCAGCTACGAGTCGCCGCACTCGTGGCAGCCGTGGTGGCCGACCGACTCGGCCGGCGGTGATGCCGTGTCGTGGGCGCACGACCCCGGCGAGGCCGCCGAGCGCTTCATGCGCCATCTGCTCGGCGACGAGCGGTGGGGACGGCTCTCGTCGGCCTCGAGGGCCGCACGGCGCGAGGAAGGCGTCGCGATGGTCGCGGAGCTGACCGATCTCCGCCGGCGTCCGCCGTGGCGGGCCGAGGCCGTCACGGTTCCCGTCCTGGCCCAGCGCGGCGAGCTCGCACGCGATCATCACCGCCTCGGCACCGAAGCGCTCGCCGAGGCGCTGCCCGACGCCGCGGTCGACGTCGTGCCGGGCGCCCGCCACTTCGGTCCGAACACGCACGCCGACGCCGTCGCACAGCGGGTGACCGAGTTCGTCGAGCGAGTCACCTGACGGCGGCGGCACTCGTGCCCAGGTCCGCGGGCCTGGGCACGACCACGGCGATCATCGCCACCGCCGCCGCACCCCCGGCCAGGGCGACCGGTCCGCCGATCCCGAACGCCTCGTACAGCTGTCCGCTGGCGATCACGGCTCCTGCACGGGCCACTGTGCCGACCGCGTTGCCGATGCCGATCGCCCGGCCGCGCGATCGCGGCGCGGCCTCGGTGACGAGCGCCAGCGACGACACGAACCCGTACTCGAACCCGGCGAGGAACACGAGCAGGCCGACGATCGCCGGCCCGCGACCTCCGCCGAGCCACCCCATCACGGCAAGCCCTGCAGCGAGCACGACGAGCCCGGCGATGACCGAGCGCCGGGTGCCGACGCGGTCGCCGACGAGTGCCACCGACGAGGATGACACGAGCTCGACGGCTCCGAACGCCGCGGCGACGACGCCCAGCCCGCCTGTCGAGAACCCGTGGTCGTCGTCGAGCCAAGCGCCCGAGACGACCACGATCGAGAGCCCGGCCGCCGCGGTCGCGGCCGCGGCGACGATCGGCGGCCAGGCGCTCGCCGGCAACGGAGGGGCCCGGCGGGTCGAGCCGCTCGCCGTGTCCGGTTCGTGCGGCGGCGCCCCCGAGACCAGCCGCGACACCGCGACGAAGCCGATCACCGACCCGATGGCCAGGGCGCCGTAGGCGCCCCGCCAGCCGAACCACCTGATCGACAGCGCGATGATCGGCGCGCCGACCAGCAGCGAGACCGCCCACGACGTCTCGAAGATGCCGATCGCCCTGCTGCGCGCGGCGAACGGGACCCGATGGCCGATCCAGGCGTGGCCGGCGACCACGAGGTTGGCGTGGCCGACGAGCATCACGGCGAACGACACCGCGAACGCGGTCACCGAGCCAGCGAGGGCGATGAGCGACGAGACGCCGACCGCTGCGGTGCCGATGAGGAAGATCCGGCGTTCGTGACCGCGGTCGAGCAGGCCGCCGGTCGCCATCGTCGACAGCCCGCCGAGTTCGGTCGCGCCGATGATGCCGGTCAGCGTGCCGGTGCTGGCCCCGAACGCCCGCTCGAGCGTCGGCAGGAACGGACCGACCCACCGCAGGGCGGTGTTCGAGACCGCCTTCGCCGCGTTGAGGACGGCGAGCTCGCTCGGCCGTCCGACGTGCGCGCCGCCCCGTCGGGCCAGCGCGGTCACTCGTCGTCGCGATTGAGTGAGATCTGGACGTCACGACCGAAGAACGAGCAGGTCGTGTCGCCGCGGATGCCGCCCTCGCGGACCTTGTCGGCGCATTCGTCCAGCGACGAACGCTGCGTCCACACGAGCAGGGCGAGCAGGCCGAGGATCACGACGAGCGCGACCTTCTGCATGATCTCCTTCATGATCCAGGCAGCTCCGAGCGCGGCGACGATCAACGCGAGGAGGACCACGACCGCGAGCGTCCTCGCCTGGCCGAGCGTGAGTGCGAGCATGCGACGACCCTAGGACATCGGCGATCCGGTCGGCTCGCATCGCCCGACCACGCCGGGCCGGCCGGGACGGGACGAACGGCAGGGTGGATAGGGCCCGGCGACCCCGGGCAATGGGCGGGCGAGGGTCGTATCGTTGACGGTATGACCGACCAAACGATTCAGATGTCGGACGGGATCCCCGTGACGGTGCTCCCGGACATCGACCCCGCCATGCGAACGGCGCTCGAGCACGCCAGGGCGGCCGATGATCCCCGTGCGGCAGTGGCCGAACTGGTGTCGCACAACCCGCGCTCCCTCGAGAGCTGGGCGGCGCTGGGTGACCTCACCCACGATGTCATCGGTCGGTACGCCGCGTACCGGGTGGGTTACCACCGAGGGCTCGATGCCCTTCGTGCGTGTGGTTGGCGTGGTTCGGGCTACGTGCGGTGGGCGCACGACGGCAACGTCGGCTTCCTGCACTGTCTCCTCGGCCTGCACCGTATGGCAGACGCGATCGGCGAGACCGACGAGGCCGAGCGCACCTGCCACTTCCTGCTCCAGCTCGACCCGAGCGGCGTGCCCGACGACGAGGTCGTCTCGATCCCGCCGGCGTGACGGCCGCTGCCGCGAGCGTCGCGGTCGACCGCGCCCTGAACCCGGGCCCCGCCCGATGACGAGTCACCCGGCCGGTGTGGTGCTGGCGGGAGGCGCCAGCGCCCGCATGGGGAGCGACAAGGCGACGCTGCCCGTCGATGGTCGACCGATGGCAGTGCGCGTCGCGGACGCGCTGTGGGAGGCCGGCTGCCAACCGGTGTTCTGCCAGGGCGGTGACGCTGCGGCGCTGGCCTCCTTCGGGCTGGAGGTCTCGCCCGACTCGATGCCGGGCGAAGGCCCGCTCCCGGCGATCCACGCGGCGATCGATCGCGTCCGCGGCGACATCGTCGTCGCCGCCTGCGACCTCGCCGATCTCGACGCTGCCACCGTCACTGCGCTGATCGACCGCGCCGGTGCCGGCGACGACGCCGCCGATGTCATCGTCGCAACGGCAGCCGGGCGACGCCATCTGCTGTCGTACTGGGCGGCCAGGGCCGCAGCGCCGCTCGCCGATCTGATCGCACGCGGCACCCGCAGCTACGGCGCCGCTCTCGACGAGCTGGCGGTGATCGAGGTCGACGTCGATGTCGCAGGCGTCCGCAACGTCAACACGCCCGGCGACCTGCTCGACGAGCGCGAGCGCTGACGCCGCGGGCCGGCTCGCAGGCGCCGCCGCCCCGGTTCCCTCAGGTGATCGCCGGTAGCCTGCTGCCGATATGACGATCCCTGAAGTCTCCGTCGACCAACTGGCCACGCACATCGACGCCGGTGGAACCGTGATCGACGTCAGGGAGCCCGCCGAGTTCGAGCAGGCGAGGGTCCCGAGCGCCCGGCTCGTCGCGCTGGCAACCGTGCCGGCCAACGTCGACGCGTTCCGCGGCAACGGCACGACGTACGTCATCTGCCGCTCGGGTGGCCGGAGCATGCAGGCCTGCGAGTTCGTCGCGGCGCAGGGTGCCGACGTGGTCAACGTGGCCGGCGGCACCCTGGCGTGGATCGCCTCGGGCCGCGACGTCGAGACCGGCCCGGCGTGAGCATCCGCCACCCGCATCGTTGGGTCGCTCACCAACACGAGCTCGAGGCGATCATCGACGAGTTGCTGGCTGTCGACCGCTACGCGATCGACACCGAGTTCCACCGCGAGCGGACCTACTTCCCGAGCTTGGCGCTGGTGCAACTCGCGTGGGGGGACGAGCTGGTGTTGGTCGATCCGCTGGCCGTCGACGTCCGCTCGCTCGGCCGGCTGTTCGACAGCGACGTCGAGGCCGTGTTCCATGCCGCCCAGCAGGACCTCGACGTGCTGACGCACACGGTGGGTTCGATCCCACGATGCTTCTTCGACACGCAGCTCGCGGGTGGGTTCGTCGGCTACGGCACACCGTCACTGGTGGCGTTGCTCAACGGTGAGCTCGGCGTCAGCCCGGCCAAGGGTGATCGCCTGACCGACTGGCTGCGCCGGCCGCTGACCGATGCGCAGCGCGACTACGCGGCGGCCGATGTGGCGTACCTGCTCGAGGTCCGGGATCTGCTCATCGCGCAGCTCGACGAGCTCGGTCGGCGCGACTGGGTCACGCAAGCGAGCGACGAGCTGCGCAGCCGGCCCGTGAGCGGCACGGCGCCCGAGGACGCCTGGACCCGGCTCAAGGACGTCAGGGGGCTCCGGCCCCGGCCCCGCGCTGTCGCCCAGGCCGTCGCAGCCTGGCGCGAGCGCACCGCGATGGAGCGCAACATCCCGGTCCGGCAGGTGTTGCCCGACCTCGCCGTGCTCGGCATCGCACAACGCCAGCCGTCCAACCCGAAGGAGCTGTCGCAGGCCCGCGGCGTCGACGAGCGATTCAGCCGCGGCAAGGTCGCGGCTCAGATCCTCGACGCGGTCGAGGAGGGCAAGCGGGCCGAACCACCACCAGCTCGTTCGGGTGGCGACGAGCTCGAACGCGATCTCCGGCCGGCGGTGACGCTGATCTCGGCCTGGGTCAGCCAGGTGGCCAAGAGCGAGAAGATCGACACCTCGATGCTGGCGACCCGCGCGGACCTGATCGCCTTCCTCGCGGGCGACCCCGAGGCGCGGTTGCGATTCGGGTGGCGGCGCGAGCTGCTGGGCGCCGACATCGACCGGCTGCTCCACGGTGCGGCGGCGCTGACGTTCGACCGGGGCGCCGGCCTGCGGCTCGTCGACGTCGCCGCCGACTGACGATCCGGGTTCGACGATGCAGGGTCGACGATCCGGCTTGTCGATCAGGCCTCGGCGATGTGGCGACGATCCGGTTTCGGCGCTGTGGGTTCGACGATCCGGGTTCGACGATCAGGGTTTCGACGATCCCGGTCCGACGCTCCGGCGTGTCGATCAGGCCTCGGCGATGTGGGTTCGACGATCAGGGTTTCGACGATCCGGGTTCGGCGCTCCCGGTCCGACGCTCCGGCGTGTCGATCAGGCCTCGGCGATGTGGGTTCGACGCTCCGGGTTCGGCGCTCCCGGTCCGACGCTCCGGGTTTCGACGATCCGGGTTCGACGATCAGGGCTGGGCCGCGTGGACGACGCCGCGGACACGGCGCCACAGCGAGTCGAACACGGCGATCGGGTGGTAGGCGCGGCTGCCGTAGGAGTGGAGTGGGCGGCGCTGGCCGACCGCCTCGTTGAAGATCACGCGCTGGGGGATCGGTGGGGACCAGATCGCGTCGCGACCGACGATGCGGGCGAGCTCGTCGATGCGGCGACCCGCCTCGTTGGACACCGCCGGCACGCGGTTGAGCACGACGCCGGCCAGTTCGAGGTCGGCGTTGGTCGCGTCCCAGACGTCGTCGATGAGGTCGGCCACGCCGCCGATGCCGCGCAGCCCGAGCGACGACGGCTCGACCACCAAGAGCGCGTGACGTGCCGCGGTGAGCGCGCTGCGGGTCAGGTTGCCGAGCGACGGCGGGCAGTCGATCAGGACCGCCTCGTACTCGTGCTCGATCGGCTTGAGCAGCTTGCGGAGCCGCTTCGAGCCGCCCGACTCGAAGGCCTGCAGCGCTGGAGTGCTCGGCAGCACGTCGATGTTCGTCGACCAGGCCGATCGTTGGATGACGTCGGCAGCCGATCGCCGATCGAGGGCGTCGGCGATCGTGGCGTCGAGGTCCATCGGGTCGAGGCCGAGCACCCACGAGCTCGCCGCTTGCGGGTCGAGGTCGACGACGAGGAGCCGTCGGCCGGCGTCGGCCGCTGCGGACGCGAGGCCGAGGGTCACGGTGGTCTTGCCCACGCCGCCCTTCTGGTTGAGGATGGCGAAGGTCCGGTGCACGGCGTCATCGTAGAACGGTGCCGGCGACGCGATTCCGGCCGTCGTGACCAGGCGAGACGTGGGCCGGTCCGCCGCCGGACCGCCGATCGTGCCGGCTCAGCCGGTAGGCTGTCCGGCAATGTCAACTGTCTAGTGTCTGGGAGCCCTGTCGTGAAGAAGGGTCGTCATCGCCGCTTCGAAGAAGCGCGAAAGTTGAAGCAGTCGGGTCCAGAGGCCTTCGATCTCGGTTTGGGTGAGCGTTCGCGCGATGACGTGGACCCCGACGACGAGTACGCAGCGCTGGCCGAGAAGTACGGCGTCACGTTCGACGACGACGACGCAGACACCGACGACTGACGCCCGACTGATCGTGTGCCGGCGCTCCGGCGCCCGCACACGCCGACACGACGCTACGAGGCCCGGCGCACCGTGGGGTGCGGCAACGGCACCCAGCCGGGGCGCTCCAGCTGCTCGACCATGAGGTCGTACACCTCCTGGCCGACGAGCTCGACGATCTCGTCACGCGACGCGACGTAGACCGGCTCGTCGCCGACGAACGCCTCCGCGGCCTCGGTGCACCACCAGTGGAACTCGTCGCCGCCGTCGCCCCAGTCCCGGCGCTTCCACTCCCGCAGGCGCGACGTCACGTGGCCGTTGTCGTCGCTCGAGTGCTCGAGCCTGATCGGCACCTGCCAGCAGACGTTCGGCTTCCAGTCGAGCGGCCGCTCGCCGGCGTCGAGCGCGGCGATGTGGAGCGCACAGCCCGTACCCCCCTCGAAGCCCGGCCGGTTGAGGAAGATGCACGCATCGTCGACGAGCCGGCTGACCGTGGTCGGGTTGCCGTCGCCGTCGGGTTCGCCGGGCCGCAGGAAGCCGCCCTTCACCGCCTTGGCGTGGAACTGCATGTGACGTGGTTCGACCCGCACGAACGCGCTGACGACCGTCTGCACGTCGTCGTCGTCGACGAAGTGTGCGCCGTAGCTGCAGCAGCCCTGGGCCATCTCCTCGGCCGGCGCGTCGAGGACGCCCTGACATCCCTCGCCGTAGATGCAGCGGTGGGACGAGCGGAGATAGGTCGCGTCGAAGACCCAGGTTCGCTGCTCGGTGGCGTCCTCGAACGAGATCCACTCGTGCACGTCGTCGGGTGGCGCTGCCGTCACGGGGCGGCAGGGTATCGCCGGCCGGCGTAGCCGCCGCCTTGTCCCGGGTCGCGCGGCGAAGCAGACTGGGCCGTCCATGGCCGATCGCCGGCGACACGATTCGGGGGACGTCGAACCGAACCGAGTGATCGACGTGGTGCCCGGCTCGGGGGCGCACCCGCGGCCCGCCGTGGATGAGAACGTGCCGCACCCGGACGGCGCGAACGCGCTGATCGCGGCCGTCGTGGTCGCGGGGGTCGTCGTGGTGGGGGCCGCCGTCGTGGTGTTCGGGGGCCAGGACGATGCACCGCCGGTCGGGGACGAGCCGTCGGCGACGGCCTCGTCGGAGTTGCCGGTCGCGAACACCCTGGAGGGTGTCCGCGCACTCGACGGGTCGACGGTGGGCACGATCGTCTGGGACCACGTCGACGGCGTCGAGCGGATGCTGCCCGAGTTCGTGGCGCTCGACGCCAACGGGGACGTGGTCGGTGGTGACGACAGCGGACGTCGATGGGAGCTCGGCACCGACGGTCGGTGGCGATCACACGAGGAGACTGTCCGCGAGGTCGGTGGCATCGCCTGGCGCCTCGCCGGTCGTGAGGCATCGCTCACGCTCGCCGTGGAGATGCCGACCGGATGGGAGGAGACCGATCTCGCCGGATCGTCACAGGCGGTGCCGGACGGTCTCGTGGCCGAGACCGTTCCGGCACTCGATCCGTCCGACGGGTTCCCCATCGTTCTCGGGAACGAGCTGTTCCTGCTCGCATCACGCCGAGTCGAGTTGCCGTGGCGCGAGTTCGTCGACGTCGTCGATGACGGTTCGTATCGGGTGCGGCTCACCGATGGCGATCGGGCGATCAGGGCGGCGCAGGGCGACTACCGCGGGCTCGGCGTCGAGGAGTTCAGGTTGTCGCCCGCACCGCGACCCGGCGGTTTCGACGTCGTCGACGCCGACGGTGCGACCGTCTGGTCGTTCGACGCACATCCCGGTCGGGGCCCGTTGGAGGCGGCTGCCGGCAGCGTCGATCTCGTCTGGTTGGGCTGGAACGGTCAGGACTTCGCACCAGTCGCCCGGCCGTGGCAGCTCGACGATCGCGTCGAGTTGGTCCGCTTCGGCGGAGGCGTGCTGGCGCGGGTGGCCGACGCGGACGACGACGTGAGGCTGTGGCGGTCGGCCGACGGTCGCAGGTGGAGCGAGCTCGAGCTGCCGGCGGCGCGAACGGCGGGCACTCCGGTGGGTCTGCACGGCTCGTATCCCGACGCTCGACTGACCATTCACACCGGCGGCCGGCACGCTGCGTTCTCGACCGCAGACGGTGAGCGGTTCGTCGAGATGCCGAACGTCCCGGGGGTCGTCAGCGCATCCCGGGCCGACTTCGGGTGGGTCGCCGCCGACCCGCGTAGCAGCCCGCTGCTGCGGGTGAGTCGGGACTTCGATGCATGGGAGACGGTCGAACTGGACGACCTGCTCGGCCTCGACGCATCTCGGTGGGACGTGCGCCTCACGGCGGTGGGGCGACGGGACACGATCTACGTCATCGCGGATCGCCCGTCGGGCCCGACGATGCTGGTCGGGACGGTGCTGGCCGACCAGGCCACCGATCCGGCCGTTAGTCTCGGCCTTCCATGACGAGTGCGGGAAGGGGGTGGACGACATGAGCGAACCCGTGACACGGCTCACGCAGTTCAGCCACGGTGCCGGTTGAGCCTGCAAGCTCGCCCCCGGCGAACTGGCGCAGGTCGTGCGCCATCTCCACTCCGAACACCCCGAGGAACTGCTCGTCGGCCCCGAGTCCGGCGACGACGCCGCCGTGTGGCGGCTCGACGACGAGCGCGCCCTCATCTCGACCGCCGACTTCATCACGCCGGTGGTCGACGACGCGCGCTCGTGGGGCCGCATCGCAGCTGCGAACAGCGTGTCCGACGTGTACGCGATGGGTGGTCAGCCGCTGTTCGCGCTCAACCTCGTCGGCTGGAACGCCGAGGCGTTGCCGATCGAGCTGCTCGACGAGGTGCTCGGCGGCGGCCAGGACATCGCGAACACGGCCGGGTTCGTCGTCGCGGGCGGCCACACCATCGACGATCCCGAACCCAAGTACGGGATGGCGGTCACCGGCGTGGTGCATCCCGATCGCGTCCTCACGAACCGCGGCCTGGAGCCGGGGCAGGACCTCGTCCTCACCAAGCCGCTCGGCGTCGGCGTCATCACGACGGCGATCAAGGCCGGTGAGGCGTCGTCCGAGGTCGCCGACGCAGCCGTCGAGTCGATGACCCGGCTCAACGACGTCGCCGCCCGCCTCGCAGTGGCCGCCGGCGCCACCGGGTGCACCGACGTGACCGGGTTCGGATTGCTCGGCCACCTCGGCCGGATGGCGGTCGAATCGGGGGTCGCCGTGGCGGTCGACTTCGACGCCGTGCCGTTCCTGCCCGGCGCCGCCGAGCTCGCCGCCGCAGGTGTCGTACCCGGCGGCAGTCGCCGCAACCTCGGATGGGGGCGGTCGATCCTCGACGCCGGATCGCACGACGAGGTGCACCAGATCCTCGTCGCCGATGCCCAGACATCGGGCGGGCTGGTGTTCGGCGTCGATCCTGGCGAGTCGTCCGGCGTGCTCGCCGAGCTCGAAGCTACTGGCCACACCGCTGCGGTCATCGGATCGACCGCAGCCGGCGAACCGCGCTTCACCCTGCGCTGACGGTTCCGCTGCGTTCGATCCTCCGGCGACGCCACTGACCGCTCGGGGCGCAGATCGCCACAGGCTGACATCGCCGGTTCTGTCACGTTGTGTCTGACACAACGTGACACGACGTGATCTCAGGCGGAGTCGGGCAGGCCCCTCGTCGTGCTCGGTGAGACCATCAGGACAGGTGAGCTCAGCGGTCGAGGACGAGGAGCGGATGGTCGAAGACACGATGTCGCGCCCGGTCCGGCTCGGGGAGCGATCGCAGCTCATCGACCGCCGGCGCGACGATCGTGCGCCACTGCTCTTCGTCGAGGTCCCACAGGTGGGAGAACATCCGCTCCTCGATCGCGTCGGCCAGCGCGTTGGGCGACGTCTCGGCCGAGGTTCGAGCGGTGCCCTCGTGCGCGATCGTGAAGCCGACCGACCCTGCAACCTCAGCGACGGCCAGCGACTGCCGCACCCGATCGGGTCGTAGTCGATCGTTGAGCCGTTCGAAGACCGGTGACATCTCGTCGGCGGTCGGGATCGACAACCCACTCACGGTCACGATCCGCCCGCCCCGCCGCAACACTCGCCGGGCTTCACGGAGCGTGGCGTCGAGGTCTGCGACGTGGTGCAGCACCCAGACGAACGTGATCATGTCCACAGTCCCGTCCGCCAGCGGCAGGTGCGAGCCGTCTGCCACGGCGACCCTGCCCGGCAGGCGCTCGGCCGCCCGCCGCAGCATCTCGATCGAGAGGTCGACGGCAAGCACGTCCCGACCTGCCGTGCGCAACCGCTCGGTCACGACGCCCGTGCCGGCGCCGACGTCGCAGATCAGCCCGTCAGTCAGCCACGGCCCGATCGCCTCGACCAGCGCATCGGCCCGCTCGGTGCCGCCCCGGGCGTGTTCGTACCGGTCGGCGATGCGGGCATAGGAGACCGACGTGCCGGGCACACCGCCATCCTCGCAGGCGGCCGAGCCAGCTGCACGCTGCGCCGGTCGCGCACGGGATCGGTCGCCTGATCCCAGGCCGGACGGCCGGGACGACAGTCTCGGTGACGACCGGACTGGAGACGTGAGGCGCGGGGTGCATCGGGCGGTGTGATACTGACGAGGTGCCCGCAGACCCGACGCTCGGCGGTCGCAAGTCGGACGAGCCCCTCGCGTCGCCACCCGCCTGGCGGCGCTTCCTCCCGGCGGTGCCGCTCGTCGTCTTTCCTGATCGCGATCGTGTGGATCGGGGTGCGGGAGCGTCTCGTCGACACGCGATTCCCGGCCGGTTCGGACGGCGGGTGGACCGCCGAGGTCGTGATCGTCGACGACGTCGAGCACGACGCTCCCGCCCGACTGGAGATCGACGACCGTCGCGCCACGGTCCGGCTCGCCTGCCTCGAGTTCGTCGTCCTCATCGACGACACCACCGAGTTCCAGGAGGACTGCTCGGTCGGCGGCGTCGACTTCGGCGATCTCCAACACGACGTCGCTGATGCGATCGAGACCGGTGGACGGCTGGACGGCGGGCGGCTGGTCTTCGAGCGCGGCAGAACCCGCCTCGAGTTCGTCCGCCGGTGATGACCGCCGCGCTCCGGGACGCCTTCTTCCCGACCGACCCCAGACGTCGGTCGACAGCTGCCCGGGACGGGCGACCGATCGACACTCGAGGACGGCGCTGGCGCCGATCGAGACCCGTCGTCGTCCCACGGCCGCCGAACCGCAGGCGGTCGGCGGTCGCCGAGCGAGCGGCCGGGTCGACGGAGCGCCGGCTGCGCAGCGTGCCGACCCGGGGCAGCGCCGCTGACCGCGGCGATCCCGAGGTGCGCAGCGCGCCGACTCGTTCCGTCGTCCGGGACGGTAGCGGGGCGTCCGGTCCATCGGCCCCGCCTGGATTCCGCCAGACCACCTTGACCGAGAGTCGCCGAGGCGGACGGTCCCGACCATGCGAGCAGCCACCAGGGTCCGACACAGCGAGTGTGCCGCCTACCTCATCGGCGCTCGACGCGCCTCCGAGCAGCGCCAGGCGAACGAGCAGCAGCCGAGCGGGCTCACCGTTCCGCCCCGTTCGGCACCGTCCGACGTCGAGATCACCGACGTCGAGATCACCGAGGTCGACACCGCGGCTGCCGGCGGCAACGACTGACCGCCGCTCCGCCGCGCGACTGAGGCGCGCACGAAACCGCCGGGCACGTCGACACGCTGGCCGGCCGCCGCAACCGGACGCGGTCGAACACCCGTGCGTCGGTAGGCTGACCCGACCATGACGAACGGCAACCACTCGATCACGGCTGACGGGCTCCGCCAGTCCTTCGTCGACTTCTTCGCAGCGAAGGACCACACGGTCGTGCCGTCGGCCTCGCTGATCCCGCACGACCCGACCGTGATGTTCACCGTCGCGGGGATGGTGCCGTTCAAGCCGTACTTCGTCGGCGACGAGGTGCCGCCGTACGCCCGTGCGGTCAGCTCCCAGAAGTGCGCCCGCGCCGGCGGCAAGCACAACGACCTGGACGACGTCGGTCGCACGAAGCGCCACCTCGTGTTCTTCGAGATGATGGGCAACTTCAGCTTCGGCGACTACTTCAAAGAGGCGATCATCCCCTGGAGCTGGGACCTCGTCACCGGCGATCCGGCGAGCGGCGGCTGGGGTCTCGACGGCGACCGGATGTGGATCACCGTCCACGAGTCCGACGACGAGGCCGAGCAGATGTGGCACGAGCTGGTCGGCGTGCCGATGGAGCGCATCCAGCGGCTCGGCGACAAGGACAACTTCTGGCAGATGGGCGACACGGGGCCGTGCGGTCCGTGCTCGGAGATCCACATCGATCGCGGGCCCGAGTTCGGTCCCGATGGCGGGCCGCTCGGCGACCCGGCCGGCGACCGGTTCATGGAGTTCTGGAACCTGGTGTTCATGCAGTACAACCAGACGGCCGACGGCACGCGCACGCCGCTGCCGAAGCCGTCGGTCGACACCGGCGCGGGTCTCGAGCGGATCCTCGCGCTGCTGCAGGGCGTCGACTCGGTCTGGGAGACCGACCTGATGCTGCCGCTGATCGAGACGGCGCAGTCGCTGACCGGCAAGTCGTACACCGTCGGCGACTACGGCGACCGCGACAGCTTCGCGATGCGAGTGCTGGCCGAGCACGCCCGCTCCTCGACGATGCTGGTCAGCGACGGCGTCTTCCCGTCCAACGAGGGTCGCGGCTATGTGCTGCGGCGCATCCTCCGCCGTGCGGTCCGCTACGCGTTCCTGCTCGGCACCGATCAGCTCGTGATGCCGCGCCTCGTGGAGATGTCGATCGACATCATGGGCAACGCCTACCCCGACGTCGTGAAGAACCGCGACTTCATCGTCGGCGTGTTGACGCGCGAGGAAGAGCGCTTCCGCCACACCCTGAAGACCGGTCTCGGCATCCTCGACGACGAGCTCGGCGAGGGTGCGAGCCTGCCCGGTTCGACGGCCTTCCTGCTGCACGACACGTACGGGTTCCCGCTCGAGCTGACCCAGGAGATCGCGGGCGAGCGCGACGTCGAGGTCGACCTCGACGGCTTCCAGGCCGAGATGACGGCGCAGCGCGAACGCGCCAAGGCGGCGCGCAAGGACTCGGGCGGCGACGACGGCCAGCTCGACGGCTACCGCGAGGTCGTCGAGCAGTTCGGCGTCACCGAGTTCCTCGGCTACACCGACGACGAGACCCAGAGCCGAGTGCTCGCGGTGCTGCCTGGCGGCACCGACGACGACGGTAACGAGCTGTCGCACGTCTTCCTCGATCGCACGCCGTTCTACGCCGAGAGCGGCGGCCAGATCGGTGACACCGGCACGATCGTCACCGAGACCGGCACCGCCGAGGTGGTCGACACGACGTTCGCGCTACCGAACCTCCGCCGCCACCTCGCGCGGGTCACGTCGGGCTCGGTCTCGGCCGGGCAGCAGGCAACCGCCACGATCGACGCCGACCGCCGCAACTCGATCCGCCGCAACCACACGGCGACCCATCTGCTGCACTGGGCGCTGCGCCACGTGCTCGGTGACCACGTCAAGCAGGCGGGCTCGTGGGTCGGCCCCGACCGCCTGCGCTTCGACTTCTCGCACTACGACGCGGTGACCGCCGACGAGATCGCCGAGATCGAGCGGCTGACCAACGAAGAGACGCTGCGCAACGAGCGGGCGCGGGCGTTCGAGACCTCGAAGACCGAAGCCGAAGCCATGGGCGCCGTCGCGTTCTTCGGCGACAAGTACGGCGACGTCGTGCGCGTGCTCGAAGCCGGCCCCTCGATCGAGCTGTGCGGCGGCACTCACGTGGCCGCCACCGGTGACATCGGTGCCGTCAAGGTCGTCAGCGAGTCGTCGATCGGGTCGAACCTGCGGCGCATCGAGGCGATCACCGGCGCTGCGTCGGTCGAGCTGCTCCAACGCGACGAGCGGCAGCTCGCCGAGATCGCCCAGCTGGTCGGCACGACGGGCGGGGTCGTCGAGGGCGTCGAGCGCAAGCTCGATGAGATCAAGGCGCTCCAGGGCGAGCTCAAGCAGCTCCGCAGCCAGCTCGCGACCGGCCGCGCATCCGAGCTCGCCGGCACGGCGGCCGACGGCATCGTCGTGCAGCGCCTCGACGGTCTCGAGCCCGGCGACCTCCGCGACCTCGCGATCGCGGTTCGCCAGCAACCCGAGGTCCGCCGTGTCGTGCTGATGGGCGAGACTCCCACGGGCGGTGTCAGCCTCGTCGCCGCGGTGCAGCCCGACGAGGGCATCGCCGCAGCCGACCTCATCAAGACCGCCGCGAGGGCCGTCGGCGGTGGCGGGGGCGGCAAGGGCGACATCGCCACGGCGGGCGGCAAGGATCCGAGCGGGCTCGACGAGGCCATGCGGATCGCGTCGGAGGCCGCCACCGCGTGAGCCGAGCCGGTGTCCGGGCGCTCGGCGTCGACCCGGGCACCAAACGGATCGGCCTGGCCGTCAGTGACCTGTCCGGCACGATCGCGTCGCCCCTGCTCGTCCTGCAGCGCAGTAAGTCGAAGCAGCACGATCTGCACGAGCTCGCCCGCATCGCCAGGGAGGAGGAGGCCGAGATCATCGTGTTCGGCCTGCCGCTCAACATGGACGGGTCGGAGGGCAAGGCGGCGAAGGCTGCCGTCGCCGAGGCGCGCCGCCTCGCTACGTTGGTCGACGTGCCGGTCGAGATGCACGACGAACGCCTGACCACCGTCACCGCCGACCGCTCGATGCTCGAGGCGGGTCTCAACGCCGTCGAGCGCCGCAAGGTCGTCGACAAGGTGGCCGCCGCGGTGATGCTGCAGTCCTGGCTCGACTCGAGGGCGGCGCAGGAGCGATGACGCGCGTCGAGTCGGCGTGCTCGTCGGTGCGATGTCCGAGCGAGGTGCCCGTGTGGTGGAGGCGATGACGTGAGCATCGTCGGTGAGCCCGAGCTCGACCGGTCGGACCGCAACCGGTCCGACTGGGAGCTCGACGGGTGGGACGAGGTCGCGGAGGTGCCCGCGGTCGAGCCGCTCCGCCGGCAGACGCGCATCGTCAAATGGGCGGTCTGGCTCTCGATGGTGCTCGTGATCGTGCTCGTCCTCGTCGCCGGCTACGTGGGCTGGTGGTACACCGGCAAGGTGCAGCCGAGCAACGGCGACGTCCGGTCGGTGCCGTTCACCGTGCTCGAGACCGACGACGTCGACTCGATCGCCGCCCGGTTGGAGGAGGGCGGCTTCGTCGAGGACGAGTCGGTCTTCACGTGGTACGTCGAGCAGAAGGGCGGCCTCGAGATCACGCCGGGCTTCTACCAGCTGCCGCTCAACGACCACATGGGCAACGTGCTGGCCCGGCTGCGCACCCCACCCGACCAGACGTACCAGCGGATCACCTTCCCGGAGGGATTCACCATCGAGCAGATGGGGCAGCGGCTCGAGGAGACGATGCCGCGCCTGAGCGCCGAGGCGTTCGTCGAGGCTGCCAACGACCCGTTCGCCCCTGCCCGCTACCGGGGCCCGGGGCAACGCTCGCTCGAGGGCCTGCTCTTCCCCGACACGTACCAGATCTCCAACGCCGACAACGAGGCCCAGGTGGTCGAGCGGATGATCTCGATCATGGAGCGAGTCGCGTCCCAGGAGGACCTCGACGAGCAGGCCGAGGCGCTCGGTCGCACCCCGTACGAGATCCTCGTCATCGCGTCGATGATCGAGAAGGAGGCCAAGCTCGACGAGGACCGCGCCAAGATCGCGAGAGTGATCTACAACCGCCTGTTCCTCGGGATGAACCTCCAGATCGACGCCGCCGTCCGGTACGGCGCACCCGACCCCGACATGCCCTTCCCGCAGATGCGCCAGATCCCCGGTCCGTACAACACCTACCTCAACGCCGGCCTCCCGGTGACGCCGATCGCGAACCCCGGGCGGGCGTCGATCCGGGCGGCGCTCAACCCGGCGCCGAACCCGCCGCCCGGTGATCCGATCTGCCAGGTGCTCGACGACCCGACGCAGGGCTGTGCCTACCTGTTCTACGTGCTCGCCAGCCCTGACGGCGGCCATGCGTTCGCGGTCACGGGCGAGCAGCACCAGGAGAACGTCAATGCGGCGGCGGCGGCGGGCCTGCTCGACTGATGATCACCGCACGCACCCGACTCGCGGCGGTCATCGGCGATCCGGTTCGTCACTCGCTCTCGCCGGCGATTCACCGGGCCGGCTTCGAATCGACCGGCGCTGACTGGACCATGGTGGCCTTCGAGGTCGCCGCCGGTGACGCTCGACGCGCCGTCGAGGCGATGCGGACGCTCGGCATCGGTGGGCTGTCGGTCACGATGCCCCACAAGGCCGACGTGGCCGCGGCGGTCGAAGAGGTCGACGACGCCGCGGCGGCGCTGGCCTCGGTCAACACCGTCGTGCTGCGCGACGACGGCACGACGTTCGGCGCCAGCACCGACGGGCAGGGGTTCGTCGACTCGGTCATCGCGTCCGGGGTCGAGCTCACGCACAGCACCGCGGTCGTGCTCGGCGCCGGGGCCGCCGCACGATCGATCATCGACGCGCTCGGTCGCGCCGGCGTGGCCGACGTCGCGATCGTCAACCGCACCACCGAACGAGCCCGGTCGGCGGCCGAGCTCAGCGATGTGGCGAGGGTCGGCGGTCTCGACGACGTCGGCGCGGCGACGCTGCTGGTCAACACGACGTCGGTCGGGATGGGGACCGACGAGGTGCCGATCGATCCCCGCCTGCTGCGGGCAGGCATCGTCGTCGCCGACATCGTGTACCACCCGCTCGACACGGCCCTGCTGCGAGCGGCCCGCACGGCGGGTGCCGACACGATCGACGGGCTCGGCATGCTGGTCCACCAAGCGGTCCTCCAGCAAGAGCTGTGGACGGGGCACCGCCCCGACCCGGCAGCGATGCGGGCGGCCGCGGAGGCCGAGCTCGCCGCCCGCGCCTGATCCGACCGGGGCTCCCTCGGTGCGAACCGGCCGTTCGCTCGTCGCGGCCCGCCGGTAGCCTGCGGCCGATGCTCCGCTTCCTCACCGCCGGCGAATCGCACGGCCAGGCGCTCGTCGTCATCGTCGAAGGCTTGCCTGCGGGGCTCGAGATCACCGTCGAGGAGATCCAGGCCGAGATGGCTCGCCGCCGGCTGGGCTACGGCCGCGGCCCGCGTCAGAAGTTCGAAGTCGACGAGCTGACGCTGATCGGAGGCGTCCGGCACGGCCGCACGCTCGGTTCGCCGGTGGCGATCGAGATCAAGAACACCGAGTGGTTCCGCTCCGACAAGTGGCACGACGAGATGTCGCCGGCGCCCGGCGCCACCAAGGCGCCGCTCACCCAGGTGCGGCCGGGCCACGCCGACCTCGCCGGCATGCAGAAGTACGGATTCACCGACGCACGCGACGTCCTCGAACGCGCCTCGGCACGCGAGACCGCGGCGCGAGTCGCAGCGGGCGCGCTGGCCAAGAAGCTGCTCTCGTACCTCGGCATCGAGGTGATCTCCCACGTCATCCAGATGGGCGACGCACGGGTCGCGGTCGACGCCGTCCGGCCGACGCCCGACGACCTCGCCGCAGTCGACGCGTCCGACGTGCGGTGCTTCGATGCATCGGGCACCGATGCGATGGTCGCGGCGATCAAGGCGGCCGCCAAGCAGGGTGACTCGCTCGGGGGCGTCGTCGAGGTCCTCGGGTTCGGCGTGCCCGTCGGACTCGGATCGCACGTGCACTGGGACCGCAAGCTCGATGCGCTCATCGCGCAGGCGCTGATGTCGATCCAGGCCGTCAAGGGCGTCGAGATCGGCGACGGGTTCGAGGTGGCGGGCCGACTCGGTAGCCAGGCGCACGATCCGATCCGGTGGGACGCCGACAACGAGACCTACGCCCGCCTGAGCACGTTGGCGGGCGGCCTCGAGGGCGGCATGACCAACGGCGAGCTCGTCGTGGCCCGAGCGGCGATGAAGCCGCTCGCCACGCTCAACCGGCCGACGCTCGAGACCGTCGACACCGAGACGAAGGAGTCGGGTGTCTCGTTCAAGGAGCGCACCGACGTGACCGCCGTGCCCGCGATGGGCGTCGTCGCCGAGACGATGGTGGCGCTGGTCCTGGCCCAAGAGGCCCAGCGCAAGTTCGGCGGCGACTCGGTCGGCGAGTTCGTCCGCAACGCCGAGGCGTTCCGCGTCGGGTTGTAGCGCGATGACCGAGATCCGACGCGTCCGGGTGCCGCTCGCCGACCGCTCCTACGAGGTGCTCGTCGGCCGCGGGGCCGCCGCCGAGCTCGGCACGCTGCTCCCGGGGAGTGCCCGGCGCGCCGCGGTGGTGACGCAGGAGACGGTGCCGCTCCACATCGCTGCGAGCATCCCGCACGAGGTCTTCCACATCGGTGCCGACGAGCAGCACAAGACCCTCGAGACCGTCGGCGAGCTGTGTCGCGGGTTCGCCCGCATGGGTCTCACCCGCAACGACGTCGTGATCGGCGTCGGCGGTGGGCTCGTCACCGATGTCGCCGGGTTCGCGGCCGCGTCGTACCACCGGGGCGTCCCGGTCGTGCACGTCGCGACCACGCTGCTCGGCATGGTCGACGCCGCGATCGGCGGCAAGACCGGTGTCAACCTCCCCGAGGGCAAGAACCTCGTGGGTGCGTTCTGGCAGCCGAGCGGCGTCGTGTGCGATCTCGACGCCCTCGACACGCTGCCGGACCGCGAGATGCGCTGCGGGTACGGCGAGATGGCGAAGTACCACTTCCTGACCGGGGACGACCTGCTGGCGCTCGACATGACGAGCCGGATCGCGCGCTGCGTCGAGATCAAGGCCGAGGTGGTTGCGTCCGACGAGCGCGAGGGCGGTCGGCGGGCACTGCTCAACTACGGCCACACCCTGGCGCATGCGCTCGAGACGGCGACCGAGCACCGGCTCGCGCACGGCGAGGCGGTCGCGATCGGGTTGATCTTCGCCGCCCACCTCGCGAACGTGCTCGGCCGCGTCGGCGTCGAGCGGGTCGACGAGCACTTCGCCGTGGTGGGGGAGGAGTACGGCCTCGCGACCGACCTGCCGGCCGGCATCGAGGTTGCACGGTTGCTCGAGCTGATGCGTCGCGACAAGAAGGCCCTCGACGGGTTGACGTTCGTGCTCGACGGGCCCGACGGCGTCGAGGTCGTCGCCGGTGTCGACGATCAGCCGGTGCTCGACGCGCTGGCCCGAATGGCGTGACCGACCAGCTCCGCACCGAGCGGCTGCTGCTCCGCCGGTGGACCGACGCCGATCGTCCGGCGTTCCACGCGCTGAACTCCGACCCGCTGGTGATGGCGACGATCGGCCAGACGATGAGCCGCGGTGAGTCCGATGCGTTCATGAACCGGATCGAGCACCGGTTCGACGAGCACGGGTTCGGGCTCTGGTGCGTCGATCTCGACGGGGAGTCGATCGGCTTCACGGGCTTGATGGTCCCGTGGTTCCGCGACGGCGTCGAGATCGGCTGGCGGATCCGCAGTGAGCACTGGGGTCAGGGGTTCGCTCCCGAAGCAGCGCTCGAGTGCCTCCGGCATGCGTTCACGGCTCGGCACGCCGGCGGGCTCGGCCTCGACGAGCTGGTCTCGTTCACTGCAGCGACCAACACCAAGTCGCGCCGGGTGATGGAGAAGATCGGTCTCCGTCACGATCCGGACGGCGACTTCGACCACCCGAGCGTGCCGGAGGGGGATCCGCTGCGCCCGCACGTGCTCTACCGGGCCCACCGCGCCACGTGGGCCGAGCGCGGCACCGGCTCGGACGCGCCGTCCGAGCCGGCAGGGCCCGGGGTGGCCTGAGTGGCCGGTTCCTCCTGCACCATGTTCGAGCGGTGCTCGGCCTGAGCCGGACGGCGGTCGGCCGACGGCGGCGGCTACCGTGCCGGGCGTGAGCTCGCTGGTCCTCCTCCTGCACGGCCCGAACCTGAACCTGCTCGGCGACCGCGAGCCCGAGATCTACGGCACCGCCACGCTCGACGACTACGTCGCGTTCGCCGAGCGGCACGCCGGCGAGCAGGGCCTGCAGATCGAGGCGCACCAGTCGAACCACGAGGGCGAGCTGATCGAGCACATCCACCACGCCCGTGGACGGTGCGCCGCGATCATCATCAATCCGGGCGCGTTCACGCACTACGCCTGGGCGATCCACGACGCGCTGGCGGCGTTCGAGGGGCCGATCGTCGAGCTGCACATCTCGAACCCGAACCGTCGCGAGCCGTGGCGGCACGTCAGTGTCGTGGCGCCGGTTGCGAGCGGGTCGGTGATGGGGTTCGGCATGCGGGGGTACGAGCTGGCCGTACGGGCCGTCGCCGACCAGCTCGCCACATGAACGCCTCCCGCTTCCCGCCGATCTCGTACGCCGGCCGCGCATCCGCGGTTCGTGAGCGGCTCGCCGAGCACGACGCGACAGCGCTCGTCGTCACCGACCAGCCGAGCGTGCGGTGGCTGACCGGCTTCGCCGGATCGAACGGATCGGTCGCCCTGCTGCCCGACCGGCTCGTCCTCGTGACCGACGGGCGCTACCGCGACCGCGCCGCCGACGAACTGGCCGAGGCAGGCGTCGATGCCGAGATCGTCGTCGGTCCGAACAGGGTCGAGCAGCGCAAGGCGTTCGTCGCGTCGTTCGACGGCCTCGACGCCGTCGCCGCCGACCCGGCCGCGCTCACCCACGACGAGTGGTTGCAGCTCGCCGACGAGCTGCCGCTCCGTCCGGTCCGCGGTCTGATCGACGACGGTCGGCGGGTGAAGGACGAGGGGGAGGTCGCCCGTATCGCCGAGGCGTGTCGCTGCGCCGATGCGGCCCTCGCCGAGGTCGCGCCCACCCTCGGCGACGGCGTGACCGAAGCCGACGTACGCATGGAGCTCGAGTACCGCATGCGCCGGCACGGGGCCGACGGACCGAGCTACGACACGATCGTCGCCAGCGGACCCGAGCACGCCGCTCGGCCGCACCACGAGACCGGGCCGAGGCGGATCCGCGAGGGCGACACGGTGGTGATCGACGTCGGTGCGCTGGTCGACGGGTACCACTCCGACATGACCCGGAGCTACGTCGTCGGCGAACCGAGCGCCGAGCAGAGCGAGCTGTACGAGCTGCTGCTCGGCATCCAGGCCGCCGGGATCGACGCGGTGGCCTCGGGTGTACCGGCCCGTGAGGTCGACGCGACGTGCCGCTCCCTCGCCGCGATCGCCGGCTACGCCGACTGGTACCTGCACTCCACCGGTCACGGCGTCGGGTTGATGATCCACGAGGATCCGTTCGAATCCCCCGTGGCCACCACCGAACTCCGTACCGGGGACGTCGTGACCGTCGAACCTGGCCTCTATCGTGTCGGCTTCGGTGGTTTCCGGATCGAGGACCTGGTCGAGGTCGTCGACGGCGGCTGCCGGGTTCTCACCGCATCGCCCAAGGACACGCCATGCCCACCATCACCACCAACGACCTGAAGACCGGCATCACGCTCGAGCTCGACAACGGTCTGTTCCAGGTCGTCGAGTTCCAGCACGTCAAGCCCGGCAAGGGCGGCGCGTTCGTGCGCACCAAGCTGCGCAACATCAAGACCGGCAACGTGTTCGATCGCACGTTCAACGCCGGCATCAAGGTCGAGCAGGCGATCATCAACCGCGACGAGATGCAGTTCCTGTACCGCGACGGCGACGACTACGTGTTCATGAACAACGAGTCGTACGAGCAGATGAACGTCACCCCGGCGACGCTGGCCGACGTCGCCGACTACCTGGTCGAGGGCATGACCGCCCAGGTCGCGTTCTTCCAGGGCGAGATCATCGGGGTCGAGATCCCGGCATCCGTCGAGCTCACGATCACCGAGACCGAGCCCGGCGTGCAGGGCGACCGCAAGACCGGCGCCACGAAGCCGGCGACGCTCGAGACGGGCAAGGTCGTGAACGTGCCGCTGTTCATCGAGCAGGGTGAGAGGATCCGGGTCGACACGCGCTCGGGCGAGTACATGACCCGGGTCTGACGTGCTGCGGCCCGACGAGCGATCCGACGCTCGAGAACGAGCGCTCTACCTGCTCTACGAGGCGCACTCCAAGGGGATCGACCCGGCCGCGACGATCGAGCTGCAGGTCATCGAACCCGACGAGCTCACCCAGGAGCTGGTGCTCGGCGTCGGCCGCGCGATCGAGACCCTCGACGAGCGCATCGACGCCAAGGCCGAAGGGTGGACGCTCGCCCGCATGCCCGTGCTCGACCTGAACGTGATGCGGCTGGCCGTGTTCGAGCTGCTCGAGCGGCCGCACGTGCCGACCGCCGTCGTGCTCAACGAGGCCGTCGAGCTCGCGAAGCGGTTCTCCACCGACGACTCGGGCCGCTTCGTCAACGGCGTCCTGGCGGCGATCGCCGCCGAGGTGCGTCCGGCCGCCTGACCCGGCCTCGTCGCGTTCGCCCGCGACATGTGCGATCGCCTCTGACGGTGGCGGCGTCTGCGTTCGATCGCAACGCTGCCCGACTCGCTCCCCGCCGCAGCAGTAGCCTCGGGCGACGTGTCGACCGATGTCGTCAGCGGTGCCGACCGCAACGAGCGAGCCGGAACAGGCGACGACGTGGTCGAACCCGCCGACGAGGTGATCGACGGCGCCGACGACGTCGTTCCCGGCTGGGTCACCCAGCGCACCGACGCCGCGCTGACGGCGCTGCGGACCACCCATCCCGCAGCGTGGACGACGTTCATCGGCGCCGTGATCTTCGCGGTCGTGTTCGGGCGCCTCGGCATCCAGCACCACCGGAACTTCGGCACGTGGGCGTTCGACATGGGCATCTACGACCAGAGCTTCTGGCTCGTGTCGCGGGGCAAGTCGTTCGTGACGGTGCGAGGGCTCGACTTCTGGGGCCACCACGTCAACCTCATCGCCGTGCTGTTCGCGCCCTTCTACTGGTTCGGCGCCGGGCCGTCGTTCCTGTACGCCGCGCAGGCGACGGCGCTCGGCGCGGGCGCGATCCCGACGTACCTGATCGCTCGCGACCGCCTCGGCAACCCCTGGATCGGCACGGTCTTCGCCATCGTCTACCTGCTGTACGCGCCGATCCAGTGGATCTCGTGGGCCAACTTCCATCCCGAGGCCCTGGTCGTGACGCCGCTGCTGTTCGCGTGGTGGTTCGCTATGCAGCGCCGTTGGCGGCCGTTCTTCGTCGCCCTCCTGCTCGCGCTGTCCACCCGTGAGGACACGGCGCTGCTCGTGGTCGTCATGGGCATCGTCCTGTGGTGGATGATGCGGCGCGACGGCGACGGCACCAAGCGCGACCAGCGCATCGCACTCGGCGTCACGGCGCTGGGCGTCGTCTGGTACGCGGTCTGCACGCGCCTGATCATCCCCGGGTTCAACCAGGGCCAGCAGCCGTTCTACATCGGGTACTTCTACGGCGCGTACGGCGCCGACACGTTCGAGATCGCGGAGACGATGATCACGCGGCCGGACCGCGTCGTCTCCGACGCGACGCAGCCCGACCGGCTCCGCTTCTACCGCGACCTGCTGTTGCCGTGGGGCGGCCTGCCGCTCGCCGGGCTCGGGCAGCTCGCGATGGCGGTTCCCCAGACGCTCGCCAGCGTGATCGGGGCGAGCCCGTACGCGCGCACGATCCGCTACCAGTACACGGCGGTCATGATCGCCCCGATCGTGATCGCCTCGATCGAGGGTGCCCGCTGGTTGTGGCGATACCGGTTCGTGCAGCGGTTCCTGTTGCCGTGGCTGCTGGTGTGCGCCTACGTCACGAACATCGCGTGGTCGCCGTCGCCGATCAGTGCCAACGACGGTGTGTGGGCCACGCCGGTGCCGCGTCACGAGGCGATGCGCGACGCGGTCGACCTCGTGCCCGACGGTGTCTCGGTCACCGCCACCTATGCGCTCGGTCCGCACCTGTCGCACCGTGAGCAGATCTACGACTGGCCGAACCCGTGGGTGCCGTCGTACTGGGGCAACGACGACACCTACAAGCTGCCCGACCCGTCGGAGATCGAGTACATCGTCATCGACCGCGTCCACGTCGGCGAGGCGCAACGCGACCTGCTGACCCAGCTCACCGGGCCGGGTGGCGAGTTCGAGGTGCTCTTCGACGTGGACGACGTGGTCGTGGCGCGCCGGCCGG